>JBGPLZ010000073.1:0-17930 GCA_041486695.1 Acidobacteriota bacterium | reverse complement strand
CTGGTCGGCCTTCTCGAGCAGGCCCGGGATGCTGCCCGGGTAGTCGGCGGGATAGCAGGAGATGCCGGCGCTGATCGTCGTCCGGATGACGTTGTCCCCGATGCGCACTTCCAGGTCCGCCACGCGCGCGCGGATCCGTTCGGCGATCCGGCGGCCGCCTTCCAGATCGGTTTCCGGAAGCAGCACGCAGAATTCCTCGCCCCCGTAGCGGCAGGGGACATCGGCGGCGCGCATCGACTCGCGGATCGCCTCCCCGACCCGCTGCAGGAAACGATCCCCGGAGAGGTGTCCCATCCGATCGTTGATCTCCTTGAAGGAGTCCAAATCGAGCATCAGAACGGTGAACACGCTGCCGTAGCGCCGCGACCGAATCTGCTCCTCGGAGACCTTGCGGAAGAAGTGATCGCGAAGGTAGAGCCGCGTCAGCTGGTCGACCGTGGCCAGCTCGTAGTTCCGCGCATTTTCGACGGCGATCGCCGCCTGCTGGGCGATGGTCGTGAAGACGGAGGCCTGATCGAGACTGTAGGCCGCCGGGCGCGGGCTTTCGACGCAGAGCACGCCGATGGCCATCGAGTTCACCACCAGCGGTGACGCCAGGATCGATCGCACCGCCGGGTCGAGCAGCACGGGCACGCAGGGGAGCGAGTCGCGATCGACCGTCATGTCGTCGACCAGCAGGTGGCGGCGCGCCTCGACCATCCAGGTCGTGAACCCGTGACCGAGGGCGCGCTCCGGTCGCGGCTGGACCTGCCCGTCACGGGCCACGAACTCGATGTAAGTCTCCTGGGGCCCCTTCTGGTAGAGCGACAGGAACAGGTACGGAGCGTCGAGAATCTTCTGCAAGTTCGCGCTGACTTTCGAGAAAACCACCTCGGGATCGAGCGAGCTGGTGATCTCGCTCCCGATCGTGTTCAGGATGCTCAGTTCCCTGGAACGATTCCGCACCTGGGCGATCGCGTCGCTCAGCTCGGTGCGCGCGGCGTTCAGCTTCTTCAAGAGGCCGCTCGCCAGGAGGATCGTCGTCGCCATCGGCGTGAATCCCCAGACGCCCGTCGCCGCGTACAGGAGAGCCAGGCCGAGCGCCAGCGGAATGGTGAAGATCTCGAGCGATGGGATGAATTTCAGGTAGGTCCCGAGGTAGGGGAGAAGCGGTTCGCGCCGCAGCACCACCGCCGTGCCCATCACCGCCAGGTTGGTCAGGTTGTAGACCACGAACAAGGCGGCGATCACCACGACGCAATCCCAGGTGAGAACGTGAAACTGCCAGATGGGCTTCAGGTACAGGGCGAGCAGCTGGCCGGCGACGGCGATCATGACCAGGCTGCCGACGTTGAGCCCGAGGACGAGCATGAGTGGATTGGCCCGGTTGCGCTTGTCCCGCCAGCGCAGGTGACAGCCGAGCACGGCCCCGGTAAAGGCCACCAGGAGCGGCAGCGGCGCAGGCAGGACGCAGAGCGCGGTCATGAGATAGGCCATGTCCAGCGAGATCGACAGGCTGGCGCGCGGGAAAATGGTGAAGCTGAAGTACCAGGCGAAGCCGATGAAGAGCGCCAACACGACCACCGGCACGATCTCGCGCCGGACCAGGTCATACGCCTGGACCGACTCCAGGATGACCAGAAGCGTCCCCCCAACGCCAAGCGCGTAGGCGTAGGTACGGAACGCCCGCCCCGGACCGGCGCCCTGGCTCGGAGATGTGCTGGTCATCGGCAGATCTCTCCCGTAAAGTCCTGCACCTGCACAATCTAGGGTGTGATCAGGGGTGGCGCAAGGCGGCCCGGGCGCCCCGTCGCGCCCCCCGTCGCGTCGTTGACACCCACTCCGGGCCAACCTAAGATGCCGGTACTCATCCGAGGAGTCCGCCTTGGCAGCCCGACGCAGGGAAACTCTCGTATTAAGCATGCCGCCCGATCCGGGGCTGGCGCGCCTGGCGCGCCTGGTGGCGCTGCACTTTTTCAGGCAGAACGGCCTGCGGCCCGGGATCTCGCGGGTCGGCGCGTCCAGGGTCGAACGCGGCTGGCGAACCGTCGCCCGTCGGCCGCGGGGCGCCAGGCACCCGCTGTCCGGTGGCAGAGGGTCCCTGATCTTCATCTCCGGAGCCAAAGGGCTGCAGGTTCTTGGGCGGCGGCCCGGAGGCTGGGAGCGTCTCCTGGCCCGGTTCGAGCGGCCCGCGGAAACCTGACCCCGTACGATGCGCGACGAAACGGGAATCGTCCTCGTCCTGGGGGCGGGTGGAGCCCGCGGTGTGGCGCTGGCCGGAGTCCTGCGTCGCCTGCGGGCGGAGCGGATCTCCTTCAGGACCATCCTCGGGTGCAGCGTCGGTGCCATCGTCGCCGGGCTCTACGCTGCGGCGGGGATGGAGCCGGAGGAGATGATCGACCGGGCCCGTCGTCTCGGCCCCGCCAGCCTGTTCGCCTTCGCCGTCTCCCGCTGGCGCCTGCCGCTCCTGTCCCACGCCGCCCTCCGGCACTCCGCACCTCTTGTCGAAGGCCTGGCTCGTCTCGAAGCCGCCTCCTTTTCGCGCCTGAGGGACGGCATCACGAGTCTCGGTGTGCTGTCCTACGATCTCAGGAGCCGCGGCGAGGTCTTGATCCACGGCGGGCCGGCGGTGGAGCCGCTTCTGCCCCTGGCGGCTGCGGTCAAGGCATCGGCGGCGATCCCCGGACTCTTTCCTCCGCTGCGGGTGCGCTCGCGGGACGGAGACCTCCTCCTCGTCGATGCCGGCTGGCACACGGCGGTGCCGATCGAGCGGGCCTTCGCCCATCCGATTGGCGCCCGCCGGGTCGTCGCGGTCGATCTCGGTCTTCGAACCTGTCTCCGTCAGGCGCGACGGTCCTACTGGGAGGGCCTTCAAGAAGCCTGCGGCGATCGTCTCGTCGTGCTCCGGCCGGCTCTGCGCGGCTTCGGGACGATGCTGCCGCGGCCCGGCGATGCCGAGGCTCTCGCGGCGGCCGGGGAGGATTCGCTTCAGGGTGAAGCGCTGCGAACGGTGCGCGCATGGCAGAGCGCCGCTCCCTCTGGCGGGAATGACCCTGTGGAGCCGGTTCCTGTGGAGCCGGTTCCTTGACCCTCCGGGAGGCGGGTGCTAGCATGCGCTCCCCGCCGGATCGCCGCGGGGGAGCGTGATCATGGGTGCACTCGGGATCATCGGCGGCAGCGGCCTCTATCAGATGACCGGGGTCGAGGGGCTCCGCGAGGAGCGGATCAGGACGCCGTTCGGCGATCCCTCCGATGCCTATGTTCTCGGGCGGCTCGCCGGCCGGGAGGTGGTCTTCCTGGCGCGCCACGGCCGCGGGCACCTCCTGCTGCCTTCCGAGATCAACTTCCGGGCCAACATCTATGGCTTCAAGGCGCTGGGCATCACCCGTCTGGTCTCGGTGAGCGCCGTGGGCAGCATGCAGGAGACGTTGCGCCCGCTCGATGTCGTCCTGCCTGATCAATTCATCGACTGGACCCGAACCCGCCCCTCGACGTTCTTCGGCGCGGGCCTGGTCGCTCACGTGTCGCTCGCGGACCCGGTCTGCCCGGCCCTGGCGGCCGCCCTGGCCGAGGCAGGCGGCGCCGCCGGCGCGCGCCTGCACCGCGGCGGCACCTATCTCTGCATCGAGGGCCCGCAGTTCTCCACGCGGGCGGAGTCGTTGCTCTACCGATCATTCAAGGTCGACGTGATCGGCATGACCAACGTCCAGGAAGTGAAGCTGGCGCGCGAGGCGGAGATCTGCTACGCCACGATGGCGATGGTGACGGACTACGACTGCTGGCGGCAGGAGACCGACCCGGTGACGGTCGAGGAGGTGGTGGCCCGGCTGCACGACAACGCCCGCACCGCCCAGGCGATCCTGGCCGGAGCCGCCGCGGCTCTGCCGGCCGAACGGAGCTGCGCCTGCGCCAGCGCGCTCGCCAACGCCATCCTGACCGACCGGGCGGCGATCCCGCGGGAGACGCGCGAGCGTCTTCGCCTGCTCGTCGGTCGCTACCTGGAGTAGGCGATGTCCCTTTTGGTGGTCGGCTCGGTGGCCTTCGACACGGTGCGCACCCCCTATGGGCAGGCTAAGGAGGTGCTGGGGGGATCGGCGGTCTACTGCGCCGTCGCCGCCTCGTACTTCACCAAGGTCCGCATGGTGGCGGTGGTCGGCGAGGACTTCGGCGAAGAGCCGATGCGCCTCCTGCGCGGCCGCGGCATCGACGTCACGGGCCTCGAGGTGGGACGCGGCCCCTCGTTTCGTTGGGAGGGGGAGTACTCCGAAGACCTCAACGATCGCAAAACCATCGCCACGCACCTCAATGTGTTCGAGCGCTTCGATCCGAAGATCCGCTCGGGAGACATCGGCGCCAAGTACCTTTTTCTCGGCAACATCGACCCCGATCTCCAGCGCCGCGTGCTCGAGCAGGTCAAGCCGCGCTTGTCGGCCTGCGACACGATGAATTTCTGGATCGAGGGGAAGAGCGACAGCCTGAAGCGGCTGCTGGGCGGCGTCGACGGCCTGGTGATCAACGACGCCGAAGCGAGACTGCTGGCCGGGGAGTTGAACACCGTCGTCGCGGCCCGCCGTCTGCTCAGCCTGGGCCTGCGTTTCCTGGTCATCAAGCGCGGGGAGTATGGTGCGGCGCTGTTCAGCGGCGGGCACTACTTCGCCGTTCCCGCTTATCCAGTTGAACGGCCCGTCGATCCAACCGGCGCGGGCGACAGCTTCGCCGGAGGGTTCATGGGTCACCTGGCGCGATCCGGAGAGACCAACGGAAAGTCTTTGAGAGAGGCGATGCTGCACGGCAGCGTCCTGGCCTCCTTCTGCGTCGAGGACTTCAGCCTGAGGCGGCTGGCCGCGGTCACCAGCGCGGAGATCGAAGCCCGCGTTCAGGAGCTGAAGGAGTTTCTGAGCCTCGATGAGCCGGGCAGGCGCCCCGGGTGAGAGGGCGCGCGCTTGCGCTTCTGCCCGCCGCGCTCGCCCCCTTGGCGGTCCTGGTCGCGTCGAGTCTGGGTAACTCCCTCTTCCTTCCCATCGCGGCGGCCGCCGCCTGTTATCCCGTGCTGATCAGGTTCCTGCTGCGCGGCCGGCCCGGATCCGCGGTCGTCGCGACGCTCTTGTGGGCGGTTTCGCTGTCGGTCAGCATCATCTTCGCGACCGCTCGTGACCCCGGTGGCGCGGCAACCTGGATTCCACACGGGGCGGCGTACCGCGATGAAATGTTCACCTTCATCGCCACCGGGCAGGGACGGGAGGCCGATCCGTCACGCTTCATTCCACAGCATGTCCTGCATCTCGCGGGGTTCGCGCTCGTGGCGCTTGGGAGCGCCGGCCTGCTCGGCATCGTTCTCGGCGCGGTGCTGGTCGGCTACATGTCGTACTACGTCGGCGCGCTGGCGGCGGCCGGGGGCGCGCCCTGGACGGCCTTCCTGTTCGGCTGGCCCCCTTACGCCATGCTTCGAGTCGTCGCCTACGTCCTGCTCGGTGTGGCTCTGGCGCGGCCGCTTCTGGCGCGGCTCGCCCGGCGGCCGCTCGCCGGGCCGCCCCGTGGGGCGTTCTACGGTGCCGTGCTGGCGCTGCTCCTCGCGGACGTGCTTCTCAAGACTCTTCTTGCGGCGCGCTGGGCGGCGCTCCTGCGCCCGTGCCTGGCCCAACCTTGACAGCCCGGATCGCGCGCCGCTAAGATTCCCGAAAGAGCTTGAGGCTCAAGGAGATTCGACGGATGCCTGCGCGCATCGTGAGCGGCGGCCTGGACGGCACGGGGCTCAACATCGCCGTCGTGGTCGGCCGCTTCAACGACTTCATCTCGGAGCGGCTTCTTCTAGGCGCTCTTGACTGTCTGATCCGTCACGGGGTGCGGGAATCCGACATCACGGTGGCACGGGTCCCGGGTGCTCTCGAGATCCCGGTGACGGCGCGCCACCTGGCGCTGTCGAAGCGCCACGACGCCGTGGTCTGCACCGGCTGCGTCATCCGCGGCGAAACCTCGCACTACGACCAGGTGTGCACCGAGGTCGCGCGAGGGATCGCCTCCGTCGCTCTCGAATCGGGGCGCCCGGTCACCTTCGGCCTGGTCACGACGGAAACCCTGGAGCAGGCGATCGCGCGGGCCGGGTCCAAGGCCGGCAACAAGGGCTGGGACGCTGCGCTGGCGGCGATCGAAATGGTCTCGCTGTTTAAGAACCTCGACGCCGCGCCGGCGCGACCATGAGCGCGCGCCACAAAGCGCGCGAGTACGCGCTGCAGATGCTTTATGAAGCCGAGGCCTCGGGCGTCTCGATGGCGGAAGTCCTGCCCCACTTCTGGCGGGATGCGAACGTGCCCGACGAGGTGCGGGAGTTCGCGCAGCGCCTGGCCTGCGGCGCCCTGGAGGCCCGCCCGGAGATCGATGCGCTCCTGTCGCAGTCGCTGGACAACTGGCGGCTGGAGCGTCTCGCCCTGGTCGACCGCAATGTCCTGCGGCTGGCGGCCTTCGAGCTCTTGAGGGAAGCCGGGACCCCCCCCATCGTGGTCATCGATGAGGCCATCGAGCTGGCGAAACGGTTCGGGGGAGAAGATTCGGGGCAGTTCGTCAACGGCATTCTCGATGCCTTGCGCAAGAAGCTCGAGTCGGGGAGCCTGGGCCAGGGTGGATAGACACCACAGGATGATCCCCCCGGAGCCGCCTGAGCCTTCCCTGATCACGCTTCCGTAATCCCCCTGCGGGTGGCCGAACGCCCAAATCTGCCTAGATTTTACCGGGTGTCAGAACCGCCGCCCGCGACAAGCCCGGGTGGTGACGCACTCGATCTGCGCGCCGTGGGGGATCCGTGACCGTCATCGGCAGTCTCGAGGATCTATCCTTCCCCGACATCCTCCAGGTGGTCCATGTCAGCAGGCAGTCCGGCACCCTGGTGCTCGGCAGCCCCGCCGGGGAACGCCGGGTGCGATTTCGCAGTGGTCTGGTCTGTGGCGCCACCTTGGGCCACGAGGGTCCGGAGCTCGAGGATCTGCTCCTGCAACGCGGACTCGTCGACGCGGTTGCGCTGCGGATGGCCCGCGAGCGCAGCGCCCGCACCGGCGAGCCGCTGCCGAGTGTTCTCGTCGATCTGGGGGCCGTGGCTCAGGTGACCCTGGAAGAAGTGGTGCGTGACGAATTGCGCGCGGTGTTGCGCTCGCTGGTCCTGCTTCACGAGGGGGAGTTCCGCTTCGAGATCGAGGATCGGGAGGCCGCGGCCGGAACCGCGGAGCTCGGGCTGCGGGAGGGACTGGCGCCCGAGAATATTCTCCAGGGCATCCCGCGGCGCTCCGCAGGGCGAAACGGCCGGGCGCGACGCACCGCGTCCCGGACCGAGCGAATCCCGCGCCGCCCGGTTCTCCTGGTGATCGAGCGCTCGGCCCTCCGACTGAGACTTCGGGAGAGCCTCTCGGGCCGTGGCTACGAGGTGGACGCCGCGGCCAGCGCGGCGGAAGGGCTGGCGCTGGGCCGCACCCTCGCAGGAGCCGGGAGGTCATTCACGCTGGTCGCCGACCTGCTTCTGGCGGATGAGGGCGTGGACGGATGGAGCGGTGGCCTGGAACTGGTTCGCCGGATCCGCGCCATGGCCCCGGAGGTCAACGCGGTCCTCGTCGGCGAGTTGCGCGATGAGGCGGCAGCGCGCCAAGCACGCTCCGCCGGAGCCGACGGTTACCTGGTGCTTCCGGACCTCGGCGGCGCCTCCTGGGAGGAGGTCGGGGCGACCCTGAAGGAAGCATGCGAACGGGTGCGGGGCGTCCTGGAGGATCCGGAGCGCCTGGCGATCGCCCCTTCACGCGTTGGAAACGGTTCGATCCGGGTCGGCGACCCGCTGTCGCTGCTGCGGGGATTGATCGGCGAAATGCGCGGCGAGGAGGAGAGCGGCATCCCGCTTCTCGTTCTCCGGCTGGCCGCGGAGTACTTCGAGCGCGGCATCCTGTTCGCCGTTCGCGAAGGTCAGGTGTTCGGCGCCGGCGCATTCGGCGGGTCCGATGATACCGAGGCAGGGGGGCTTGACACGCGCATCCGGGGGATCGCCCTCCCCCTGCAACGCGGTTCGGTGCTGCAGCAGAGCGTCCAGGAGCGCGAGACCTACGTGGGGCCGGTGGCGGCGACGCGTCCGAACGCCCCACTCCTCGAGAAGCTCGGCGCGCCGGCTCCGCGGGAAGCGGCCCTCCTCCCCCTGCTCGCAGGGCGGCATGTCTTCGCGATCCTCTATGGGGACAACGCCCGCTCGGGACGGCCGGTCGGCGACTTGCGCGCCCTGGAAATCTTCCTCAGTCAGGCCGGCATCGCGCTGGAGAATGCCTTCCTGCAGCGACGCATCGCGACGCTGGCCGGGGGAGGGAGCCGCCGGGGGTCGGTGCCGCATGCCTGAAGGCGGACGAACGGACCGCGAGCGCCTCGAGCGCGATTTCCTGCCGGAGGCCGAAGCGATCTTCGAGGCCTTGGCGGAGCATCTGCGGGAGCTGGAGGCGCGATCGGCGGCCCACGAGGTGAAGCCTGCGCTTCTCAACACGATCTTTCGTGAGATTCACTCTCTCAAGGGGCTGGCGGCCCTTCAAGGTCTGCAGCCGATCACCGATCTCGCTCACGACCTCGAAGAACTTCTGCAGCGCCTCCGGCTGGAGGGGACAGGCCCGGCCGCGCCGGAGATCGACCTGATCCACGAGGCGTACGATGCCCTGATCCGATCGACCCGACGCCTGTCCGAGGCCGGCGAGCCGGAGGCGGCCGATGATCTGCGCCGCCGGCTGCGCTCCGCCGCCCGCGAGGAGGACCCGGGCGCGGGGCCGCCCGTTCCTCTGCCGCTCGATCCGCGGGTGCGGGGCTCGCTGAGCGAATACGAGGAACGGCGTCTGGATCTGGCGGCGCGGGGCGGATGCTCGCTCTTCCTGCTGCGCCTCCGTCTCGATCCGGAGGATTTCGATGCCCGGCTTCGGGCGCTGGTCCGGGCTCTCGAGGAACGCGCCGAGGTGATCGCCACCGTGCCGCGGTTCGATGACGACACGACGTCCGGGATGCTCTTTCATATCATCGTGTCGGGTGCCCGGGATCGTGCGTCGATCGAGGCGGCCACTGGGGGAGTTGCGGCCGAAATCGACCTGCTTCAGGAGGGGCGCCCCTCCGCCCCCGACGGTTCCCGCCCCGGTCAGGGAGAAGACCAGGGCGAGGAGATCAGGGGGGTGTCGGAGACCTTGCGCGTCCCGGTGGGGAGGCTGGACGAGCTCTTGGCCCAGGTCGGAGATCTTTCCATTGCGCTCCTGGCGCTCGAGCGCGCGGCGAGGCGGATGGGCGAGAGCCATCCCGCCGATCGGGACGTCCGCGAGCTCGTCCGGCAGGTCCGGGCCCTGCAGCCGCGACTTCTCGGGTTGCAGCGCGGTGCCATCGAGGTCCGTCTGGTCCCCCTGCAGCAGGTGTTCGGTCGAGTCGGTCGAATGGTGGCGCGCGCCGCGCAGGCCGCTGGCAAGGAGGTCGACTTTCATGCTCTGGGTGGGGAGACGGAGCTCGACAAGGCGATGATGGACGAGTTGGCCAGCCCCCTGGTCCACCTGCTGCGCAACGCGCTCGACCATGGTATCGAATCACCCGACGAACGACTGCGCTGCGGCAAACAACGACGCGGCCGCCTGGTCTTGACTGCCGTCCCGCGTGGACGGTCGGTGATGATCGAGATCATCGACGACGGCCGGGGCATCGACATCGAAAAGGTTCGCGCGGTCGCCGCGGCGGCGGGCCTCTATGACGCGCAGCATTCCATCACCCCGGACGAGGCGCGCGAGTTGATCTTCGCCGAGGGATTCAGCACTTCCGGGCAGGTCAGTCAGCTCTCCGGCCGAGGCGTTGGTCTGGCGATCGTCCGCCGGGCGATCCGGCGGCTCAAGGGCTCGATCGAGGTCCGGTTCATTGCCGGCCAGGGGACCACGTTCACGATCACGACGCCGATCACGATGGCGTTGGTGCCGGCGCTCATCGTCAAGGCCGCGGGCCAACGCTTCGCCATCCCCATCACGACGATCCAGGAGAACCTCAGGATCGACCGCGCCCGTCTGCGCCGCGAAGGGGACCGGACGATCTACGAACACTCCCGGGGGCCGCTGCCCCTGGTGCGGCTCCAAAGCCTGATGCGGTGCGCCGGGGAGACCGGGGAAGGGGAGGAGCGCTTCGCGGTGGTTGCCGGTTCCGCGGGACATTCGGTAGGAATCCTGGTCGACGGGTTTCTCGGGCAGCAGGAGGTGGTGATCAAGCCGGTCGGACGGCGCCTGCGTGATCTGCCGGGGTTGGCGGGAGCCACCGACCTGGGAGATGCCACCGCCGTCCTGGTGCTCGATCCCGAGGGGCTGATCGCGGGGAGGTCGGGTGAGCGTTCTGCCGTCTGACGTCGGGGTGCCCGGGTCGCTGCCTCCCGGACCCGATCTTGCGAGGGTGCTGATTTTTGTGCTCGAGGGGCGGGAATACGCCCTGCCGCTCGAGGCCATCGTGGAGGTGGTCGGCTATCGCAAGCCGACGACCGTGCCGGGGGCAGGCTCGGACATCCTCGGGATCCTGCCGTGGCGCGGGCGGATGGTCACGATCGTCGATGGACGGGCGCGTCTGGGGTTGCCGGCCGGCCGGGACGAAGCCCGTGCGCGGCTGATCATGTTGCGTGACGAGGGAGAATGGATGGCTCTCCTGGTGGACGGAGTGAGCCGCGTGGAAGCGCTCGCTGGTGGCGAGCGTGACGGCGTCCTCCTTCTCGAGCCGGCCGTTTTCCTTCAGGAGAAGCGATGACGCTCGTCTGTCCGGCCTGCGGGCGTCGCTACCGCGTCGATGAGCAGCGGCTCGGGACGCCGGGGCGCAAGGTGCGCTGCAGCGGCTGCGGCACGGTCTTCCTGGCGGGTCGGGCGACGGAAGGAGCGGCGGCCACGTCGACTCCGGCGGCCGCGCCGAGAATGGAGAGCGTTCCCGCCCGGGGGCGGGAGGCGCGCGCGCCCGCGGCGTCGAACGCCGAGAGTCCGCTGGCCCTGGTCGCCGACGAGGATCGTGAATTCCGGGACTTGGTCGCGCGGACGCTCGTGTCGCTGGGTTGCCGCGTCGAAACCACCGATGACGGCGAGTCCGCCTTCCGATTCGCGGTCGCGCGCCGTCCCACCCTGATGATCGTGAACGTCTACCTGCGGCGCCTCCTCGGGGTGGCCGTCTGTGAAGGGGTCAAGGGAAGTCCCGATCTGCGCGGCACCAGGGTCGCTCTGGTCGGCTCGGTGTTCAAGTCGGACCGCTTCGTTCGCAGCCCGGGGAATCTCTATGGCGCCGACGACTACTTCGAGGATGTCATCCCGCGCGATGAGCTGCGTGTGCGGCTGGCGCGGTTGATAGGCTCGCCCGGCGCCGGCCAGGGACTCTCCGGGGGAGAGAAGGGCGCGCTCCCGAAGCGGACCGCAGCCGCGGGAGGCCTCCCGATGACCGGCAGGCCCGCGGGTCTCGCCGCGGGCCTCGAAGAGGATGAGCTCAGTGGAGCAGGTCTCGCAGCGCGGCTGGACGCCGCCTTCGACGAAATCGGTGCCGGCGCCGCGGTCTCCCCTCCGGGCGATCCCAGCCTGGCGCCGATCGAGCCGCGCGCCGAGATCCGACGGCTCGCCCGCATCATGCTGTCGGACTTGAAAATCTACCACCCGGCCGATTTCCAGCGCGCGGTCGTCGATCGGCGCTTCTTCGAAACCTTCCGCGAGGAGATGATGAAGGGCAAGGATCTGATCGCGCACCGTTTCCCTGACTTGCCGGAGCGCATCGAGGTCCTGGCGGCGGCGCTGCGAGAGGGCCTGGAGGAGGAACGACGGCAGTCCGCCGCCAAACCCGCGGGGACGCAGGCGTGAACCCCCCTACCAGCAGGGAGGCCCGGCGCGCGCGACCGCGAGACAGCGGCGCGACGGCGCCGGCCGATCTGGTCGTGGTCGCCTGTTCCGCGGGCGGCCCGCCGGCGCTACAGACGGTCCTGCCGGCGCTGCCGCGCGGCACCTCGACCACCGCTCTGGTGGCCCAGCACATGCCGGCACGGTTCACGAGCTTGTTTGCGGTGCGTCTGGCGCGCGTCTGCGCGCTGCCTGTGGTCGAGCCTGTGGATGGGGCGCCGCTTCTCCCCGGACATATCTACATCGCGGCGGGCGGCCGGCAGACGACCGTCGAGCGGTCGGCGCGCGCTATCGTGTTTCGAGTCCGGGAGCGCGCCGAAGGCGAGCGCTACGCACCCTCCGCGGATCTGCTGATGGGCTCGGCCGCGCGCCTGTTCGGCGCGCGAGCTCTCGCCATTCTCATGACCGGCATGGGTGCCGACGGCGTCGCCGGTCTGCGTGAGATCAAGGGGCGGGGCGGGCGGACGGTCGCCGAATCGGAGGAGACGGCGACGGTGTTCGGCATGCCGCGAGAGGCGATCCGGGCCGGACTCGCGGACCAGATCCTGCCCCTTCCGGAGATCCGCAGCCTCCTGGCCCGGGTGTGTCGGTGACAGTTGCCGCCAGGGGATTACAGGATTGCACCCGCGCGGGCCGGGACCTATATTCGAGTCGATGAGCCGGACCAGGGACGAGGGGCCGGAGGGCGCCGAGAAGGACGACCTCATGGCGCGCGGCGAGGAGTTGCGCAACATGTTCACCCGTGCGCGGCTGTTCACCGAGGAACTGTTGCGTGACAACGAGCGCCTGCGCTTCCGGATCGCCGGCCTTATGCGCGAGCAGGGAGCGCGTGGGGACCTCGGCGCGGCGGGCGGTGGACAGAGCGACGTCGCTCAGCTGCAGGCGCGCGTGGGCGAGCTGGAGCGGGAGCGCGACGATCTCCTGGGGCGGTTCCGCGAGGTCGAGGAGATGAACCGGACCTTCGCCACGCGCTATGAGGAGATCGAGACCCAGAACAACCAGCTGGCCAACCTCTACGTCGCTTCCTACCAGCTGCACGCTACCCTCAACTTCCGCGAGGTGGTCGACACCGTCCGCGAGATCCTGATCAACCTGATCGGCGCCGAAGCGTTTGGGATTTTCTGGCTGGAGGAACGGGCCGGGTATCTGAGGACCGAGGCGAGCCAGGGAATGCCTGGAGGGTTGCCGGCGGAAGTGCGCCTCAAGGGCGGGCCCCTGGCGCGGGCCACGGAGGGCGAGTCGTACTACGCGGAACCTCTTCCCGACACCTCCCGCGTGGACGTGACGCGCCCCATCGCCTGCATTCCGCTCAAGATCGGATCGCGCGCCATCGGCGTCATCGCCATTTACCGTCTGCTGACGATCAAGCCGCGCTTCAGCCCGCTGGATTTCGAGCTGTTCACTCTTTTGGCCGGACATGCCGCAACGGCGCTGTTCAGCTCGAAGCTCTATCAGCAGTCCGAGCAGAAACTAAGCAATCTTCAGGGCTTCATCGACATGCTGACCTCTCCCGCGCCATGAGCGCCCTCACTCTGCTGGTCGTCGAGGATTCGCCGACGATGCGGCAGCTGATCGCCTTCACCCTGCGCCGGCTGCAGGGATGCCGGATCCTGGAGGCGGTGGACGGGGTCGACGCGCTCAAGCAGATGGCGACCAACCGCGTCGACCTGGTGATCACCGACATCAACATGCCGATGATGGACGGTCTGAAGCTGGTGTCGCATCTGCGTGGCAACCCGCGGACCAAGTCGCTGCCGATCGTGATCGTAACGACGGAGGGGGCCGAGGAAGATCGCCGGCGTGGCCTGGCCCTGGGCGCCAACGCCTACATCCCGAAGCCGATTCAGCCTTCGGATCTCCTGAAGACCGTGACCTCGCTGCTCGAGTCGTCCAAGAACTGAGCCGCGCGCGCGTGCCGCGCGCGCGGACCCCGGAACCACCAGCAGAAGGCGAACAGGGCCCACAGCGCGCGGCCATGGTCGGCGCGGCGCGCGCCATGCTCGGCGAACCATCGCGCGGCGGTGGCAGGATCGGCGCCCGGCAGGCCGCGGAGCGCCCGGGAGTCCGTGACGTCCCGGTACAGACCGGCGAGGGGCCCGGTCATCCAGTGCCCGACGGGCACCTCGAAGCCGCGCTTCGGCGCCCGGAGGATCGCCTCGGGAACCAGGCCGTGCAGCGCGTGACGCAGCAGGCGCTTCCCGGAGAGCGCCGAGACGTGCGCGGACTCCGGAAGCGAAAGCGCCATCTCGACCAGATCCGGATCGAGAAACGGCGCGCGCACCTCGAGCGCGTGGCGCATGCTGGTGCGGTCGACCTTGACGAGCATGTCATCGGCCAGCGGAAGGTCGACCTCGACGGCCAGGGTTCGCGCCCCGCCGCTCCCCGCGAAACGACGGTAACGTTCCTCGATCACGCCCTCGGCCAGGCCGTGGTCGGCGGCTCCCGGACGCAGCAGGGTGCGGGCGGAGCGGTCGCAGATCGCGATCCACGCGGCATGCTGCGCCGCGAGCTCGGGCGTGAGCCCATCGAGGAGCTTACGGGCCTTCTGGACCAGGCCGGCGGCGCCCCCCCCGTGGCGGCTCGGCAGAAGCCGGAGCATGCCGGCCAGAAGCTTACGCGGCCGCGCCGGCAGTCGGCGAAGCAGCCGATGCGCCGACAGCGCGCGAAGCAGGCGATAACCGCCGAAGATTTCATCGCCGCCATCCCCCGACAGGGCCACCGTGAGGTCGCGGCGGGCCTCGCGGGCGACGATCGAGGTGGCCAAAGCGGAAGAGTCCGCGAACGGCTCATCCAGTCGGTCGAAAACCGTCGGGATCTCCTCCTGCAGGCGCCGCGCATCGATATCGATCTGATGGTGCTCGGTGCCCAGGCGCCGGCTCGTGGCGCGCGCGCGGGAGGATTCGTCGAAGTATCCAAGCTCCGGGACCGCCATCGAATAGGTGTGCAGCGGCGGAGAGACCATCGGGCCCATGAGGGTCACGATGGCCGTCGAGTCGATGCCCCCGGAGAGAAAGGCGCCGAGCGGCACGTCGGCCTGAAGCCGGCGGCCCACGGCGGCGGCGAGGGCCGCGCGCACCGCCTGCGCCGGATCGGAGGGCGCGCCCCGCTCCAGGCGCTCCTCGAGCCGGTAGTAGCGCTCGATGCGGACCGTACCGCCGGGCTCGGCGAGGAGGAAGGCTCCATGAGGAAGCTTGCGCACTTCCCTGTAGATGCTCCAGGGCGCAGGGACGTAACCCAGGGCAAGATAGATTTCCACCGCCTCGTCATCGAGCGACAGACTCAGCCCGCCATGGCAGGGCAGGGCTCCGAGCTCGGAGGCGAACAGGAGGCGATCGCGCCGGTGTGCATAGTAGAGCGGCTTCTCGCCGAATCGGTCGCGGGCGAGGAGCAGGCGGTTGCGGAGCGCGTCCCAGAAAGCGAGGGCGAACATTCCGTTGAAGCGCGGCAATGCCTCCGTTCCCCAGGTCAAAAGAGCCTGCAGCACGACCTCGGTGTCGGATCGGGAACGGAAGGCGACGCCGCGTCCCCTGAGTTCGGCGCGCAGTTCCGGGGCGTTGTAAAGCTCGCCGTTATAGCTGAGCCAGCCCCGTTCCGCCCCATCGGTCATTGGCTGGGCCGCGGCCGGAGTCAGATCGACGACCCGGAGGCGACGGTGGCCGAGCCCGACGACCGGCGGCCGGTGGCGGTCTCCGACGCTCAACATACGCACGGCGCCTTCATCCGGGCCGCGATGAGTCAGGGCGTCGGTCATCGCCCGGATCGCGGCAGGCCGCACGGGCGAGCCATCGAAGCCGAGGGCGCCTGCGATGCCACACATGGTCAGGGCTCCGGCGCGACGAGCGCCCGCAGGCAGGCACCGGCGCGTTCCCAGGTATGGGCGGCGGCCCAGCTCCGAGCGGCTTTGGACATGCGGGCGCGCTCCAGCGGGTCGGAAAGAAGTCGCTCGACGGCGGCGGCGAAGTCGGCGGGGCTCTCGGGCGGGATCAGCAGGCCGCTCTCGCCCTCGAGCACCGCCTCCGGCACCCCACCCGATCGGCCGGCGATGCAGGGGACCCCGTGGCTGGCGGCCTCCAGAAAGGACAGACCGAATCCTTCCAGGCCGTCGTACCGGCCGGTCACGCGACTGAGCTGCACGAACAGGGTGGCCAGGGCATAGTGCGAGCCGAGCTCGGCAGCCGGGACGCGGCCGGCGAACACGACGCTTCGGGTCACGCCGCGCGCCGCAGCCAGCCGCTCGAGAGAGGCGCGGCAGGGACCCGCCCCGACGATCAGATAGATGAGCGCGGGATGGCGGGCCAAGAGGCGGGGGAGAGCCTCGATCACGACATCATGACCCTTCATCGCGACCAGGCGGGCGACGGTCAACAGGACGGGTCCGTCGCCGAGGCCGTAGCGGCGCCGAAGCAAGGCCAGATCGTCCGGCATGACGGGTGCGGGCGGATCGACGCCGAGCGGGAGGACCACGAGGCGCCGGGCGGCGCCCGGAAGGAGGCGATCGACCAGGTCGGCGGTGAACCGGCTGTTGGCCACGACGGTGTCCGCGCCGGCGATCACCCAGCGCAGAAGGCCCCGGAAGAATCGCCGATGGTGATAATCCGCCACGTCGGCGCCATGGACGAAGACGGCGTAACGCAGCCGGAACGGACGCGACAAGATTCGCGTCGGAACGCCGAGCGCCAGGATCTGACCGCAGAGCAGATAGCGCACCCTCCGCGAGAACAGCAGGGCGAGCAGGTGCGCCCCGCCGACCACCGCCCGCAAGGCGCGCCGCGCCAATCCCCCATGCGACGGCAGCCAGCGCCGGACGACCTCAACCGAAAGGCCGGCGTCGATGTCGCGATCACCCTCGGCCCGCGGGGCCAGGACGATGGCGTCTCCGGGCGGCAGGTGACGCGCCAGCGCATGATAGAGCGTGGCCTCGCCCCCGAGCAGGGGCGGGAAGTCGTTCACCGCCAGGAGAAGCCGCGCCACCGTCATTCTCGACCCTGCCTTCCGGGTCCCCGGCGGCCCGCCGCCCGGGTCGCCGCGCCTTCGAGCACGGTGACGACCAGCAGCACCAGGGCTCCCTGGACCAGAAACAAAAGGGCCTGCCCCGGAGCGCCGCGCCGCAGGCCGAGGGCCGACAAGCCGAGGCCGAGCGCCAGGCTGAGGATCAGAACGAGCGCGGCACGAGATCCGCCGAGCAGTTCCGTGAAGCGATGATGGATGTGGTCCCGGCCGACGTAGTCGATCCACTGACGGAAGCTGCGCACCCGTCCGGTGGCGATCCGCACGACCGTGGTCCTGATCATGTCGTAGATCAGCACGCTGAAAATCAGCACCGGCGCAGCCAGGGCGACCAGCGGATCCCCCTCGGCCCAATCCTCTTTGATCGCCAGCGCCGCAAGCACGAAGCCGACGCTGGCGCTGCCGGAGTCTCCGAGGAAGACGCTCGCCGGTCGCCCCCATCGAAGGTTGTGGGGCAGGAAGCCGAGGAGCGCCCCGGCGAGTGCCGTGCAGACCGTCGCCAGGCCCGGCTGCCCGGCGCCACGCGCGAACAGGGTCAGGAGAAGCGCGATCAGGGCCCCGAGAGAGGTCGCCAGCCCGTCGATCCCGTCGATGAAGTTGTAGGCGTTGGTGATGCCGACCATCCAGAGGATCGACAGCGCGAAGTTGATCACCGCGCCATACGGCCCCGGCACCAGGTTGAGGCTCACGCCCGCGGCGACGGCGGCGAGCGCGCACCCCACTTGAAGGCCCAGCCTCAGGAGGGATGACAGACCGCGCGTGTCGTCGACGGCTCCGGCGAGCATCAGCACGAGGGCACAGATGGCGATGACCAGGAGCTCGTGATCGACGAGCGGACGGTGGCCGAGGGCGAGGACGAAGGCCGCGATGACGGCGACGCCGCCGAGTTTCGGAGTCGTGCCGGCGTGGTGCTTGCGATGATCGGGGTGATCGAGGGCGCCGGTCCGAACCGCCAGCAGGCGCACGAAAGGCGTGAGGCCGAAGGCGGTGAGGAAGGCGACCGCGGCGAGCTGCCCGGCTCCGGGGTCGAGCGGGCGCATCAGGGTCCAGATCGCGACGGCCGTCAGGGCGATG
>JBGPLZ010000072.1:0-17962 GCA_041486695.1 Acidobacteriota bacterium | reverse complement strand
GGCAATGATGTCGAGGCAGATGTCGACGCACTCATCGCAGATGTAGACCGTCGGGCCGGCGATCAGCTTCTTGACGTCGCGCTGATCCTTGTTGCAGAAACTACACCTTAACGATTCGCCGTCACCCCGTTTGCCCGCCATCTCCGTCTCCTGGACGGTGCCGACTCGAGCGCCCGCCCGGCCGTCAGTCGCGCCGCGCGATCACCTGGTCGATGACACCGTACTCCTTGCCGCCCGCCGCGGTCATGATGAAATCGCGGTCGGTGTCTTTCTCGATCCTGTCGAGGGTCTGCCCCGTGTGCTGCTTGATGATGTCGTTCAACCGTCCCCGGATCCTCAGGATTTCCTTGGCGTGTATATCAACGTCAGTTGCCTGCCCCGAGAAGTCGCCCATCGGCTGATGGAGGATGATGCGCGAGTTCGGCAGGGCGAAGCGTTTCTTCGGAGAACCTGCGGCGAGCAGCACCGCCGCCATGCTGGCGGCCTGTCCGATGCAAATCGTCGACACGTCCGGCCGAATGAACTGCATCGTGTCGTAGATGGCGAGGCCGGCCGTGACCGATCCTCCGGGACTGTTGATGTAGATTGAAATGTCCTTCTCGGGGTCTTCGGCTTCCAGATACAACAACTGAGCGATGACGAGGTTGCTCAGGTTATCGTCGATCGCGTTGCCGATGAATACGATGTTGTCCCGGAGTAGCCTGGAGTAGATATCATATGCGCGCTCTCCCCGCGGGGTCTGCTCGACCACCATCGGTACGAGTGGCATCTGATTCACTTCCCCTCGTGCGTAATAGTAGCATCACGCACCAGAAAGTCAAGCGACTTTTCCCTGACGATTTGACGCCGAACGCCCGCCAGACGGCCATTTTCCGCCAGTCGTTCCTTGAGCACGCTCGGGCTTGCGCCCGCTCGCCGCGCTTCCTCTCGAAGCCACACGTTCGCGTCCTCCTCCGTGGTCTCGATCCCTTCCTGGATCGCGATCGACTCGAGAATCAGGCCGGCGCGCACCATGTCCGTCGCCGCCGGCCGGACCTTTTCACGCTCTTCCTGCCAATTCACTGGCGCCTTCGTCGGATCGATGCCTCGGCCCATCATCTCTCTGACGATCCCTTCCAAACGGTTGTCGATTTGCGCCTCGATCAGGCTCTCCGGAACTTCGAATTTGTGCTCGGCCACGAGGCGGGACAGGATCTTGTCCCGCGTTTCGATCTGCTCTGATTCCTTCGACCGGCGCGTCAGCTCATCGACCACCTTCGTCCTCAACTCCGCGAGGCTCTGGAAATTCCCCACCTCACGGGCCAGGTCGTCGTTGAGCGGCGGCACGATCTTCTTCTTGATCTCCTTCACCACGATGGTATAGGCCACCGTGCAACCGCGCAGCGCCTCCGCCCCCCAACCATCGCCGTAGGTCGTCTCGAACGTGGAGGTCTCGCCGGCCTCCCGACCGAGAACGGCGGCGTTGAAATCGGGGTGGTTCTTGTCCGAGCCGGCCTCGAGCAGCAGCGGCTCGTCCACCAGGGTCTTGCCCTTCCCCTTCACGAAGCGGCAGGAGAGCGTCCCGACGATGTAATCGCCCTTCTGCACCGGGCGCCCGCTCAGCGCCTCGAGCTTGGCGGCGCGCTCGGCAAGCCCCTGAAGGGAGGCCTGGATCATCTCGTCGGTCACCTCATGGCGGCCCACCGTCACGGCGATCTTGTGGTACCCCGACACCGAAACGGCCGGCCGGACCTCGAAGGTCGCCTTGAAGGTCAGCGGCTTCCCGGACTGGTATTTCACCTCGTCCAGAACCGGATCGTGCACCGGCTGCAGCTTCTTCTCGTCGAGGGCCTTCAGAGCGTACTCCCGGACCATCCGTTCGATCACCTCGCCCTCGACATCCTTGCCGAAGCGCCGCCGCACCACGTCGAGCGGGATCTTTCCCTGGCGGAACCCCGGCACCCGGGCACGCCGGGAGTAGAGTCGGAAGGTCTTTTCGATTTCCTCGGAAACCTGCTCACCCGGGACTTCGACCTCGAGACCCCGCTTGCAGGAATTCAACTCGCTGACGACGACTTTCATCGAGGGCCCAGCCTCTTGATCAACACCGCTTCAATCTCTCCGCTCGGAAGAAACGCCCTTTTCTTGGGGGATAGTCCGATCCGGGTTGGAGTCGAAACAGATGCCGCGGAAACGATCCGTACTCTGAATGCCAAAACGCAATCATAGCAGGAAGCGACGGGCGTATCAAGACGCCGGTCCGGCCGCCGCGAAGGCAGCAGGCGCTGACCGTGACGGCTCCGGGCGCCCACCCCGGCGGCCGCGAACGGCGCGGCCAGACAAGGACCGTCTCATCTCGAACCGTGAGATGGTCTCAGCGAGACGGTGGCGCAAACCCGCATCCCGCAACGATTCACGCCTGAACCGCCCGCTCCGCCCCCGTCTCAGAGACTCCTTTTGCGCCCCGGCCCGGGGTGCCGGCCCGCCGGACGATATCGCGCACAATCGTTGCGGCGCAAGCACTCCGACTCGATCGGCGCTTGCGACCGTCTCAGGGGCATGAATCTTGCTCAAAAGCTCCAGTTGAGACGTATGCGGCGGCTGTCCGCGCCTGGGGGTGGAGCGATGGCGCAGCCTTTCTTGAAAAAAGTTCTGCTCTCCGACGATGTCAACCGCGCCCTCGGATCGATCGACTGCTTCATTCATCGCTCGGCGTTCCAGACGCGGGTCGGACGGACCGGTGAAGAGATCGTCGAGATGGCCCGGCGCTTCGCGCCCGACGCCATCCTGATGAACTACTACCTCGGCGGCCTCAAGGGGGATGAGGTCTGCCGGATCCTGAAGCGGGTCCCCGGCGCGCCGTCACCGCCGATCCTCATCGTCGGGCCCGGCGAGCCGGCCGAGGTCGCGGAGCGCTGCCGCCAGGCCGGCTGCGACGAATTCATCGGCTCCCCCGCCAGCCCCAACCTCCTCCTGCAACGGCTCGCCGCCACCCTCGGCGTGCAGTTCCGGCTGCACACGAGGGTGCAGACGGTCATGTCGATCTCTTTCGGTCAGGTGATCAGCGAATTCCTCGGCTACTCGAAGGACATCAGCGAAGGCGGCATCCTGCTCGAATCGACCCTGCCGATCGACCGCGGGCGCCGTCTTCACTTGAAAATCTTCCTCGATGAGGACGACCAGCCGGTGGTCACGAAGGCGACGGTCCTGCGGGTCGACCGCGCCGAGGACGAAAAGGATCGCTACCTGCTCGGCATGCAGTTCCACACCCTCGACCCTCACGGAGCCGGCCGCCTGCGCGAGTACATTCGCTCGAAGGCGGAACACTGAGCGGGGCCTCGGGTGCGTCCGCACCCATTTGACATTCCCGGACGCGCGGTCCTATCGTTGTCGCGAGGAGGCAGTTCATGGGACGGCTTCGACGCCTGTCGCCCGACGAGGTCCCACCCGGACTCCGCGACACCTTCCGGACCTTCCTGGCCGAGCGCGGCAACATCCCGAACATGTTCCGCACCATGGCGCACCGGCCGGAGATCGTCAGCACGCTTTTGGCCCACTTCCGTGCCGTGATGGGGCCGGGCACCGTTCCCGTCGCCCTCAAGGAACTGCTGGCGGTGCGCGTGTCGAGCCTGAACTCCTGCGACTATTGACTCGCCTCTCACACTGCTTTGGCAAAGCAGTTCGGGGTCAGCGACCAGGCGCTCCAGGGTCTCAACAACATCGACACCTTCCCCTTCCCGCCTGACGAGAAAGCCGCCCTGCGCTTCGCCGACGCGATGACGCGCGAAGCGGGCCGGGTGGACGATGGTCTCTTCGACGAGCTGCGCCGCCACTTCAGCGAGCCGCAGATCATCGAGATCGCCAGCGTCATCGGCACCTTCAATTACTTCAACCGGGTCAACAACGCCCTGGCGATGGATATCACTCTCACCGACCCGGAAGTGCTGGCGCTGCGGATCGCCGAAGCGCTGGCGACGGCCCCGCCCGACCCGGCCGCCGCCTGCGATCGCGTCGTCGAGCTGCTGCGACAGGGACGACGGTACGGATCGGTCGGCGTCCTCGCCAGGAAGGGGGATCGCCTGGTGCGCCTCGCGCACCGCGGAGCGGAACCACCCGCGGCTAAGGATGCGACGAGCGCCACGCTGGACCCGGATGCCGTGACCAGGATGGGAGATCGGGAGCTCACCGTCCCGGTCCACTTCGGCGCCGAGCTGGTCGGCGTCATCGAGATCCACAACGACCGCCCCGGCTCGATCGACGAGGAGGACCGCATTCTCGTCGAGCGCGTGGCCGGACTCCTCGCGCCGCTCCTTGGCGCCCGCCGGCCCCCGGGCTGACCTCTATCATCTTTAATACGCATGACGCGGCAGCTGGTGCGAAAGGAGGGATTCGAACCCTCATGGGTTGCCCCACCGGATCCTAAGTCCGGCGCGTCTGCCAGTTCCGCCACTTTCGCTGGCCATCGAAAATCCTATCATGTTGAGCATTTGCCGCGTCCCGTCAGGTCATCTCATGACATGGTGACACTCAGCGGTTGACAATCCGCCCGGGCCGCGGTACTGATTCTCCATGCGGGGTTGCCCATTCCCCCCTCCCGGTCGATCACGGCCTGCGGGCGCTGGAGCGGCGATTGCTCTCGAACATCAACTGCCAAAGGAGGGACACTTGAGATCACCCCAATCCGCCCTGAAGCCTCTGCGGGTAGTCCTGTTTTTCATTGTCCTGGCGGCGTCTCTGTCGCTGCGCCCGGACGCCGGCCAGACGCTCGATGGTACCGTGAGCGGTTTCCTTGTGGCTCCCAATTCCGACGCTGTCAGGATCCGTGGATCGAACCGGATCATCGTGACGGTCCGGCCGGCCGTGAGCAGCGGAATTCTCGATGAGCTCCGCCAGTACGGCCAGATCCATGGCTGGCTCCCCAGCCTGAAACTGGTCGTCATGACACCGACGGGTAACGATCGCTCGGCGATCCGCTCGCTGCCCTTCGTCGCGGCGATCGATACCGACCGCCAGCGCTTTGTGACGGACGTCGGCACCTGGGACCGTGACATGCTGGATGTCGTGGATGTGGAGGAGAGCGGCATCATCGGCGACCCCGACGCGCGCGAGGTGTCGCAGACCGGCGCGGGCGTGCACGTGGCGCTGATCGACACCGGCCTCATCGAGAACTGGCGCGACTTTCTCGTAGCGAGCCGGGTCGACACGTCTCTCGCACGGACCTTTCTGGGCGGCGGCGCCGTGGCGGACAACCCGGTCCCGTCCAACGAGTTCGAAACCTCGAACCCGACCGATCAGTGGGAGAAGGACACCAACAGCCACGGCACCGCGACCGCCTCGCACATCATCGGCTTCAAGATCGGCGGACGCGTCGTCGACGGCACGTCACCGGGCGTGACGCTGTTCCCGATCGATGTCTTTCCGAACGGCGAGGCGTTCACCTGGTCGTCCCGCATCATCGCGGCGTTCGACTACGTCATGCACCTGAAGGAGACCGGCCAGATCGGCCCGACCGTGATCAGCATGAGCATCGGCGGCTCGGCACCCAACTCCCTGGAGCGCGCGGCGGTCGATCGTGCCATCGCGGCCGGCATCGTGGTCGTCATCTCCGCCGGCAATGGCGGCGAGCGCGGCATGGGCTACCCCGGGGCCTACCCGGAGGTGATCTCGGCCGGCGCCGTGGGCTGGACGAAGCAGTTCCGGCCCGGGACCCCCACCTCTCCGAACTTCGGTTTCTGGTGGAACCAGGATCTCGGCTTTGACCCCGATCCCGCGAGCGGCCCCGCCGAGGAGTCCGAGGCGTTCGTGGCCGGGTTCAGCAGCCGGGCCATCCTGGCGCAGGGTCAGCAGCTGGATGTCCTGGCGCCCGGTCAGTGGACGGTCGCGCCCGGCGGTCATGGACCGAACGCCGGGTACTTCTTCTGGTCCGGAACCAGCTTCTCGGCCCCGCTCACCGCCGGCATCTCCGCCCTGATGCTGGAGAAGAACCCGACGCTCAACCAGTCCAGGGTCGAGTCGATCTTGAAGAGCACCACGAGGCCGATGAGCGCGAACGACAGCCGGCCCGATGTGCTCTCCGGGTTCGACGGGATGGTTGGCACGATCTCCTGGGACACCGACTGCGGCGGAGCACCTTGCGATCCGGTCGGCGCCGGCCTGGTGCAGGCCGACACCGCCCTCGCGGCAACGCCGTAACGGCTCGAAAAGAAGACCCGTCGAATCACCGCCCGGGCGGGCTTCGCGTTAATGATGTCACCATCTACCCGCTACAATGAGATGACCTGCTCCTCCCCATGGGCAGGTGCAACAGTCGCGGTCCGGTCGGAGATCGGGTTCACGGCGCATCCATCGGGCGTTACGGCATCAGCCCGCGATCGCCGAGGAAGCCGAAGATCGCATCGTAGATTTCGCGCCGCTGCGGCTTGGTGAAGTCGCCATGGCCGCCGCCCTTCACCGTCACCAGTCGATTGACGACGCCGGCCTTGTCGAGCGCCGCGTGCAGCCGCACGGCGTGGCTGTACGGGACGTACGGATCGGCGTCGCCGTGGATGGTGAAAACCGGCGGGATGCCGGCCCTGATGTATTGCAGCGGCGAGACGCGGCGGGCGAGATCGATGCGGTCGGAACGGCTGCCAAGCCACTCCAGCGCGTAGTGCTTCGCGTTCGGGCCGTCGATCAGGTCGGCGACGTCGGTGATGCCGTACCAGTTCACGACCGCCGCGACCTTGACCTCGGCCTGCTCGCCCGAACCCCAGCGAATCGAGTCGTCGGTCGGGCAGGTGTTGTCGAACCCGGCCGACACAGGAAGCAGGCCGGTGGTCAGCGCCAGGTGCCCGCCCGCCGACCAGCCCATCACCACGAGGCGACTCGGGTCGAAGCCATACTTTGCGGCGTTGGCGATGACCCAGCGCAGAGCGCAGCGGCAGTCTTCGACCGCGGCCGGCGCCGGCGCCACGCGCCCGAGGCGGTAGGAGATGTTCACCACGCTGAACCCGCGCTCGAGATACGGGAGGATGATGAGGTTGTACTCCTCTTTGGCGCCCTCGACCCAGCCGCCGCCATGCATCGTGATGATGACCGGGTTGGGGCGCTTGGGGGCGGGTGACGGCGCGTAGATGTCGGCCTTCAGATCGGCGCCACTGGCCTGGCGGTAGACGACGTTCGGGGTCACCTCGATGTCGAAGCCGGCGTCGCGGACAAAGGTGTCGGGCGGGGCCGTGGCGGGTGCCGCGACGGCCGGAGACGCCACAAGGAATAACGCAAGCGCGAAGAGCATCGGCATGGTGTCCTCCATGGAAATCGGGGATTAGGATAGTCCATCCCCAACCGCGGTAGAATCTCCCTCCATCTCATCCACCTGTCCACGGGGAGGTCTCATGTCGCTTCGCCGCCTGTCTGTGATCGGGATCCTGGCCGGTGTCCTGGCTCTGCTCGCCGCGACCGATGGCTCGGCCGCTCCGAAGCCCCCGGCGTCGAAACCGGCGGCGCGGAAACCGGCCGAGACGAAGAGCGGTGCCACGGGTGACCGGGCGCTGACCGCCGACGATCTCAAGGGGCTGGCGTTCCGCAGCATCGGCCCGGCGAACATGGGAGGACGCGTGTCGGCGATTGCGCTGGTCCCCGGGAGCCGGACTTCCTTCTACGTCGGCTTCGGCATCGGCGGCGTCTTCAAGACCGAGAACCTGGGCGTCACCTTCACGCCGGTGTTCGACGCGCAGCCGAACCTGTCGATCGGTTCGATCGCGGTCGCCGACGCTCCGCCCAACTGGGCCGGGTGGGCCGCGCAGGAGAAGGCCGGCGCGGCTGAGAACGAGGGCGGAGTCGCGGCCGCGCCGGAGAAGGATCGCGCCGAGCGCGGCAAGGGGATGATCGTCTGGGTCGGCACCGGGGAGGGGAACAACCGCAACTCGTCGTCGTGGGGGAACGGTGTCTATCGATCGACCGACGCCGGCGCCACCTTCATTCATGTCGGCCTGGAGGAGACGCACGACATCCCGCGCCTGGCGGTCGACCCGCGCAACCCCGACGTCTGCTACGTCGCCGCCCTCGGGCACCTGTGGGGCCCGAACCCGGAGCGCGGCGTCTTCAAGACCGGCGACGGCGGCGCGACCTGGAAGCAGGTGCTCAAGGTCGACGCCGATACCGGCGCGTGTGACGTGGCGATCGATCCGCAGCGCCCCGACACGGTCTATGCCGCCCTGTACGTCCGCCGACGTACGCCGTGGTCGTTCACCGGCAACAGCGACAAGGGCGGGATCTTCCGCTCGGATGACGGCGGCGCGTCGTGGAACAAGCTGACGCAGGGCCTGCCGCCGCGCACCGGGCGGATCGGGCTGGCGATTTTTCCGAAGAATCCCGCCATCGTCTACGCCTCGGTGGAGAGCGATTTCGGCGGCAGCGGGCGCGAGCCGTTCGACAATTATTCCGGCAGCGGCGGCCTGTTCCGCTCCGACGATCGCGGCGCGACCTGGACGCGGAGAAGCGCCTTGAACTTCCGGCCGTTCTATTTCTCCCGCATCGCCGTCGATCCTGCGAGCGACCAGCGGGTCTATCTCCCTGGGTGGGATGTGGCGATCTCGGACGACGGGGGCGCGAACTTCCGCCGCTCCGGAAGCGAGCGGGTGCATGTCGACTTCCACGCCCTGGTGGTGAACCCGCTCGACCCGAACCAGATCCTCGCGGGGAACGACGGCGGGGTCTATCTTTCCCACGATCGGGCGAAGAGCTGGGACTACCTCAATAAGATCGCCGCCGGCGAGTTCTACCGCATCGCGGTCGACATGTCGGACCCGTATCGCGTCGCCGGCGGTCTTCAAGATAATGGCTCCTGGATGGGCCCGTCGGAGACCCTGTTCCAGACCGAAACGGAGGGATCGGGCGGCGACTCGCTGGCCGACGGCATCGTGAACGCCGACTGGCGGACGATCTTCGGCAGCGACGGCTTCACCGTGCAGTTCGATCCGACCGACCCGAACGTGGTCTACGCCACGGGGCAGGGGGCGGACCTCGCCCGCATCCGTCTCGACAACAACGTAATGAGGACCATCAAGCCGTCGCCGCGCGAGGGGCAGGAGCGGATGCGCTTCAATTGGAACGCGCCGTTCTTCGTCTCGCCGCACGACCCGTCGGTGCTCTACCTCGGCGGCAACCAGGTGTTCAAGCTCACCGAACGCGGCGACCACTGGTTCGCCGTCAGCCCCGATCTGACCCGGAACGAGCCGGTGAAGACCACCACCGTCGGCTCGTCGGCCGAGACCTACGGCACCGTCGTCGCGCTCGCCGAATCGCCGATCGCCAAGGGGATGCTGTGGGCCGGCACCGACGACGGGCGGGTGCAGGTGACCAGGAACGACGGGAAGGACTGGAGCGACGTCACCCCGAAGGAGGTCGGCGGACTGTACGTCGCGCGCCTCACCCCGTCGCGCCATGCCGCCGACACCGCCTATGTGGCGGTGGACGGCCATCGCAGCGACGTCTTCCGGACGATCCTGATGATGACCGAGGACGCCGGCCGCTCCTGGCGCAGCATCACCGGCGACCTGCCGCCGAACGAGCCGGCGCAGCTGGTGATCGAGACGATCATCAGTCCTCAGGTGTTGTACGCCGGGACCGAGTTCGGGCTCTACGTCACGATCGATCGCGGCCGGCACTGGGTGCGGATGAACGGCACGACGCTGCCGCCCGCCCCGGTCGACGATCTGGTCATCCACCCCCGCGAGCGCGATCTCGTGGTCGCGACCCACGGCCGCAGCATCTATATCTGCGACGACGTGACGCCTCTGGCGCAACTGACGCAGGAGGTGCGCAATCAGAAGCTGGTGCTGTTCGATCCGCTTCCCGGCCGCCCGCGCCTCCACGCCGGCCGCGGTTACGGCGGCGGCGCCGGGATCTTCCGCGCCGCCAACCCGGCCCCCGGCGCCATCATCAATTACTGGCTGCGGGACGCCAACCCCGACGGTGTCAAGATCGCCATCGCCGGAGCGTCGGGGGACGGGGTCCGGGACCTGACCGGCCCCGGCCGCCCCGGACTCAATCGCGTCGTCTGGGATCTGCAGGCCGAAGAGAAACACCGCATCCCGACCGTGGATGCACAGCACCTCGGCCAGACGCAGTTCGTGCCGGCCGGGGACTACAAGGTCACCGTCACCCTCGCCGGCACCGCGCCTGGCGCCGTGCCGGAGAAAGCCGAGAAGACCCTGAAGGTGCTGAAGGCGCCGAACGCGGAATGAGGAAGCAGCAGACGCGCGTTCTCGAGCAGCTCTGCGAAGCTGTCGACGTCGAGATGATCGATGCGGCCGTAGAGGTGCCGGGCCAGGCGCATTTCGTCTTCTGGTAGTCGAGCGGCTCCCCTTCGCGGGCGCAGTCGTAGCAGACGACGATCCCTTCGAGGGAGACGCGGCTGACGGTCATCGGCCCGGCGGCCGGGACCTGCGAGGCGCGGCGCACCAGGGCGACGGTCAGCACCGCGAGCAGCGAGGCGGCGAGCGCCATGATGGTCCATGCCTTGCCGCCATGGATGAAGGATCGGCGCGGCCCGGCCGATGAGCCTCGCCCGCGTGTCTCGTCCTCGGCATCGAGAGCGGCCCGGATCCTGCCGGCGAGCCCCGGTGGAGCCGGGATGTTGCCCAGCGCCTCCTTCACGATCCGGTCGAACTCCTCGATACCCCTGCCTTCGGTCGTCCTGGTCATGGCGCTGCCCCCTTCGAGGCGAAAACAGCGCCGGGGCCCGGGTTATTCCACCTCCGCGCGACCGATCGGGGGGGGCCGCCGGGCCAAGCGGTGGGGACGCCACCGGGCCGGGCGGGGGCCTCAGCTCTTGTAGATCCCGATGACCCGGTCGAGAAGCCTCAGGGCGTCGGCTTTCTTGCGCTGGAAGGAGTTGCGGCCGATGATCGAGCCGAAGCCGCCGCCCTCGTGGATGCCGCGGACCTCGTTGAGCACGGTGTCGTCGGACTCGGCCGGGCCGCCGGAGAAGATGACGATCCGGCGGCCGTTGAAGGCGCATTGGACGACGTGACGCACCCGGTCGGGCAGGCTCTCGACGGCGATCTTCTCCTTCAGGTAGACCTTGCGGGCGGCCTCCTGCTCGATGTGCGCGGAGGGAAGCTTGACCTTGATGATGTGCGCCCCGAGCTGGGCGGCGATCTGGGCCGCGTAGCCGGTGACGTCAATGGCGGTCTCCCCTTCCTTGCTCAGGCCCGAGCCGCGGGGGTAGGACCAGACCACGACGACCAGCCCCTGTCGCTTGGCCTCCTCGGCGTAGGCCCGGATCCGGCCGTACATCTCCATACGATGCGAGGAGCCCGGGTAGATCGTGTAGCCGATGGCGGAGCAGCCGAGCCGCAGGGCGTCGCCGACGCTGCCGGTCATCGCCTGGTCGGGGTCCTTCTCATCCCCCAGGGCGTCATGGTTGTTGACCTTGAGGATGAGCGGGATCTGCCCGGCGAAGTCGCGCGCCGCCGCCTCGATGAAGCCGAGCGGCGCGGCGTAGGCGTTGCAGCCGGCTTCGATCGCCAGCTCGAAGTGATAGCGGGGGTCGTAGGCGGGCGGGTTCGGCGCGAAGCTGCGCGCCGGCCCATGCTCGAAGCCCTGGTCGACCGGCAGGATCACCAGCTTGCCGGTGCCGGCCAGCTTGCCGTGGTTGAGCAGCCGGGAGAGGTTGGTCAAGGTGCCGGGGTTGTCGCTGCCGTACCAGCTCAGGATCTCTCGGACTCGTTCGGTCACGTCGGTCTCCTCACTTCATGAACGATTCGTAGAGGGCCACTTCGGCGGCGCTGCCGATGACCAGCGGCGTGCGTTGATGGATGGTCCGCGCCTGGATGTCGAGGATCCGGCCGGTCCCGGTGCTGGCGCGCCCGCCCGCCTGCTCGACGACCATCGCCATCGGGGCGCACTCGTACATCAGCCGGAGCTTGCCGTCGGGATGCACGGCGTCGGCGGGGTAGAAGTAGATCCCCCCCTCGATCAGGCTGCGGTGCAGGTCGCCGACCAGCGCTCCGATGTAGCGCAACGAGTAAGGACGCCGCGTCGCCGGGTCGTGCGCGGTCACATGCTCAACGTAACGGCGCAGGCCGGGCAACCAGCGGTTGAGGTTGCCGAGATTGGCGCTGTAGGTCTTGCCGCGCTCGGGGCACTTCATCGCCGCGTGGGTCAGGACGAAGGCGCCCCGCTCCTCGTCGAGCGTGAAGCCGTGCGTGCCGGCGCCGGCGGTGTAGACCATCATCGTGCTCGGGCCGTACAGGATGTACCCGGCGGCGACCTGCTCCGACCCCTTGCGGACGAGATCCCGCGCCGCATCGATCGGTCCGGCGGCGGCCCTTTGATAGATCCCGAAGATCGTGCCCATCGGAGCGTCGATGTCGGTGTTCGACGAGCCGTCGAGCGGATCGGTGCACAGGATGTAGCGCGCCTCCCGTCCGGGGAGAGCCCGCGGCTCCTGCAGCTCCTCGGAGACGACCACGCCCACCAGTCCGGTGGCGCCGATCCCCTCCAGAATGGCTTCATCGGCCAGGATGTCGAGCTTCTTCTGGGAATCGCCGGTGGCGTTGATCTCGCCTCCCGCCTGAAGCCCGAGGCTCCCCGAAAGAGCGGCGCGCCGTACCTCGCGCGTCAGCCGCTTGCCGCACTCCGCCAGTCGCTCCAGGATCAGTGCCAGGTCGGCCGTCAGCGCCGGGTGGCGCCGCCGCTCATCTTCGAGATGACTGCTCAGGGTCTTGGGCGGCATCAGGCTCTCTCCCGCGATCGCGATCCGCGCCCGCCCGACATCATACTTTCCCCGCCGCCGGCAGGAGCCCGGCCCGCAGCGCGGCGCAGCGGGCGGCCCCGATGAGCGGCGTCCGGTCGTTCAGGATGACCCGCACCGGCATCGTCTCCAGGACCGTCTTCATCCGTCCCTTGGCCAGAAAGGCCCGCATAAACGTCGCTCGCTGCATCGCCGCCAGGATCTTCGGGGCGATGCCGCCGCCGACATACACCCCGCCCGTCGCCATGAACTTGAGCCCCAGGTTCCCCGCCTCGGCGCCATAGAGCGCCACGAAGAGGTCGAGCGCCCGCGCGCACAGAGGCGACCGTCCCTCGAGCGCGGCCGCGGCGATCGCCGCCGCCGGGTCGTCCCCGGCCAGCGTCTCCGTCAACTGCGGCGACTCTTCGCCGCGACCGGTGTCGCGCAGGAACCGATAGACATTATAGAGCCCCGGGCCCGAGAGCACGCGTTCCCAGCTGACATGTTCATGGGTGAGGCGTAGATACGCGAGAAGTTCGTCCTGGAGCGGGTCGCCCGGGGCGAAGGAGGCGTGCCCCCCCTCGGTCGCGAACGGCCGATGCGAGATCCCGTCCCAGAACAGGCCGGCCTCTCCCAGGCCGGTGCCGGCGGCGATCAGGGCGGCGTTCCCGACGCCGATCAGGGCCGCGTTCCCGGCGCCGGGACGTCCGGCATGCAGCTCGACCAGGTCGCGCGCCTCGAGCGCGGCGATGCCGTAGGCGTTCGCTTCCAGATCGTTAATCAGGTGGACGCGGACGACCCGAAGCGCCCGCACCAGATCCGCTGCGTCGACCACCCAGGGGAGGTTGGTGGTCTGCGAGCGGCCGTCCCGCACCGGCCCGGCAATGCCGAAGCAGGCCTCGCGGATCTCTCCCGGGAGGGCGGCGCGAAACGCAGCGACGATGCCGTCGAGGCCGGCGTGCTCGCGGCTCGGGTAGCTCTCCTCGCCGCGCATCTCCAGGCGCTCTCCCGTGACGCGGAACAGCGCCAGGCGCGTCTTAGTCCCGCCGATGTCGCCCGCCAGGATCATCGTCGCTGCCTCTCCAGGCGCGGCCGTCGCGCGCCAGCAGGTCGTCCGCGTCCTTCGGGCCCATCGAGCCGGCGGCGTAATTGGGGAAGTTGCGCGCCGGGAGCGCCTTCCAGACATCGAGGATCGGCGCCACGATGTCCCATCCTGCCTCGACCATGTCCTCACGCTGGAACAGCGTCGCGTCACCGATCATGCAATCATAGAGCAAGGTCTCGTATCCGGTGCTCGGCCGGCTGCCGAAGTAGTCGTCGTACTGGAAGCTCATGTCGACCTGGCCCAGCCGCACGTCGGGCCCCGGGATCTTGGCGCCGAACGACAGGGCGATCCCCTCGTTCGGCTGGATGTTCAGGACCAGCTGGTTCGGCGGCAGGCCGTCCCCGGAGATGCCGCGGAACAGCCGGAACGGCGGGCGCCGGAACTGCACCACGACCTCGGTCGAGCGGGCCGCCAGCCGCTTGCCGGTCCTCAAGTAGAACGGCACGTCGGCCCAGCGCCAGTTGTCGACCGACAGCTTCAGCGCCACGAAAGTCTCGGTGTTCGAGCCGGCCGCGACGTTCGGTTCCTCGCGGTACCCCGGCACATCGGCTCCGCCGACCCGGCCCCGGCCATACTGGCCCCGCACCGTCCGGGTCAGCACCTCTTCGGGCAGCAGCGGCTGGATGGCGTGCAGCACCTTCGCCTTATCGTCGCGCACCGCCGTGGCGGAGAACGAGATCGGCGGCTCCATGGCGGTGAAGGCGAGGATCTGCAGCATGTGGTTCTGGACGATGTCGCGTAGCGCGCCGGCTTCTTCGTAATACCCGCCGCGCCCCTCGACGCCGAGCCCCTCGGCGACGGTGATCTGCACGTGGTCGACGTAGCGGCGGTTCCAGATCGGCTCGAAGATGCCGTTGGCGAACCGGAAGACCATGAGGTTCTGGACCGTCTCCTTGCCGAGATAGTGATCGATCCGGTAGATCTGGCTCTCCTGCATGACGGCGAGGAGGGCGCGATTGAGGGCCCGCGACGACTCCAGATCGTGACCGAACGGCTTTTCGATCACCACGCGCCGCCAGCGGCCCTCCTCCTCCCGCAGCAGGCCGGCCGCTCCCAGCTGCAGGGCGATCTCCGTGAAGAAGGCCGGCGGGGTCGCCATGTAGAAGAGGTGATTGCCGGGAGTCTTCTGTTCCGCGTCGACCTGGGAGAGCAGCGCCTCGAGCCGGGCGTAAGCCGCGGGATCGCGGAAATCGCCCTCCTGATAGTAGACCCGGCTCAGCAACCGGTCGCGCAGCGTCGCGTCGACCGGGCCGGTGGCGTGCCGCTCGAATTCGCCGGCCAGCAGGTCGCGGAACGCCTGCGTCGAGGTGGTCTCGCGGGAGAATCCGACCACGGCGAAATTCGCAGGCAGGAGGCCCCCCTGGGCCAGGTTGTAGAGGGCCGGGATCAGCTTGCGGCGCGTCAGGTCTCCGGAGGCGCCGCAGATGACCATGACGCACGGGTCGCCGGACCGGCCCCGCCTCTGGCCGTCGGCGCGGGCTTCCTCGCCGGCCGCCATCAGCCGAGCACCTGGCGCACGGCGTGCTCCAAGGTCGCCAGGCCCTTGCCGACGTCCTTTCCCAGATGGAGGCGCAGGGCGCGGCGTCCGCGATCGGCCAGCACCTGGAAATCGCCCCGCGCCTGGGCCGCCTTGACGATGCCGAACGTGTAGGCCTGGCCGGGCACCGGCAGGTCGGCGGCATCGTCGCAGGTGATTTGCAGGAAGACGCCGCTGCCCGGGCCTCCCTTGTACGCCTGCCCGGTCGAGTGCAGGAAGCGCGGGCCGAAACCGAGGCAGGTCGCCACCCGGCGGGCGTCGCGTACGGCGTGACGGAGCCTCTGCAGCACCTCGTCGTGCGCCTCGTTCATCTCGATGTAGGCGAGGATCGCCAGGTAGTCACGCGCCTGCAGCCGGCCGAGGTGGGCCCGGAGGTAGCCGGGAAGCGTCCGGTCGCCCCCGGCGGCGCGCGCCAGCGCGGCTGCATTCTTCGCATCGGCGAACAACGCGATCCCCTGATCGGTCAGCAGCGGCGTCTCGGCCGGCAGCGCGCCGCGCCGCTCGTACTCTTCGGTCAGCGCCCGGGTGGCCAGCTTGCTCGCTTCGACATCGGGCTGATCAAACGGATTGAGGCCGAGGATCGAGCCGGCGACGGCGGTCGCGAGCTCGAAGCGGAAAAACTCGCCGCCCAGGTCGAGCCGATCGTGGACCGGGATCCTGACGACCGGTTGCCCCGCCTTCTCGAGCGCCGCGAGGGCGCGGTCCTGGGCCTGGTCCGCCCCGGCCTCGAGCCGGAGATAGATGAACAGCCGATCGGGACCATAGACCTCCGGCGGCCCCGGGCACTCGCGGTCGACCGGGATGAGGCCCTTCCCTTCCTTGCCGGTCGATTCGGCCAAAAGCTGCTCGAGCCAGGCCCCCAGGTCGCCGATGGCGGGAGAGGCGACGATGGTCACCTTGTCGCGCCCGCTCCGGCCGAGCACTCCCAGGACCGCGCCGAGCGCCACGCCCGGGTTGTCGGCCGGCGGGACCGAGGCGGCGCAGGCGCCCGCCATCGCCGCGGCGCGATCGAGCAGGGCCGCGACATCGACCCCCTGGATCGCCGCCGGCACCATACCGAAATCCGACAGGACCGAGTAGCGACCGCCGATATCCGGCCGGCCGAAAAAGATCTTCCGGAAGCGATCGGTCTCGGCCACCCGCTGCATCGCCGACCCCGGGTCGGTGATGGCGATGAACCGCCCGCCCGCGCTTGCGGCGCCGACCGTCGCGCGCACGCGCTCGAAGAAGTACTGCTTGAAGATGTTCGGCTCGAGGGTGCTCCCCGACTTGCTCGACACGATGAACAGAGTCCGGGCGAGATCGATCCGCTTCTCGAAGGCGATGATCTGCGCCGGGTCGGTCGAGTCGAGGACGTGCAGCGCCGGCTGATCGGGACGTTTACCGAAAGTCCGCCGCAGGACCTCGGGCCCGAGGCTCGACCCGCCCATGCCGAGCAGGAGCGCATGTGTAAAGCGGCCCTCACGCGCCTCCGCGGCGAGGGCGTGGAATTCCTGGAGCCGCGCCCGCTGCGCCTCGACGATGCCGAGCCAGCCGAGCCAGCGCCCTTCGTCTTTTCCGGTCCAGAGCGAGGCATCCCGGTCCCAGAGCCGCCGCACCTTGTCGTGCGCTCGCCAGGACTCGAGCTCGTCCCGGACCGCCTGCTCCAGATCGCTTGGCAGCGACCTCGCGAGGTTCATGGCCCTTTGCGCCTTCCCTGCCCGAGGAGGAGGCGGGCGGCCAGGGCGGTCCAGCCGGTCTGATGGCTCGCGCCGAGGCCGCGGCCGGTCTCGCCGTGAAAATATTCATGAAACAGGACGAGGTCCCGCCAGGCCGGATCGCGCGCGTAGCGCGCATCGTCGCCGTGGCAGGGGCGCCGCCCCCCGGCGTCAAGAAGGAAGATGCGCGCCAGACGGCCGGAGAGCTCATGGGCCACTTCCGCGAGAGTCATCATCGTCCCCGACCGCGTGGGGAATTCAACCATTAGACTGTCGCCATAGAAATGATGATACCGCTCCAGCGCCTCGACGATAAGGTAGTTGAGCGGAAACCAGATCGGCCCGCGCCAGTTGGAGTTTCCGCCGAACAGACCCGTTTCCGATTCGCCGGGCTCGTATGAGACCCTGAACTCCTTGCCGTCGGCCTTGAAGACATACGGATGCTCCCGGTGGAATTTCGACACGGAGCGCAATCCGTGCGGCGAAAGGAACTCGTTCTCATCGAGCAGGTAGCGCAGCACCCGCACCAGCCGGTCGCGCGAGGGAATCGCCAGCAGGCGATGCCCGTGCATCACCCCATGGCCGGTCTCCATGTAGGAGGTGTGCCGGGCCAGATCCTGGCGGTTCTCCAGGAACCAGTTGAGCCGCTTGAGGAAGCCGGGCAGCCGCTTGCAGACGTCCTCCTCGAGAATCTCGACCGCCAGCAGCGGGATCGCCCCGACCAGCGATCGAACCCGGAGCGGGATGTTCCGTCCCTCCGTATGAAGCTGGTCGTAGTAGAAGCCGTCGGTCTCGTCCCAGAGGCCGGTGCCGCCGAGGGTGTTCATGGCGTCGGCGATGGCGATGAAATGCTCGAAGAACTTCGAGGCCATGTCCTCGGTGGCCGGGTTCTCCTTCGACAGCTCCAGGGCGATCGACAGCATGGT
>JBGPLZ010000071.1:0-18918 GCA_041486695.1 Acidobacteriota bacterium | reverse complement strand
CTGCTGACCGAGGATGTCGTCGTGAAGCTCAAGGAGGCCGGCCTGAGCCAGATGGCGCTCAGCCTCGACTTCCCGCGGGCCGACCTGCACGATGCGTTCCGCGGCGTGCCCGGCGCCTACGCCAGGACGATGCAGGCGATCGCCTGGGCGCACCGGCACGGCCTGCCGCTCCAGATCAACACCACTCTGTGCGCCGAGTCGGCTCCCTACCTCGAAGCGATGGTCGACCTGGTCAAGAGCCTGGACGTGGTCTTCTGGGAGGTTTTCTTCCTGGTCCCGATGGGGCGCGGGACGGGACTGCAAGGGCTCACGGCGGCACAGTGCGAGGAGCTATTCGGGATCCTGTACCGCGCGCAGAAGGGAGCCGGCTTCCTGGTCAAGATCACCGAGGCGCCGCACTACCGGCGCTACGTCGCGCAGCGCGAGCAACGCGAGGGGCTGCTGCCGGCGCATCCCGGAGCGCTGCCGTCGCAGCTGATGCGCACCGAGGGGCCCGGGCACAGCATCGGTCTCGCACCCCAGGGCGTGAACGCCGGCAACGGCTTCCTGTTCATCTCGCACGCCGGCGAGGTCTTCCCGAGCGGGTTTCTGCCGGTCAGCGGCGGCAATGTGCGGCGGCAGAAGCTGGCCTCCATCTACCGCGATTCCGATCTCTTCCGGCAACTGCGCCGCCCCGACGAATTCGACGGAGTCTGCGGGGTATGCGAGTACAACACGATCTGCGGCGGGTCGCGCTCGCGCGCCTTCGCCCTGACCGGGAACCTCCTGGCGAGCGATCCGTGGTGCGCCTACCGGCCGGCGAAACTGAACGCGCCCGCCACCCTGGCCCGCGGCCCGAACGCCTGACTCGAGTCCGACGGAGAGTTCCCTATTTCTGGGAATACTCCCGCACCTTCGCCGCGATCTGGCGACCGGTCATCTTGTCAACGGTTTCCACGGCCACGACGCGTCCGCCGGGCTTGTCCTTCTCGAGACGCCTCTTCAGCTCGCCCTTGGCCTCGCCCGGACCAAAGATCAGAATCGACTCCGCACCGCCGATGGCCGTGATGACCTCATCGTAGTAACCATGGAGCTGGTCCGTGAACTCTCTCTCGCGAATGTCATCCGCCGGAACTTTCTGCGATTCATAGGGGGTCGTCGAGCGCGCTCCGCCGGACCGACCGGGATGCTTTTCGACGTTCGATTGAATCACCTTTGTTGCCTCCCCTTGGTCCGAGACCGCCGTAATCACAGCCTTTCGATGGTCAATCCACAAACCCACCATTGTTTTCATGGGATCTTCCTTGTCTGATTGGACACGCCACCGCCAGCCAATCAATTCATGATACCCGAACGGTGCCCCGCGAACCGCCGGCCAGCATCTTCAATAGAATCTCGCCGTAGGCTTCGAGCTTGGCCGGACCGACTCCCTTCACCTGACGCAACTCCGCAGGGCCGCGGGGTTTTCGCGCCGCCAGGTTCTCGAGTGTGGTGTCGTGGAAGATCACGTAGGCGGGGACGCCCCGGCGCTTCGCTTCCGCGGCGCGCCATTCCTTCAGGCGGCCGAGCAGGTCGGCGTCGGGAGCCGGCCCCCGTGCCCCTTCCACCTCGTCGATCGCCCCGGCGCGCTTCCCGCGCGCCCTCGGGCCGGCCCGCGGCGGCCTCGCGGCCTCGCGGCCGGGAAGCGCCATGAGCGGCCGGCGCTCGGCGCGCATCACCGCGGCCCCTTCCCCGCCGAGCGCCAGGACGAACGCGCCCGGATGCCCGCCCTCGATGCCGCGACGCTCCAGCAGTCCCGCCTCGACCAGCGCGTCCAGGAGTCCTTTGACCTCCTCGAGCTTCATCTCCGCCAGCCTGCCATAGGTCGGAAGTCGATCGAGGCCGCGTTCGACGACCAGGCGATCGCGGCTGCCGACGAGGACCTGGGCGATCCGCTCCACGCCGAACCGGGCGGGCAGGCGGGCCACGGCGGACAGGGCGATGCGAACCCTCTCGAACTCCCGGTCATCGAGCGGACGCTCCGCCCCGCGACGCCAGCCGAGGCAGACATCGCAGGTCCCGCAGCCGGGCAAGGCCCCGCCCCGGCCGGCGCCCGCGAAGTAGTCATAGATGAAGCGGGTCCGGCAACCGCGGCCGAAGGCATAGGCGAGCATGGTGTCGAGACGGGCCCGGTCGCGCCGCGCCTTGTCCGCCAGTGCCGCGCCGTCGATCGGCGGTTCCCCGGCGCCGGGCGTCAGGCCGAGACTCTCCGCCGCGCGGCGCAGGAGGCGGGCGGCGGTCGCGGCAGCCATCGCGTCGGCGGCGGCCGCGCCGGCCATCGAGTCGATCGCGGCATCGTCCGCTCCCTCCGCAAAGAGCTGCCAGACACGCCGGAAGACCGCCGGCGAGGGATTCGATCCGGCGAGGAAGAACTCCTGGGTGCGAACGTCGGCGGGCGAGAACAGCAGCGCGGCCCGGGCCGGCCGGCCATCCCTCCCCGCACGCCCCGCCTCCTGATAATAGGCTTCCAGGCTGCCCGGCACATCGGCATGCGCCACGAAGCGGAGATCGCTCTTGTCCACGCCCATGCCGAAGGCGTTGGTGGCGGCGATGGCGTCGAGGCGGCCCGCGAAGAAGTCATCCTGGACCCGGACCCGCACGGCATCGTCGAGCCCGCCATGGTAGCGCCCGGCCCGCAGGCCGCGTTCCGCCAGATGATCCGCCCAGCGATCGACGTTCTTCCGGGTGGCGGCGTAGATGATGCCCGGCGGCCCGGCGTCGCGCAGCAGGCGATCGAGGGCACCCTCCTTGTCGGCGCGCGATCGGCATGGTTCGACGGAGAGCGTCAGGTTGGGGCGCTCGAACCCCGTCACCAGCTCCAGCGGCTCCGTCATACCGAGCTGAACGGCGATGTCGGAGCGCACCTCGGGCGTGGCGGTGGCGGTGAAGGCCGCGGCCGGAACGCCGAGCTGCCGCTTCAAATCGCCGAGGCGGCGATAGTCCGGCCGGAAGTCGTGGCCCCACTGGCTGATACAGTGCGCCTCGTCCACCACGAGACGGACGATCCGGGCCCCCGCCAGGGCGGCGCGAAACGGCGCGCTCGCCAGCCTCTCGGGCGCCACATAGACGAGACGCAGCCTGCCGGCCGCGAGATCCGCCTCCGCCTCACCGCGCTCCCGCGCGCCTAGCCCCGAATGCACCGCGGCCGCGGGCAGGTGGAGCGTCTGCAGCCGGTCGACCTGGTCCTTCATGAGCGCGATGAGCGGCGACACCACGACGGTCGTCCCGTCGAGCAGCAGGGCCGGCAGCTGGAAGCAGAGCGATTTGCCGGACCCGGTCGGCATGACCGCCACCAGGTCGCGCCCATGCAGGACCGCCGTGGCGGCCTCGGCCTGGCCCGGGCGGAACTCCTCCAGGCCGAACTGCTCCCGAAGGGCCCGGCGGAGAGAACCGATGACGGGTTCGCCTGGAGTGATCACGGTGCCTTGTGGGGGCGAAAAAGATCGCCCCCGGATCGGGGGCGGGAGGAATTGTACTGCCGATTAGACCGACCGATGCCAGAGCACCTTGAAGATGTTGCCCCGAAATGAAGGGAGGAAATCGATCAGGGGGGGCTTGTAATACAACCCGACGCGGCTCACGGGCCCCCTCCAACCATCGCTAGTCTCGACCCGGGCAGACAGCTGGTTCATCCCAGGATGGATCAACCACTTGATCGTTCCGGACGGGCTCGGTACCCAGTCAGTGCCCTCCTCGGAACGAATCAGGAATCTCTCGAAGGTCGGGCTGTTGCTGCCCAACAGCGCCACTCTCAGGATTCTGTGCGTCAGACGCTCGTTCGCCAGGAAGATGACGGTCTGGTTGAGTGCGTAGCGAAACTCATCCTGATCGCTGGTCTCGGGACGCTCCGGAAACGACTCTTCGGCGTCCTCGCTCCGCCACGCCAGAAATTCCGAGGTGACGATCAATTGGTCCTTGCCGATCTTCGGGTAGGTTCGATAGTCGCTCGCACGGACAAGCGTCTTCCAGAGACCGTGACTCTTGACCTCGATGGGGTCTCCAAGCTGATTGGCCGACAGGCCGATCGAGTACAAGTGATAGTTGCTCAAATCGTTTCGAGTGACGGCCTTCCGGTTGCCCTCGGAGTCAACCTGGACGATCCCGCGAACGTCGTCTCTCCAATAGGCACGGTAGAGGTCCCGACCTCTCATAGGGGCGCCATCCATTTCATAATCGATGTCGTTGGTGGGGTCCATCAGAACCCACCGATTGTAGTCGTCCGACCAGACTGCAACCACGAAATGCCTGGGCAGATCGACATACCGCGCGTGGATGCCCAGGGATTGGCAGGCCTGGAGAAATACGATGGCATACTGCGCGCAAAATCCCCGGTTGCCATGTTTTCTAGCCAGGTCCAGGATTTCAACCGCATCCCAGGGAGGGTAATAAAAGCTCCCGCCGGGCTCCCACTGCCTGCGGGCCCAGGCTCTCAACAAGACGATCGTCTCGAATTGCGATGTCGCGCTGGAGACAACCTCATCCAGTTTTTCCCGGCTTCTCAAGAGCTGAAGCCGTGGATGGTGAAAATCATCCTCCCGCAAGGAATAAGAAGACGCAGCAAACTCGCCGTTGTGTTCGCTCGTGACGAGAACGATCTCCGATTGAGCGACCCACCCAATCAGACCCGCCGCCATCACCGAAATGGCACCCACGACAATTCGTCTGCGGTGAGGGCGATGTATTCCCTGCTTCGAGTGGTGAGGTGTCGTCACGGAATCAGGCTCGTCTCGCAGTACTCCTGTCAGAGCATGTCGACTCGATGACAATGTGATCCGGCGCCATGTCGAATGCAAGCGGGCGGGGGCAATGGCGGGTGCCACGTGGTAGCCGACGAGCAGAGGTTCTACGACATCAGGATCAGTCCGCCGTCCCGCCGCCGTCGACCACCAGCGCCGATCCGGTCATGAACGACGCATCGTCGGTCGCGAGGAACAGGACGGCGCGGGCGATCTCTTCGGGCTTGCCGATCCGGCCGAGCGGCCGGTTGACCGCTCCCTTCAGATACTCCTCCCACGTCTGGCCGCGCCGCTTCGCGTCCTCGGGGAGCATCGGCGTCTCGATGTCGCCCGGGCAGATGCAGTTGATCCGGATCCCCTGGCGCCCGTGGTCGATCGCCATCGCCTTGGTGAGCAGGACGACGCCTCCCTTCGAGGCGCAATAGGCGGCCGCCGCGTCCCCTCCCACCAGCCCCCAGCCGCTGCTGTTGTTGACGATCACGCCGGAGCGCTGCGCGATCATGTGCGGCAGGGTGAACTTCGACATCAGGTAGGTCCCCTTCAGATTGACGTCGATCGTCATGTCCCACTCCTCCTCGGGACAGTCGGGGACGGTGCGCGGGAAGAAGACGCCGGCGTTGTTGAACAGGATGTCGATCTTCGTGAACGCCTCGAGCGTCTTGTCAACGGCGCGCTTGCAGTCGGCCGCCAGGCGCACGTCGGAACGGACGAAGATCCCCTCCCCGCCGGCGCTCTTCACGTCGTGCAGGGCGACGCGGCCCCGCACTTCGTCCCGCCCGGTGATCGCGACCCTCGCCCCCTCGCGCCCGAACAGCACCGCCGTCGCCCGGCCGATGCCGGACGTCCCCCCGGTGATCAAGGCCACCTTCCCCGCCAGGCGCATGTACGTCCTCCCTCCCGGCCGGCCGGCGCCGCACGCGAACCGCCGGTCAACCCGCCACGAATCCGCCGTCCACGATGAGCGGCGCCCCCGACACGAACGACGAAGCGTCGCTCGCCAGGTACAGCGCCGCCTGCGCGATGTCCTCCGGCCGCGCCACCCGGCGGAGCGGCACCTGCGCCGACTCGCGGAGAAACCGGTCGAGCGGCTCGCCGAGCATCTGCGCCTCGCTGCGCAGCATCGGCGTGTCGGTGTCGCCGGGGCAGATGCAGTTGACCCGGATGTCCTGCGCGCCGTGGTCGAGGGCCATCGCCTTGGTCAGGATCACGACCGCGCCTTTCGAGGCGCAGTAGGCCGCCCCGCGCGAGCCGCCGACCAGCCCCCAGTTCGACGCCGTGTTGATGATGACGCCCCCGCCGCCGCGCGCCATCACCGGCACCGCCCGGCGCGACAGGAGGAAGACCGATTTGACGTTCACCTCCATGACGCGATCCCAGTCTGCTTCGCTGGTCTCGAGGATGGTGGCGCGCCGGATGATGCCGGCGTTGTTGAACAGGATGTCGAGGCGCCCGAAGCGGGCGGCCGTGTCGTCCACGGCGCGCTGCGCGTCGGCATCACGGGTCACGTCGCCGGGCAGAAAGAGCGCCCGGCCCCCCTCAGCCTCGATCGCCCGGGCGACCGCCAGGCCTCCGGCCTCGTCCCGGTCGAACAGCGCCACGGCCGCCCCTTCGCGCCCGAACAGCCGCGCCGTGGCCGCGCCGATCCCCGAGGCGGCACCGGTGATCAGGGCGACCTTGCCGCGCAGGATGCTCATCGGCTCGCCAGGCCGCCGGCCGTCTCGCCGCCGTCGATGACGCACACCTGCCCGGTGAGATACGCCGCGTCGTCGGACGCCAGGAAGGCGAACAGCGCGGCGATCTCTTCGGGGGTCGCGTGACGCCCGAGCGGGATCTTCCTGTTTACCTCGTCCAGCATGGCGTCGGTGTACTCGGCCCGCTGCATCGGCGTCAGGACGTAGCCGGGTGCGACGGCGTTGACGCGCACCTTCGGCGCCAGCTCCAGGGCCATCGACTTCGTCAGCTCGATCACCCCCGCCTTGCAGGCGTTGTAGTCGGCGTAGAGGCGGTGCCCCACGATGCCGTTGGTCGACGCGGTCTGCAGAATGACCCCGCTTCCCTTCTCCATCATGTGGCGGGCGGCGGTCTGGGCGACGTAGAAGACGCCGGTCAGATCGATGGCGATGACCTTGTCCCACTCCTCGGGTGTGATGTCCAGGAAGGCATGGCGGATGCTGATGCCGGCGTTGTTGACCAGGACGTCGACGCGGCCCATCAGGCGCACCGCCTCGGCGAAGGCCGTCTCGACCTCCTTCAGCCTGGAGACGTCGGCGGCCAGGGCTCCCGAGAGGGCCGGATGCTTCCTGAGGACGGCCTCGTTGCCGCGGACGTCCCGGTCGAGGACGCAGACCCTGGCCCCCTCGTCGAGGAAACGGGCGGCCGTGGCGGCGCCGATGCCGCTCGCGCCGCCGGTCACCAGGATACCCTTCCCCTTCAGGCCCTGCATCCGCTCCTCCGTCCCCTGCCCCATGGGCGATATCTTAGTACGGACGGCCCTGCCGTTCAGATCCCGCCGTCGAAGACCCAGCGGTGCTGCGGGTTATCGTCGCGCAACGCCAGGTTGTACTTGACGGTGCGCGCCGCGTCGCCCTGCCGGGCGCGGACCTCGTACGGCACATAGACGCCGGGGTAGAGGCCGGTGCGGAACGGCTCGCCGATCGAGACGACCGCTTTGAAGCCCATTCCGAGAACACTTTCCACGAAGTGCGGCGAGGCGCCGAGGACCCCGAGCGTGTCGCGGTCGCCCGCGATGGCCGCCTCGAAGAAACGGCGCGCGACGTCGCGCGGGCCGAGCTCGGCGAGCGCCTCGGGAGCCTCGCGGAGCGTCACCCAGCGGACGTCGGCCGGAAGATCGAGGCGGAACATCGCATCGTCGGCCGCGTCGAGGTATTCGATCGTGACAGTCTCGGCGACCAGGTGACGCCCACCCTCGAGGACCCAGCGCCGCAGCCCGGTCAGGCGATTGTTGCCGAGCGTCCAGGTCAGCTCGGTTTCGCGGTTGAATTCCTGCAGGAAGGCCTTCGCCCGACCGCTCACGCCGACACCGGGCTCGCGCAGGATGAGACGTGCCGTACCGCGTTCTTCGACGGGTCCATGCACCTCGGCGCCCGCGACGGTCGCGGCCGCCATGAGTTGCCGCACCCACGCCGCCGGCCAGAAGGTCTCGACCTCCACCGCGCACCCTTCCGAGCGAATCGCTTCGCCCCACGATGGGAACCAGGCGATCGTTTCGCGGCCGTCGCATGCGCGCACCCGGTCACCCTTGGTGACGCGTGCCCGGCCATGGGTGACCTCAACGCTCGACATGCCGTCACCTGCGCCGGGCATCTCGATCCAGGCCTCGAACGTCTGCGGCTCGCCGCCGAGGTCCACGAAGGAGAAGTCCTCCCCCTGACGCGACAGGACCCGCATCACGATATGGACGGCCGGGGCCGAGCCGGAGGCGCGGGCCACCTGGTCGAGCATCGCCGCCACGGAAACGCCCGGTCCCGTCGGACCGGACAGGAAAGCCAGGGCGCCCCAGACGAACGCCATGACCGCCGCCGCCGTCGCTCCGATCTTCGCCATCGTGAACATCCTCCCGGCCATCCGCTCCCGCTGCCGGAAGGAGCCGGGGATCGTCTTTTCGAGGCGGTCAGCCAGGTCCAATGGAGGATTCGGGTCACGCACCGCCCGCAACTGCCTTGCCAGCTTTCCGTCACGCATCTGCCGCCTCCTTGTGCATCCGTTCGCGCAGCTCTTGAAGCGCCCGGTTGAGCCGCGACTTGATCGTCCCGGGCGGGACGCCGACGACCATCCCGACCTCGCGCAGGCTCAGGTCCTGGAAGTAGTGCAGGACGATCGCCTCGCGCAGCGTCCCGTCGAGGCGGCCCACCGCGCGGTGGAGGAGCTCCTCGCGCTCCGCCCGCGCCAGCACGTCGTCGGCGGCCGCGCCCGGAGCGGCGACCGACGCCGCCGCCTCGAGCCCGATTTCTTTCGGGCGCTTCACCCGCGCTCTCTGCAGGAATTCGTTTCTGGCGATCGCCAGCAACCATGAGCGGAGCGACGCGGCCTCCCTCAGGGTCTCGATCCGCGTCCACGCCCGGGTGTAGGTCTCCTGCGTCAGGTCCTCGGCCATCGATCCGTCGGCGCCGAGACGCCGGAGGTAGCCGTACACTCGCGCATGGTGGCGCCGGATCAGATCCCGACAGGCCTCACGGTCGTGCCGCCGAAGCCGCCAGACCAGAAATCGCTCGCTCGGTCCCACGATCGCCCTCCTTCATCTCTAAAGATGCAGGGCGTGGCCGGGGTGTTCGCCGCCCGGGGCGGCGGGGCTAAGTGTCTCACCGGCTTGCACAATCGCCACCGGGACCTATCTTGCTATACGGCCGTCACCGCGACGCTCGCGGTTCCGGGGGGGTCCTGTCGATGAGGCGGATGGCCGTTGAGGACGCTGCGGTGATCCGCACGCTCTTGGTCTGGAGCCTCTGCGCCGTGGTCGCCGCATCGGCGGCCCGTGCGGCGCCGGCAGGCGCGCAGGCCCCACCTCCGCAATCCCCGCCCGATTTCACCACCCTGAGCCTCGAGCAGCTGATGAACATCGAGATTGTCTACGGCGCTTCGAGATACGAGCAGAAGACCAGCGACGCACCCGCCTCCGTGAGCATCATCACGGCGGAGGAGATCAAGCGGTACGGCTACCGCACGATCGGGGAGATCCTGGCCAGTGTCCGGGGTTTCTACACCACCTACGACCGCAACTACACCTATCTGGGCGTGCGGGGGTTCGCCCGCGCGGGCGACTACAATTCCCGCATCCTCCTGCTGGTGGACGGGCACCGATCGAACGACATCATCTTCGGCCAGGCGCTGCTGGGGACGGAGGAACCAATTGACGTCGAGCTCATCGACCGCGTGGAGGTCATCCGCGGCCCGAGCTCGTCGCTCTACGGGACCGGCGCGTTCTTCGGCGTCGTCAGCATCATCACCAAGCAGGGGAAGGATCTCGCCGGGGCCACCGTCTCGGCCACCGGCGCCAGCTACTCGACGCGCAGCGGGCGGGTCGCCTATGGCACGACCCTGAAAAACGGCGCGGATATCGTCCTGGGCGCTTCGGTTCTCGACAGCGCCGGACGGGAGCTGTTCTTCAAAGAGTTCGACACTCCGGCCACGAACAACGGCCTGACGCGGAACGACGACGACCAGTATCGCCGCCTGTTCGCGAAGCTGTCGTTCCGCAACTTCCGGCTGGAGGCGGCGGATTCTTCCCGGGAGAAGGGCGTCCCGACGGCCTCCTTCAACCAGGTGTTCAACGATCCCCGCTCACAGACCACCGACGAGCGCAGCAGCCTCGAGCTGAAGTACGAGCGCGCCTTCGAGCGGCTGGGGAGCGTCACCGGCAGGGCGTCTCTCGATCGGTACTATTACTTCGGCGACTACCCCAACAAACCCAACATCGCCTCTCCGGTCATTCTGTACAAGGACTTCACGTGGGGGTACTGGTGGGGCGCCGAGGGCCAGGTGACGCTGCGGCCGCACCGGGGCAACACGGTCACCACCGGTTTCGAGTTCCACAGCAACTATCGGCAGGACCTGCGCGCCTACGACGTCAGCCCGTTCTTCGAGTACTACGACCGCCGCAAGAGCTCGGAAGACTGGGGGGTCTACATTCAGGACGAGATCACCCTCCACAAGAAATGGACCGTCGATCTGGGGCTGCGCCGCGACTACTACACGACCTTCGGCAGCACCCTCAATCCCCGCGCCTCGATCATCTACAGGCCATCCGGCACGACGACCTTCAAGGCGCTCTACGGGAGGGCCTTCCGGGCGCCCAACGCCTATGAGCTCTATTACAACGCCAGCGCCCTCGGCTACAAGCCGCCGCCTGGCCTGGTTCCGGAGTACATCAGCACCATCGAGGTGGTCCTCGAGAAGTACCTGAGCAGCCACCTGCGGCTCACCGGATCCGCCTTCCAGAACAGCAGCAAGGAGATGATCAATCTGGCGACCGACCCGCTGGACAAAATGTTCTACTTCGACAACCTCGACCGCTTGAAGGCGAGCGGGCTGGAGCTCGAGCTGCAACGCCTCTGGGATCGCGGCTGGGAGGTGCGTTTCAGCTCGGCCTACCAGAACAGCAACGCGCCGGGCACGCCGGGGCCGGTCGCCAATTCGCCCCACAACCTGTCGAAGCTGAACCTGTTCGCGCCCATCGTGGGGAAGCGGCTGGCCGCCGGGCTGGAGGTTCAGTACACCGGCAGCCGCCACACCGTGAATGGCACCGAGGTCGGCGGATTCGTGGTGGTCAACGTGACGCTCCTGAGCAAGGAGCTGGCCCCTGGTCTGGAGATCTCGGCCAGCGTCTCGAACCTTCTCGACAAGCGCTATGCCGATCCCGCCTCCGAGGAGCACGTGCAGGATGCCATCCTGCAGGACGGCCGCAACGGCCGCCTGAAGCTCACCTGGAAGTTCTGACCTTCACGCGTCTCAGTTCTTCTCGGGCAGGCCGGCGTCGATCCATTTGATGACGACATCCGGCTCGCCGGTCAGCAGGTACTGGCGCATCGAGCCGCCCGAACTCAGCAGAGATCGGGCTTGCGAGCTCCAGTTGACCACCTCGCTGTAGGTAGTCAGCGGGCTGTTGGACCTCGACTTGCCCGGAGCATGACACGAGACGCACCCGAGGATTTTCCCGTTTGATTGGAAACCACGGTTGGCGAACAACCCCTGGATGGTGTTCACGTAAGTGACCCGCGCCGATACGTTGACCACGTCCTGCGAGCTGGCGGGCGGCGAGCCATTGTCGGTGACCGTGAGCGTGAAGGTGTAAGTCGCGGTGGAGGCCGCCGGAGCCAGGAAGGACGGCGTCGCCGTGTTCGCCCCCGCGAGGGTCACCGCTGCCCCCGCGGTCTGGGTCCACTGGTAGGTCAGCGTACCTCCATCGGGATCGACCGATGCGGTCCCGTCCAGGCTGATGGTGGCGCCGCAGTCGCGGTTGATCTGATCGGCCCCGGCGTTGGCGATCGGCGCCTGGTTGCCCGGCTGCACCGTGATCGTCACGCCGGCCGAGCCCTTCGCGCCGCCGTTGTCGGTCACGGTCAGCGTGGCCGTGTAGCTCCCGGCCGCCGCGTAACTGTGCGACGGGTTCTGCTGGGTCGACGTCCCACCGTCGCCGAACGTCCAGGCGTAGGAGGCGATCGTCCCGTCCGGATCGCTCCCCGATCCGGTGAATGAAACCGCCAGGGGCGCCTTTCCGGACGTCGGGGTCGCGGAGGCCGACGCGGTAGGCGGCTGGTTCGCTCCCACCGCGATGTTCACGCTGGCGGATCCGGTCGCCCCGTTGTTGTCGGTCACCGTCAGCGTGGCCGTGTAGTTGCCGGTCGTCTGATAGAGGTGCGACAGGCTCTGCTGGGTCGACGTCCCGCCGTCACCGAACGCCCAGGCGTACGAGGCGATCGTCCCGTCCGGGTCGCTTCCCGATCCGGTGAACGCGACCGTCAGGGGAGCCGGGCCGAAGGTCGGCGTCGCCGAGGCGCCGGCCACGGGCGGCTGGTTGCCCACCCCGCCGATCGCAATCTGCACGCTCGCGGAGCCCTTCGCGCCGCCATTGTCGGTGACCGTCAGCGCGACCGTATAGTTGCCGGCCGTCTGATACGTGTGGGTCGTGACCTGCTGGGTCGAGGTGCCGCCGTCGCCGTAGCTCCAGGAGTAGGACACGACGCTCCCGTCGGGATCGCTGCCCGAGCCGGAGAACCCGACCAGAAGGGGCGCCGTGCCGGAAGTCGGGTTTGCCGAAATCGTCGCGACGGGCGGCTTGTTCCCGGCCGCCCCGACCGTGATCGCGACCGTGGCCTTCCCTTCGGCGAGATTGGCGTCGGTCACCGTGAGGGTGGCCTTGTATGTCCCGGCGCTCGTATAGGTGTGGGAGGCGGTCTGTTGCTTGAGGGAGGCGCCGTCGCCGAAATCCCAGGCGTAGGCCATCCAGACGCCGTCGGGATCGGTGCCCGTCCCGGTGAAGTTCACCGCCAGCGGCGCCGGTCCCGAGGTCGGAGTGCCGCTCGCCGTGGCCACCGGCGGCAGGTTGTCATTGAGCCGGCTAACCTCCTTGCACGCCGCCACTACGACCACGAGCACGGCCGTCAGGCAGATCGCCCGCCAGGCGCGGCAGCTTGTGACACGGACTCCGGCAACGAGGCTTCGCGTGAATGACATCTCCCCTCCCGGTGAACAACACCCCACACGGGATTAGGCAAGGTCCATACCAGCCTCGATCGGGCCGGATCGTGGCGCTTTCCCGACGGGCGACTACGATATTGGGATCGACCTCGACAGGACTGAACTCCACGATGACACCGCGGGCAAAGGTTCGGCCAGCGCAAGCCGGCCGCGTCCGACAGAAGGTGGGCAGGTCCGGCAGCGTCAGAGGCCGATGCGGTGCGGCCTCTCCGACTCGTGGCGGCGCTGCACCGCGGCGGCGACCGCCGCCTTCTGATCGCGACCGAGCGTGGCCGGCGCGGAGAGATACTTCCGGCGGATCTCCAGGAAGCGCGTGCGGGCGGCCCGCGCGCCCGGCTCCACGAGCGTGCGGGCGGCCTCGTAGTCGTCGAACGGGTAGGGTTGCTCCAGGGGGACGTTGACGCGATCATACTGCCCCGGGGCCAGCAGGCGCCGAGCGATCTCGTGCACGATGCGCGCCTGCGCGATCAGCATGTGCTCGTACATCGCGGTCTTCCAATGCCAGACGCCCATCCGGCTCGCCCGCGCGCCCGGGATCCTTTCCGCCCGCTCGCCGGCGCCCACCGACAGGATCCGGATGCGGTCGAGCGGCCGGCGGAAGTACTTGACCGCCTCCGTCAGGCCGACGAGCGCCGGGTTGTTCGCGAACAGCCCGCCGTCCACGTGACTGTCGCCCGTGACGACCGTCGTGCCCGGGAAGTAGATCGGCGCCGAGGAGGTCGCGAGCGCGATCTTCCAGGCCAGGTTCTCGCCGCCGTCGAGAGAGTCCTCCGCGTGGTCGTCCTTCCAGATGCGCGGGTAGGAATCGGTCAGCTCGTAGCTGGTCACGCAGACGGGGGTCAGGACGTCGTTGATGATTCGCTCGCCGAAGACCTCCCTGAGGATGCGCGCCAGCGGACCGCTTTCGTACTTCGGCCTCAGCAGCATTCCGAGCTTGCGCGGCCGGCTGAAGATCTGGCGACCTCTGCCGACATAGAGGTCGAGGATCTCTTTCGCCGGGATCCCGAACGCCAGCGCCAGGCCGATGATGCCGCCCGTGGACGTGCCGACGATGAGATCGAAGTGGTCCGCGATTCGTCCGCGCGACAGGTCTTCCAGCGTCGCGAGGAACGACGCGGTGAAGATGCCCCGGATGCCGCCCCCGTCGAGGGCGAGGATCCGGAAATCCCCGTCACGCGTCTCCTTCGTCCCGATCACCTCTGACTCGCCTCCCTCCCGCGCACCGCCCGGGCGCGGCGGGGCGGTCCGGCCAGCTTCGCCGTGATCCGCCGGGCGACCGCCATCGGGCTGCTGGTGCGATGCTATTAATATGATGCGCGGCGCAGGGAGTGGCCACCGATTCTCCGCCCGGAGCGTCTCGAGTCCGAAATCTGACCACGGCGCCGACCCGCCCGTGGCGGTACGGTGCCGGCCTTCAGCGCTTCGGCCGCTCGAAGCGCTCGGATCAGCGGGAATGGAATGCTATACTGCGGTTCCGCCAAGGCGTTCACGTAGGACCCTGGCGACAGGCAACGCCCGGGTGGTGGCCCACCGTCGCCGTCTCTCACTCCACGTGGTCATGCATGCCTCGTCCAGCTCTCCTCAATTGCGAAAACCTCACCAAGTCGTTCGGCGGGCCGCCGCTGTTCGAGGGGCTGACGTTCGCTCTTCACGAAGGCGATCACGCCGGCCTCGTCGGCCCCAACGGAGCGGGCAAGTCGACGCTGCTGAAGATCCTCGCCGGCGCCGAGATCCCCGACGCGGGGAACTGCACCCGGCGCAAGGGTCTCCGGGTCGGCTACGTGCCGCAGACTCCGGTGTTCGCCCCGGGAGCCTCGGCGGCCGACATCGTCGCGGCAGCGATCGCGGAGGATGAGCGGCTCGATGACCGGGAGCAACACCAGCGCGTCAGGGTGGCCCTGGGCAAGGCCGGATTCGCCGATCCGGGCGTTTCGACCGACCTCCTTTCGGGGGGCTGGCGCGCCCGGCTCGCGATCGCGCGCGAGCTCGCCCGCGCACCCGACCTTCTGCTGCTCGATGAGCCGACGAACCACTTGGATATCGGCTCGATTCTCTGGCTCGAAACATTGCTGCGGAACGAATCGTGCGCGTTCGTCGTGGTCAGCCACGATCGCTACTTTCTCGAGAGGGTCGCGCGACGGGTGCTGGAGATCAACCGGCTCCACGAGGCGGGCCTGTTTCACGTGGCCGGAACCTACGCGGACTTTCTGGAGGTGCGCGACGAGGCGCTGCGCAACCAGGCGGCCTACCAAGAGACCCTGGCCGGCCTCGTCCGCCGCGAGGTGGCCTGGCTGCGCCGCGGCGCCAAGGCCCGGACCTCCAAGTCGAAGGCGCGCATCCAGTCGGCCACGCGCAGCATCGAACGGCTCGATGAGGCTCGCGCGCGCAGCGTGGTTTCGACCGTGGGGATCGAGTTCGCATCGTCCGGGCGGAAGACGAAGCGGCTGTGGTGGGGCGAAGGCTTGCGGATCGGGTTCGATGACCGGGTGATCATCGAGAACCTCGACTTGCTGCTCACCCCGGGCATGCGCCTCGGCGTCATCGGCCCCAACGGATCCGGCAAGACGACGCTGCTGCGGACCATCGTCGGGGAAATGGCGCCCGCAGCCGGGTCGATCCGGCGCGCCGAGGGTCTGCGTGTCGTCTACTTCGCGCAGAACCGGGAGACGCTCGACCCCGCGCTCACCCTCAAGCGGGCGTTGGCGCCCGCCGGGGACAGCGTGATCTACCGCGATCGAGCGCTCCATGTCGCATCGTGGGCGAAGCGCTTTCTATTCAACCCCGCCCAGCTCGAGACCCCGGTGTCCCGCCTCTCGGGGGGCGAGCGCGCCCGGATCGTGCTCGCCAGAATGATGCTCGAGCCGGCCGACCTGCTGGTTCTCGATGAGCCCACGAACGACCTCGACATCCCGGCGCTCGATGTGCTGGAGGAGGCGCTGCTCGAGTTCCCCGGCGCCCTGGTCCTGGTGAGCCACGACCGGTATCTTCTCGATCGGGTGTCGACCCAGGTCCTCGCGCTCGACGGTTGCGGTGGCGCCCAGCATTACGCCGACTACGACCAGTGGGAAACGCAGGCACCGCCGCAGGCCTCCCCGAAGAAGGACCCGCTGCGCCCCTCGACCCCGAGAGCGTCACGATCCGGAGCCCGGCGGCTCACCTACCTCGAGCAGCGCGAATGGGACGGCATGGAGGCCGCGGTGCCTGACGCCGAAGCGCGGCTCACCGAGGCCCGGCGGCGCGCGGAGGATCCTGCGATCGCAACAGACGCGGGCCTGCTGCAGAAGCGGCACTCGGAGATCGTCGAACTTCAGGCCGAGGTCGACCGGCTCTACGCCCGATGGGCCGAGCTCGACGAGAAACAGAAATAGGAGCCTGTCCGGGGCGGTCCGATCGTCATGGGTTGCGCCGGCGGATCGATCGGATCGCTTCGTCGAGACGATGCAGGAATCGCGAGCGATCGCGGGCGCTGAACGGGGGCGGACCTCCCGTCGTGGTCCCGAGATCGCGAAGATGGGACATCAGCTCCCGGTTCGCGAGGGCCGTGCCGATGTTGTCCTCGGTGAACGCCCCGCCCCTCTGATCGAGGACGACGGCTCCCTTGCGCAGACAGCGGGAGGCAAGCGGGATGTCCGCCGAGATCACGATGTCATCCGCGGCGGCATGCTCGACGATCCAGTCGTCGGCGGCATCGAAACGATCTCCGACGACGACCAGCGTGAAGCGGTCCTCTTCCGGGATGAAGATGCGCGCATTCGCCACCACCGTCGCGCCGAGGTCGTGTCGCCGCGCCACGCGGTAGATCTCATCCTTCACCGGGCAACCGTCTGCGTCGACGAAGATCTGAAGCACTCGGCAACTCCGACGACCCGTGGGCAGGCATCCGATCGATCAGGGCCGCTTGAGAATCGCCTGCCAGTTGAGAATCGCGTTCCATACCAGGCGGTGATCGCCGCGATTCAAATCGCGATGCAGCGGATTGAAATTGAACGCCACGACGTGACCGAGACCGATCGGCATGTCCAGGATCGCGGGCCGTCCGATCAGGCGATCCTCGCCCCAGGCCTGACCGCTCACCACGAACGGCGCTCCGGTCGGGTCGCCCCATTCCAGAACGACGGCGCTGCGATCCTCCGGACCATCGAGGCAGGTGGTGCAATAGGCCATCCTCAGCCACCGCCGGGGCGTGTCGTAAAGCGGGAAGTTCTGCCGGAAGACATGCGTGTGCGCCGGATAACCATAGGCCAGCGGATGATCGGGCCGAGCGAACGTCACGCGCACATGCGCCCCGGGAGTGCGGGTTTCCGCCTGCTGCGCCGCGGCCGACGACGCTGAGCCCCCGCCCTGGGTGCTCCGGGGCACGCCGCCGGACGAGCGCCGGACCCCGCGCACCATTCCGCCTTCCAGCGGCAGCATCGATCCGCTGCCCAGGGTCACTAGCAGGCCGCCCTCCTCGACGAAGCGCTGCAACTGAGCCAGGCCCGCGTATCCGATCCCTCCGGTGATGTCATCCGATTCGGCCGGCGTGCCGAAGCTCGGGGTCTGCGGGGTCTTCTTGAACGGCATCGGTCCCCAGATTCTCGGCAGGCCCATGATTTGCTCGGCGAGCTCCAGATCGACGTGGCCGTAAATCAGCACGTCGACGCGATCGCGCAGCGATCCTCCCCGGATGTCCTCGTCTCGAAGATAGGTATAGGGAACTTTGCGCTGGTCGAGAGCGTAGCGAACCCATCCAATGGAGTCGGTGTCGGCCCAGGGCACCCACACCCCGATGCGCGCCGCCCCGGCCGCGTGACGGGGCACATCGGGTGCCGCGGACAGCCTGATGAAATCGAGGCCAAGCTCGGTCGCGACGGCGCCGATCGCGTCGGCCAATCCCGCCTGCGCCGGCATGATCCACGAGCCCGGGGGGAAGTCGGCTCCGCCCGCTTTGAAGGAGCGCTCCGCGATCTCGATCTGACGCTCCGCGAGCCGGTAGCGCGCCGCCAGGAGTCCCTCCTGCCCCGTGTCCTTCATGACGAACACCGGGCCTGTCCCGGTGACCTGCCCCCGGGGACGCGGCGATTCCGTCAGGGGCGTGAGCGGAGCGGAGCGCACTGCGACATCCGCCGTCGGGATCGCCTCCAGCCGATAGTGCGCCGGCAGCTCCCAGGAGACGTCGTCATAGGGCTCGTTGCTGTCCTTGGGATAGTGCTGGGGGGTGAGCAGGTCGACGGCGTAGTTGCGATAAGGCTGATCCAGGCGCACCACGTAGGTTCCGGCGGGGAAGCTGCCCTCTTTCAACTTCAGCGCAGCCTTGGCACGACCGACTTCGATCCGCTGCCCCAGCAGACGGCCCACCATCTGGGCCACCCGGGTCCGGTCGCCCTGGTCCTCCGGAATCAAGAATGCGCAGGGCGGCTCATGGAGACCCTTCTGCCAGGAATTCCATCCCTTCTTGTAGAAGTTGCGGAGCATCTCCTTCGCGTGGCGGGCGCTGAAGTCGAGCGCGACGAGAGCGCCGGTCTCCTGATAGTTCAGATTGTCGCGCGACGACCAGGTGACTTCTCCGCTCGGCGGAGGCAGGGGACGGTACCACTCCATGGTGGCGTCGGACGGATCGACCGCGCGGCGCAGCGTCTCGGCGGTGCCGTTCCCCCAGGTTTCGTATCCGCGCCCGATGCTGTTGTGATTCATGGCAACGGAATCAAGATAGAGGTGCGCGAAGCCTTCTCCGAAATTCCAGGTCGAGACGCCGGGCATGCCCATCGCCGTCATCGTCTCCACTTCGTGGAAGCTCAGGGTCAGGAACTCGCTGTAAGTGATCGGATCGATGTTCGGGTTGTAGGGGCCGGTGCCGTTCCAGGTCATCAGCATCGGCATGCCCTCGTGCAGGTCGTGCACGACGGTCGGGTGCCACTCGTGAAACATCCGATGCACGGCGCGGGTGGTTTCATGCGTCTGCTGGTGGGTG
>JBGPLZ010000070.1:0-18991 GCA_041486695.1 Acidobacteriota bacterium | reverse complement strand
GACGGAACCGCCCAGAAATGGATCCGCCTGCGAATTTTACCGCGCCGGGATCGCCTGTGGCAGCGGCGCGGGCAACGGTTTGCGCGGCAGCATCCCGGGCCGGGTCGCGGCGTTGTAGACGAACGACGCCAGGATCGCCGACGCCTGCATCAGGTCGCCCGCCTGCAGATGATCGTAGACATCCAGGTTCGAGTGGTGGGTGCGCGTCTCGTAGTCGAGCGGGTCCTGGATGAACTGGAATCCCGGGAGCCCGACGTCGTTGAACGACAGGTGATCGGTGCCGGTGGTGTCGTCGATGGTCATCGTGCCGGCGCCCAGGTCGCGAAACGGCGCCAGCCAGGCTTCGAAGATCGGCCGCGCCATGTCATTTTCTTGAAGATAGACACCGCGGATCTTGCCGCTGCCATTGTCGACATTGAAGTAGCCGGCGAGCCGGGCATGCTCCGGCTTCAAGGCCAGCGTCAGCGGGTCGCCGAAGTGCACCTTGACGTAGTGACGCGAGCCGAACAGCCCTTGCTCCTCGCCGCTCCAGAGGGCCAGGCGCACCGTCCGGTCCATTCCCAGGTTCAGCGTCTTCAAGATACGCATCGCCTCGAGGGCAATGGCGCAGCCGGCGGCGTTGTCGGTGGCGCCGGTGCCGGCGTGCCACGAGTCGAGATGGGCGCCGAGCATGACGATCTCATCCTTCTTCCTGCCGCCGGGGATCTCGGCGATGACGTTGACGCCGTCCATCATTTTGTCGGGAGAGTCGACGCCAACATCGATCTCGACCTTGACCGGCACCTTTCTCTCGACCAGGCGCACCAACCGGTCGTACGGTTCCGGCGACAGCGCGATGACCGGCGGCGGCACCGGGGCGCCGGGTTGCCACGAGCCGGCCTCCTCGGCGAAGACGATCCCGCCATCGCCACGGGTGTCGGTCGTCAGGACCGCCACCACCCCTTCGTCCCGCAGGAAGGCGTTCAGGGCATCATGCGCCTTCTGCCAGCGCTCCCAGTAATCCTCGTGCACTTCGCTCGGAAGCGTTGCCCAGAGCTGCTCGCGCTTCTTCGGGTCTTCCGGCAGGCGGGTGATCGGCCAGTCGACCGGCGGCGGGACGAAGGGGACCGGCGACTGGGTGATCTGCGCCAGCGCCTCATCGCCGTACCGCTCGGTGAGCGGCTTCACCGGCGGCTCCAGCTCGCGAGCCGGCTCGATCAGCACGATCTTGCCCTTCAGCTTTCCCTTCTGCGTCTCGACATACGTCTTGATCCGCGCCGTCAGCTTCTCGATGTCGGCGTCTTCCTCACGGGCCTTCTCGAGAGCACTGTAGATCGGCGCCGAGACGACCTCGGCCGTCACCGGTCCCGCGGTGCCGGACGACCAGGCCTTCGGGATGCCCCCGAGCGGCGCGTAGAGCGGTTCGCGCAGGTTGACGGAGTAGCGCGTCACGGTCCAGCTTCGCCCGAACGGGCCCCAGACCTCGAGCCGCGCGTTGCCGATCCCCCAGCCCTTCAGCGACTGGATCGACCAGTCGGCGGCCTTGCGAAACCCGGGCGAGGCGGTCAGGCGCGGACCGTTGACGTCGGTGAGAAAAAACAGATGGTCCATGACAGCGCCCTTTCGGAACGCTTCCTGCTTGATGCGATGGACGACCGCCAGATCGACCTGCTCCTCCGCCCGCGCGGGCGGCGGCGACAGGAGCATGAGAGTGAGAGGCCAAAGCGGAGCGAGCGCGACGACGGCGGCACGGGGCTTCATCTGTGGGTCTCCCTCCGATTTCGGGACAGGTGCTGCGTCAAACAGAGCGGGTCGGAGCCTACGCCGCACGCTCGCCCCGGGTCAAGCGGGCGGGCCGACCGCTGAGGCGTCCCCGGTGTGCCGCGCCGCCGTCGGAGACGATCTCTGCATGACCACTCATCCAAAGCGGGCGCTCACCAGGCTGCGACGTCCTGCCTGAGCGGCTGATGCTGGTGGCGGCGTGGGCGGAACGTGACCGTCAGCATGGGCGAGTGCCCCCCTGCGTGAAGCGTCGCACCCTGCAGTCGCCGGGTCGTGCGAGACCGAGCGACCAGGGCCCCACCGCGCGGTCCTCAGCGCGGTGGGTGGGAGCGAGGCGAGCCGAGGGGAGGTTCGCGCAGCGAGCCGGACCCGTGCCCGGCGACTACAGGGTGCGGCGCTTCACACCGGAGTCGGTCGCGGAAGCGGATCGGGATGGGTTGCTCAAATCAGCCCAAAAAGGCGGCGGCCGCGCCGGGGAGGGGTCGGCGCGGCCGCCTGGGGGTGCGTAAGGTCCGGTGCGTCCGTCAGGTCCGATGGGCCTTCTGCGACGCACGCGGGAAATACGCCTTGTAAAAGTGGTACGTCATGATACAGAACGGGAGGACCAGGAAAATGACCTGGGCTCCGAAGTTCTGGCGGAGCATGCCGAGCAGGATGACCAGCGACCCGCCGGCGAGCTGCGTGTTCAAGGTCCACGAATACTTCTCGTACCAGACCCGGAAGGGCGCGATCCGTTGCTCGAGGCCGACGGCGATCGAGACCAGGCCGGTGTTGACGATGAAGAAGGTCAGCGTCGCGAGGAGCAGCGCCAGAAGCCCCGCGGGAGATCCCACATCGCCCACGCGACCACCCGTCCGGTAGAAGACCTGCCCTCCGAGCCACGCCGCCAGGACGAAATCACCCAGGTTGAAGAGCGCCTTGTACGCCGGCACCCGCGGCCGTCCCACCATCCAGAAGTACGTCATGCTGACCGCCGCCAGGAGCATCGCTTCGTTCACGCCGAACAGCGCGATCGCCGCCAGCATGAAAGGCTGCAGGGTGGAGATCCGGGCGTTGTGGCCCAGGTTGAGCGTGTGCGGCGCGGCGATGCAGGCGAACACGACCAGCAGCAGGTAGTCCGCGCTCAGATTCGGCAAACCATGCATCAGACTCTCCACCATCGCCATCCCGCCCAGGGCCAGCACCGTCGCCAGAAAGGGGCTCATGATCGCTCCTTGTGCGCTTTCATCGCCGCTCCCCGCTCAGTGGTGCTTCCCGCCCCAGACGGCGGCTTCGTTGGTCACACTTCCACCCGTGTCGCTGGACGACGCACCCAGACCGCTCCAGATGAGGCTGTTCGCGGTGACGCTGTCGTTCCAGATGAGCGACAGGGCGCTGCTCGGTTTACCCTTGCCGCCCCAGACGGCCGCCAGAGCCGAGAAGGTCGCCGGGTCGAGCACGCTGCTGAGGAGGATGGTGTCCGTCACGCACTTGTTCTTCCAGATCACAGCCTGCGTCCAGTCGGCGCCCCAGATCAGGGAGAGGTCCTGAACGTAGATGTAGCCGTCATTGCCGGGGATCGCCAGCGGCGAGTAAGCCACCGTCGCGTATCCCCTGGCCTTCAGGGCCGCCTCGACATCCAGGTATCCGGCACCGGTCTCGAAGACGGTGCGGCTGTCCGGGACGGCCGAGGCCATCAGGCGGGCCTTGACCGTGGCCGGATTGAGGCCCGGTTCGTTCTGGAGCATCAGGGCCGCGGCGCCCGCGACCATCGGCGCCGCCATCGAGGTGCCGGAGAGCGTGTAATAGACGCCGTCAGTCAGGGCGTTCATCGAGTCGAGCTTGTAGTCGCCGACCTGGAGCGTCAGGTAATGATAGTTGGTGTCGAGGTAAGAGCCCGGATCCCGCAGCGAGACGATCGAGCTGCCGGGAGCGACCAGGTCCGGCTTCACCACGAAGTCGATGAGCGACGGACCCTTCGACGAATAAGGCGCCAGCGTGTCGTCGCTCGTCGTGACGGTGTGGGCGTCGTCGAGCGCTCCGACCGTGATCGCGCTCGGCTCGTTCCCGGGGGTATCGATCGTCCCGAAGCCGGTCCCGAGGCGGCCGCTGTTACCGGCCGCGGCGACCACGACCAGGCCGGCGTCATTCGCCGCCCGCAGCGCGCGACAGAGTGGATCGGTGGTGTACGACTCGAAGACCGGGTGGCCGAGCGACAGATTGATCACGCGGATGTTGTAGGTGGCCTTGTTGCGAACGATCCAGTCGATGGCCGCCAGGATGTCGGAGGTGTAGCCGCTGCCATCCGGCGCCAGCGCCCGGACGGAGATGATCTGCGCGTTCGGCGCGATCCCCTTGAAGGTGCGGTAGAACGGCTTGCCGGTCGAGGAGGCTCCGCTGCCGGCGATGATGCCGGCGACGTGCGTGCCGTGCCCGAAGTAGTCGGCGAGTCCCGGCTCGTGGCCGACGATCTCGACTTCGACAACCTGCTTGCTGCCCGGGCCCTTCACCAGGTCGGGATGGGCCGCGACGCCGGTATCGATGACCGCCACTCCGATCCCGCTTCCCGTGACGCCGAACTCCTGGTACGCCAGGTCGGCCTTGACCGCCGGGTAGGCGACGTCCATGTGCGCCTGGACCGGTTCGTCGATCGAGATGTGCTCGATCTCCGGGTCGTCGGCGAAGGTCTCGAGCTGCGACGCCGGCAGCTTGGCGGAATAACCATGGATCGACGTGTGGCGCGCCTTCACCAGGCCGCCCCGCCCGTGCAGCCGGGCGAAGTGGGCGTCGCTCGGCTCGTCCACCGTCTGGACGATCACCGGGACCAGATCGTCCGCGGCGGCGCCGCGCAGCGCGTCCATCACGTCGCCCGCCAGCTTGGCCTTCGCGTCGCCCTGGGCGTTCACCACCGTTGAGGCGGGCAGCGCCAGCAGGAGCAGGGCGAGGAGGCCCACCATCAGAAGAAGCTTTCGGCCCGTGAGGACCGGCTCGTAGGTGCGTTTCATCAGTGTGCCTCCAATGTGCCGCGCGCTCTCATCACAGCCGAGCGGCAGCCAGGTGAAGAGCAAGCCCGCTGCCAGGCACGATTTCGTCAGGGCGACCCGGAATGGGTTGAGCCACAAGCGGTTCGGAGCCGACGGACAGAAATGTGATCGGGGCTCTCGGCGGGCCTGTTTGTGGAGCTTCCCGACACCCCGGGCTCGGGCGAGCGGGGCACGGGCACCTAACCCCACTCGGGCCTGCGTTTGCACGGGGTCGGCCGATCCTGGACACGGCTGTCCAGGAAACCGCCACATCGTCTCCCCGGTCCGGCGCGCCGGTGGCGCGGGAAGCGCAGTCGGGCGCCGTATCATCTTTAATGCACCGCCACGCTGCTCGGCCTTTACCGCCCCATCGCTCAGGGAGTCAGGCCGGCCCCCCGCTTGAATCTCCGGATCGCGGACCTATATTCGGGTCATGCGGACAGGTCTGTCGTCCGGCACCTGGCTCGAGCCGTCGGGGAGCTCATGGACCTGAGTGGACTGAAGGACCTCGTCAAGGAGCTCACGCAGAGCTCCGAGCAACGGGCGATCTCCAAGGCGCTCAAGTTCTTCTCCAAGGGGCAGCTCGACAAGGCGATCGACACCCTCAAGGAGGCGCACGAGAAGTCTCCCGAGAGCACCGAGATCCTGTTCGAGCAGGCGCGCGTCCTGACGGCCGCCGGGCGGGCGATCGAGGCGGCGGACGCCCTGCGGACCATCCTGCGCCGCACGCCCCGGGCCTTCGATCGCGTCAACGAGCTGATCGAGGAGGTGCGGGCGCACCACCAGAGCGTTTCCCCGCTGTACGATGCCGTGGCCGAGCATTTCGTGCGTCAGGGGGATCTGAAGAGCGCCCTGGGCGCCATGGAACGGATCAAGCCCGAGGAGGTGCGCAGTTTCCTCGCTCGTCATCGCGGCAAGTGGGAGTCGCTGCGCAAGAACGCCCCCGATGCCAAGATGGCCGCCGCCTCGCTGCACGCGGCGTACTACCTGGCGCTGGGACACGAGGCGCTGCGGGAATATGAAGCGGCGGCGTCGATCTACCGCACCGTGGCCCGCAACAATCCCGACGAGACGGCGCATCTGCTGCCCCGCCTCGAAAACCTAATGTCGAAGGACTACCACAACGCCGGCCTCCGCCTGCAGATCGCCGGCCTGCTCCTGCAAGCCGGCCGGCTGGACGAGGCGGCCCAGCAGTTCTCCCTGACGCTCGACACCGACGAACGCGCCGCGGCGACGGTGGCCGAGGCGATCGGCGCTCATCTCACCTCGGGCGCGGAGACGCCCGAGCTGCGTTTCACGCTGGTGGCGGCGTTGAAGAAGGCCGGCGATGTCCCCGGGGCCATCGAGGCGCTGCGGCCCCTGGTCGAGGCCGGAGCAATGCTCGATCAGGTGATCGCCCTCTTGCAGCCTCTGGCGGCCAGCGACAAGAGCGGCCCGGTGCGCCGGCTTCTCTCCACGGCCCTGCTGCGCCGCGGGCAGGCGGGCTCGGCCCTCGAGGCCCTCTTGCAGGCCGCCGAGGAAGACGGGCTCGCCAGCATTCGCGAGCCGCTCGAAGCGTTCGTCGCCGCCCACCCCACCAACGTGCGTGCCCTCCATCTGCTGGCCGACCTCCACCTGGCCGAGAAGCGCGCCTCGCAGGCGGTCGAGTGCCTGCGCACCGTGCGCGATCTGGCGCCGGGCGAAGAGACGGTTCTGGTGCCCAAGCTGACGCGGGTCCTCGAGACCGACCCGGCCTCGCCGGAGGCGCACCTGCTGCTGGCGGACGTCGTCCTTCGCAGCGGCGAGATGGAACGGGGCCTGGTCGTCCTGCGACATTTCGTCCGCGTGGCCCCGGCGCAGGCGGGCCAGGCCCTGAGCCGCTTCTCGGGCATCATCAAGGATGACCCGCAGTCGCCGCGCGCGCGTCTGGGAGCGGCGGAGGCCTGCCTGGAGCTACGGCGCTTCCCCGAAGCGCTCGACCACTTCCGGGCGCTGGCGAGCGCGCATCCCGACCTGACGGCCGAGTTCCTGCACGCCGTCGTGCAGCTCGCCGAGGCGGCACCGGACCTGCATTCCGGGATCACCGGAATACTGCACGACCTCGCGCCGCGCTCGCCCCTGCCGACCGCGGTTCGCTTCGCTATAGGCGAAGCGGCCTTCCACGGCGGCGAGCCGGCCGCCGCCGCCAGCGCCTTCCGCGAGGTCCTCGAGACGGCCCCCGATCGCACCCTCGAAGTCCGTCAAGCTCTCGAGCGCTTCAACCGCGATGACCCCCGGGCGGCCGAAGCCCGGTCGCTGCTCGCCACGCTGTACCTCGACGCCCGGGACCATGCCGCCGCGATTGCCGAACTGTCGCGCGGCGGGGCGATCAACGCCACGCTCATGGAGCGCGTGCTGGCGAAATATCAGGAGATCCTGAACGGCAGCCCGGACGATGAAGCGGCGCGCGCCGGCTACATCCGCGCCCTGCTGCTGGCGCGGCGCTACGACGAGGTGCTGGCGGTCGGCCAGGAGGCGCTGAAGAATCGCGACGACGCCTCCACGGCGCCAATCTCCCTGGCGATAGGCGACGCCCTGTTGGAAAAGGGCGATGCCGGAGCCGCGGTCAAGCGCTTCTACGCCGCGTTCAGCCGCGACCGCAGGCTCTTCCCGGAGGTCGCCGAGCGGCTGCGGCGAACCATCCAGCGCGAGGGCAGCCTGGCGCTCGCTTCGCTGGCCCTCGGCAAGGTTCTCGGGGCCGAGGGCAAGGGCAGCGAGGCGGTCGAGGCGTTCCGCGACGCGAGCGCCGCCGACCCGAAGCTGCGCGACACTGTGCTCGGCGAGCTCGAGGCGCTTCAGACGTCGTGCCCGGGCGACCCGCAGCCGGGGCTGCTCCGGCTGTCGCTGCTGCGGGAGGGGCGCGACACGCAGCAGGCCCTCAAGGCGATCTCCGCCCTCCTCGATACGCACTCCGACCTGGCGCCGGTCCTCTCCGAGCACCTCGAAGAGATCCTCAAGAGCGACCCGAAGCAACCGTTCGCCCTCTACGAGATGGGCCGGGCGCTCCAGAAGGTCAGTCAGCATGCGCGGAGCGCCGGAACCTATCTGACCGCCTTCCGCCAGGACGCCTCGCTCGGCACCATGGTCATGAAGCGGCTGCAGGAGATGATGGAGACGGCCCCGAACGCGCTCGAGCCGTACCTCGCCGCCTGCGCCATCCAGGCCGCCAAGGGGAAATCCCAGGCCGCCGCGGAGACCATTCAGCAGGCCTTCTTGAAGATACCCAAGGAGCTCGACCGGCTCCTGCCGCGACTGGAAGAGATCTGGAAGCAGAACCGGAGCGCGCCGCAGATCGCGCTGGTGTTCGGCCAGGCCTGCCTGAAGGCCGAGCGGTACGACCAGGCCCTCACCGCGTTTACGGAAGCGGCGCAGCGGGACAGCGCTCTCTTCGACGCGGCGTTCGAGGGGTTCGAGGCGATCGTGAACGCCCGGCCGGAGATGGGCCCGGCCTATCTCGCGCGCGGCCGCGCCCATGCCTCGCGCATGCGGGTCGATCTGGCGCTCGCCGATCTCGACCGCGCCACCCGTCTCGACGCGGGACTCCTGCCGGCCGTCGTGCAGGATCTGGAGGCGCTGCGGTCGCGACTGCCGGACTCGTTCCCGTGCGCCCTGCTGCTCGGCGATCTCACCCTCGCCATCGGCAAGGAGAACGAGGCCGCGCGTCTGTTCAGGGAAGAGCTGGAGAAGGGCTGGGGCCGCACCGAGCGCCTGGCGCTGCTGATCCGCCTCTGGCGGATGGCCGCGGCGGCGCAGGACGAGGACTCGGCCCGGCGTTACCTCGAGGAGGCCGGCCGGCTGGCGCCCGACCGCGCTCAATTCCTCGCCCGGGTCCATGAGGTGCACCTGACGATGCTGCGCGCCCTGGCGGGCCGCCTGCGCGACCGGGTCGAGCGCGGCTCACGCCGTACCGCCGACGTGCAGATGGCGCTGCGCGCCCTCGTCGATCTCGGCGAGATCCGGGAAGCCCAGGCCCTGCTCGAGACGCACCAGGCCGGTCTTGACCCTCAGGAAATGACCCGCGCCCGGGCGGAGATCGCCCTGCGCCGCGGCGATTACGCGCGCGCCGCCGAGCAGCTCAAGACGCTCGGTCCGAGCCGCGCGCTGGCGTTCGGCGCGGCCCGCGCCGGCGACTTCGCGCTGGCGGCCCAGACCCTCGAGCTGCTGGCGGCGGAAAGCAACGATCCCGGTTTGCGCGTCGCCCTCGATCTCGTCTACCGGAACCTGGTGGTGAACGACCTGGCAGGCGCCGCCCGCCCGCTGCAGGCGGAGACCGACGTGAGGTTCGGGACGGAGGTGGCCGCATGACAACGCTCCTCTGCCCGATGCTGACGGCCCTCAAGCCGATCGACGACGCGGGCCAGCCGGTCAACCGCGAGTGCATCTACGAGCAGTGCCGCTTCTTCCATCTGGAGAAGCGCGACTGCAGCCTGATGATGGCCAGCCGCGCCATGCTGCAGATGGCGGAGGAGGGCGCGCACGCCGGGACGCCGGGCGGGATCCCGCCGGCCGATTTCGAACGCCGGCTGACGGACATGGGGAAGGATCTGCTCCACTCCGCGCTCGAGGTCCAGGGCGTCGTGCGGGAGGTGGGCCAGGCCAACCTCGAGCAGACCGCCTCGGTCGAGACCCGGATCGAGGCTCTGGAGAGAGATCTCGGCCAACGCCTCGCGGCCCTCGAAGCGGCCGCCCAGGCGGGGGGCGACGAGAGGCTCGAGGCCGCCCTGGCTCAGATCGAAGCGAGGCTGCAGGCGCTCGAGGCCGGCACCGGGGAGCGGCTCGAAGCCGTCGCGGCACGGGCCGAGGAGCGGTTCGATGCGGTCGTGGCCCGGGCCGAGGAGCATGGCAAGATCCTCTTCGACCTCGGGGCCGCCTCGGCCCAGACGACCGAGCAGATGGCCGCCCTCTCCGAGCTACAGCAGAAGGTGGCCGATCGGCTGCTGGAGGAGATGTCGCTCGTCGGCGCCAACTCTCACAAGGTCGAGCAAGCGATCGCCGGGCTCGAGAAGAAGGTCGATCAGACGAGCCAGGAGAATGTCCATTTGTCCCAGCTCGTGACCCTCATCAAGGGGGAGACCGAGAGAACCTATGCCGCCCTGCGCAGCATCCATGAGGGGAACCGCGCGGTCATGCAGGCCGTGGAGGCCCAGCTGCAGCGGGACCAGGCCGATCTCAAGCGCCGGCGCCACGAGGAGGCCCAGAGCTGCAACAACCGGGGCGTCCTGGCGTACTACCGCGGCGCTCTCGAAGCGGCGCTCGAGGGCTTCCGGCAGGCCGTCGCGCTCGATCCCGAGTTCGCCGAGGCGCACAACAATCTCGGCCTGGCCCACTCGCGGCTCGGGCAGGACAAGGAGGCCGTGGAAGCCTTCCAGAAGGCGCTTAAGATCGATCCCAGGATGGGCGAGGTGTACAACAATCTCGGCTTCCTCTACCACACCTCGTCGCAGTTCGAGCGCGCGGTGCAGATGTTCGGGCAGGCGATCCAGACGGCGGGTGACTCCTCGGTCGCCTACACGAACCTCGGCAACACCTTCTACAAGATGAAGCAGCCCGAGAAGGCGGTCGAGGCCTGGCGGCGGGCCCTGGAGCTCGACCCGATGAACGAGAACGCCCGCCGCGGGCTGAGGATGTTCCAGCAGGATCCGAACCCGAACTGAAGGAGCGCGCGTGTCGACCGAAACGGATCGCGACCTCTACCAACGCTTCGAGCTCGAGGTGCGCACGCCGATCCGCCGGCTCCTGATCGACGCCTTCCTGCCGGCTCCCGACGCCCTCCCATCGGCCGTGGCGCCGGCCCCTCCCCCGCCGCCGGCGATCTTCCAGACGGACGAGCTGGGCGCGCTGGCGCGGCTCGACATCGACGAGGAACCGGAGCCCAGGCCGAAGCCACGTAAGCGTGCCGCGGCGCCGCGGAAGAAAAAGGAGGCCGGGGTCGGCGAGCGCCCGCTGTCGCTGCAGGAGGAGATCGCCGAGTTCATGGGCCGCGGCGGGGCCGCCCTGGTCCCGGAGGAGGACGCCGCACCCCCGCCGCCCGCCAAACCTGCCGCTCCGATCCCGCCGGTCATCCCGGACGACCCCTCCGACCCCGAGAACGGCTCCTAGGCGCCTCAGTCCGAAGATCCCGACCGCTTGGTCATCACAGCCTCGCCATGGCACGAGTCGCGCTATGATCACCCGGCGCTCCCCCCGGATCGAGAGGCCCTGTGCCGCCGCGGCGCACCATCGAAGGTCACCCTGATTTTTCCGTCCTCGAGGCGCGCCTCGCCGCGCTGGTTCGCGAGGCGAAAATCGCGGACGGCCCCCTGGGGCCCATCGCCATCATCGCCCCGACCCGCCGTCTCCTCGCGCATCTTCAAGTTACGTTGGCCGGCCTGTTCCCGTCGCTCCTGAACGTCCGCTTCTTTCACCACGAGTCGCTCCTGGAGGCCGCCGCCGCGGCTGCCGGCCTGCCGCCGTTGCGGCTCATCGGAGAAACGACCCAGGAGGCCATCCTCGCGGCGGTGGTCGCACGGGTCGGCGGCGACCTCGCCCCCTACCTGAAGGAACGCCCCGGAGCCATCGCCGCCATCCTTGCGACGGTTCAGGATCTGCGTGAGGCCGGCGTCGCTGAGGCGGCGCCGTCGAGCGGCCTCAGTCAACCCGCCCGCCAGGCTCTGCGGCTCGTCGATGAGCACAGTCGGGCGCTCGACGCTCTGGCCAAAGCCGGCCTGCGGGATCGGGCCGGCCTCTACCGCTCGGCCCTGCCGACGGTTGCGGCCTATGCGCGCCGCTTCCGCCGGCTGATCCACTACGGCGCCTACGAGTTGATCGGCCTGAATCTCGATCTGATGCGCGCCGTCGAGACCTCGGGAGCGTCGGTCACTTATCTCGTCCCCTTTCACCCCGAGGCGCCGGCGTTTCTCCACGCCCGGAGGTTCTGGCCCGAGATGCTGGGCGTCTACCCCACGATGATCCCGGCGGCGGCGGACGGCGATCGCCTGTTCAGCGCCCGCCTCACCTGTCTCTACGATGAGTCGGGGCTCCCGCCCGCCGCCCTGCCGGCGGAGCTTGCGACCTACTTTCACGCGCAAGGGGCGGAAGCGGAGCTGCGGGAAGTGGCGCGCCGGATCCTCGGGCTGCACGCCGCCCGGGAAACCCCGCTGCGCGAGGTGGCGGTGATTGCCCGATCTCTCGAACCGTACGCGGCGCTCCTCCGGCCGGTGTTCGCGGAGCATCGCCTGCCGTTCACGACCTCGGCGTCGCAGGGCGCCCTGCGCCAGGCGAAGGTGCGGGCGGCTCTCTGCCTGGCGCGCGCCGTTGTCGGGGACTTCGAGAGGCAGCCCCTCCTCGATCTCTTGCGCAGCGGCCTGTTCATCGGACGACGCGGCGATCCCTCGCCCGAGGCCGACGCCTGGGATCGGCTGAGCCGCGATTGGGCGGTGACCCGCGGCACTGCGACCTGGACGCACCATCTTCCGGAGTGGCTCGCCCTCTGGAGCCCCTACCTGCCGGACGCGGCGGACGCGGCGACGCGGGAGCGAACCGTCGCGCTCAAGGCGGCGCGCCTGGGGCAGGCCCGCGCCCTGGCCGCGGAGGTCGAAGCCCTGGCGCTCGCGGCGGCGCCTCTGGGCCGGGCCCGGAGCTGGACCGCCTGGGCGGGAGCGCTCCTGGATCTCTTCGGGCGGCACCTGCGCGGCTTCGGAGCCGACGACGCCGGTCCCGACCCCGCCGTGGCGGCGGTCCTCGACGCCATTCGCGATCTGGAGGATCTCGACGCGGTCGGCCTGCCCTTCGGCTCCGCGGTCGCGCTGGGGCGCTTCGAGCGGGCCCTCGGGCGCGCCACGATCCCGATCGGCTCGGTCGGGGCGGACGGCACGACGCGGATGGGAGATGAGGGGGGTGTCCGGATCCTCGACGCCATGCAGGCGCGCGGCCTCGCTTTCGACGCCGTCTTTCTAATCGGCTGGAACGCCGATCTTGTCCCTCAGCACCCGCGCGAGGATCCCTTTCTCGGGGAGGCCGACCGGCGCGAACTGAGAAGAACCCTTGGGCGGCCGATCCCGATCCCCTCCGACCTCAGGGACGAGGAACACCTTCTGCTCGCCCACCTCCTGGGCGCGGCGCGCCGCTCCCTGACCGTTTCCTGGCAGCGCGCCGACGAATCGGGGCGCGCCAAGGTCAGGAGCCTCGCGCTGCGGGAGCTGGGGCGCGTGACCCTGCAGGCGCCCGACCTCCGGAGAGTGGAGGCGGCGGCGTACCGCGTCCCGAGTCATCCCGCGGACGCCGGCCGCGAGGCGCTCGCGCAACACCAGCTCATGCCCCCCGCTGAGGCGGCGCTGAACGTGGCGCTGGAGCTGCGTTCGCCACGGCTCCTGCGCGAAGCGCTCGGCGACCTTCCGGCGGCGCCGGGGCTCGTCGATCCGGACATCCTGACTGCCGGGCTGGATCTGCTCGAGGCGATCGGCAGGTTCTCCCCGGCCGATCTCTCCTACGACGCCTTCGTCGGCGACCACCTTCCTCCAGTCGAAGTCTGGTCGCCCTCCAGGCTGGAGATTCTCGGCGCCTGCCCGCAGCATTACTTTTTCCGGCACGCTCTCCATGTCGATGAGATGGCCGAGCCGGCCGAGGCCCACGAGCTCGATCCGATGGACCTGGGCGGGCGGGTTCATGCGGTGCTGCACGATCTCTATCGACGGCTCTTTCTCGACGCCACCGCCGCTCCCGGAGGGGGCGACGCCGCCGCGATCGAGGCCAGAGCGCGCGACCTCCTCGAACCGATCTGGGACGAGAAGACGAGGCCATTGGCCGCCCGCCTGCGCGCCGTCTATCCGATTCTCTGGGAGTCGACCTCGAAGGTCTGGATCGAGGCGCTGCGCGACTTTCTGGTCCGCGATCTCAGCGGGCTGGTCCGTGACCGCACGACGGTTCTCGGCCTGGAGGAAGAGGTGGACGCGACCCTCGCCCTGGCCCCCGAGGGCCGGGTCCTCCGGATCGCCGGGCGCTTCGACCGGGTCTGCCGCGCTCCGGGCACGGAGCTGATCGTCGCCGACTACAAGACCGCCGGGACCCTCGACAACCATGTCAAGATGATCGACCTGCTCAAGGGACGGCGTTTGCAGATGCCGCTCTACCTCCTGATGGCGGAGAGCCGGCGCGCCGCCTGGTCCGCCGACCGCGAGCCGGTCCGGGTCGAGGTGCTGGGCGTCGGGCCCGGTTTCCTGCCGGCCGATCCAGGCGGCATCGAGAGCCCGGAGACGCAGGCACGCCTCGACCCGGAGAGCTTCGAGAAGAACCGGGCCGGTCTTCTTGAGACCATCGCGGTGGTCGCCGATCTGGCCGCGGCGGGGAGCTTCCCGCTGAACGAAACCAGCCGGCTTTGCCCCTTTTGCCCCTACCTCCGCGCCTGCAGGAGGTCGCAGGCCCCGACCCTGGCGCGCCTGGAGTCGGCGCCCGGCGCCCTGTCGTATGCCCTGCTGCGGCGGAAGAGCACGCGGGCTTCGACGCTCGCCGAGGTCCGGTCGCGCGGCGACCGCAAGGAAGAAGCATGAGCCCGAAGGCATCTCCTCTCGCGGACGGCGAGGCGCGCCGGCAGGCGGTCACCATCTTCGACCGGAACCTGGTCATCACCGCCGGGGCGGGGACCGGGAAGACATCGCTTCTCGTCGAACGGGCCCTCAACCTGATCGGCCGCGGGACCTTCGACATCACCTCGATGGCCATGATCACCTTCACCGAGAAGGCGGCCTCCGAGCTGCGCTCGCGCCTCGCGGAGGGCTTGGAGCGTCTCTTCATGCTGGCGCGGAACCGCGCCGAGATCGGCGTTCTGGATCGAAGCCAAGCCGGCGACCGAGCCTACGAGTGGCTGCGCTTTCAGGCCGGGGTCGACCCCGACGATCTGCGGGCCCGGGCGCTTGGGGGCCTGCAGGGTCTCGATGCCGCGCCGGTCTCGACCATCCACGCCTTCTGCGCCGAGATCCTGCGGCGTGCCCCGCGTCAGGCCGGCGTCGATCCGTCGTTCCAGATCGATGATGGCCCTCTGTTCGAGCGGCTGTTCTCCGAGGAGTGGGAGCGCTTCCTGACGGAGGAGCTCGGCTCCCGGAGCGGTCGCGGCGATCTCTGGCGCGGCGTCCTCCGGCGCCCCGGCGCGCTGCGGGAGGTTGAGGATCTGGCCCGTCGGCTGGCCTCGTTCGCCTTCCCGTCCGAGGCGCTCGGGGACGGCCCTCCTCCCGGCCCTGACCCGGGGGCCGATCGTCTCAGGCGGGACGTCGAAGCCGTGCGCGATCGTGTCGTCGCCCTTCTGGGCCGCCTCCAGGGCCTGACACCCACCTATCAGAAGCTTCTACCTTCCGCCGTCGTTTTCCTGGAGGCCTTTCTCCATGGCGGGGTCCGGGCGATGGCCGGCGCGGACGCGGCGATGCCCCTCAAGGAGCTCGCGGAGAAGACGCTTGGCGACCCCGGAAAGAAGCTGACCGGCGCCGACCCGGAGGCGGTCCGGGAGGCGGCGCGCCGCGCCCGGGATCTCGTGGCCGCCCTTCAGGCCATCGACGAAGAGAGAGTGGCGCGTCTGCTCGAGGCCGCGCGGCCTCTCGCTGCGCGCGCGCTGGAGCGCCTGCTGGAGGCGGGCTTCGTCAGCTTCGATGCGCTCCTGCGCCTGACCCGCGACCTGCTCGCGCGTCACCCCGACATCCGCCGCGCGCTCGGGGCGCGCTACGGCACCCTGCTGGTCGACGAGTTCCAGGACACCGACCCGCTGCAATACGAGATCCTGTTTTTCCTCGCCGAAGGTAAGGAGACGGCGGCCACCGATGCCTATGCCGCCGCCCTCGCTCCCGGGCGCCTGTTCATCGTCGGCGATCCCAAGCAGTCGATCTACCGCTTCAGGGGTGCCGATATCGAGGCCACCCGGCGCGCCGGCGCGCGCGTCGAGGCCTGCGGCGGGGTCGAGCTCCGCCTGACGGCCTCGTTTCGCAGCCCGCGCGAGGTGATCGAACCGATCAATCGAATCTTCGGCTCCTTGATCGGCCCGGCGCACGACGGGGATGACATCTACGAGCCGCACTACCTCCCGATCGAGTCGGCCCGGGGACCGGCGGACGGCGGCGGGCCGCGGGTGGAGATCTGGTCGGTCGAAGCCGTTGGGACCGTCGAGAAGCGGCGCCGCGCCGAAGCGGAGGCGATCGCCGCCTGGATCGCCGAGCGCGTCCGGGGCGGGGCGGGCTCCGGGGAAGCGTTGCACTACGGTGAGGTGGCGCTCCTCCTGCGGGCCCTGACGAACGCCGGGATTTACGCGCAGGCGCTACGGCGTGCCGGCATCCCGTTTCTCGTCGAGGGCGGGAAGGAGTTCTACGAGCGCCCCGAGGTCGGGGATCTCGTCTCCTTCCTGCGCGCGGCGGCGAACCCGAACGACGCCGCCGCGCTCCTGGCGGTCCTGCGCTCGCCGCTCGGCGGCACGCCCGATACCGAGCTGGCCCGATATGCCGCGGCCGGCGGCCGGCTGGAAGCTCCGATCCCCGCCGTCGACCCGGCGCTCGTTCCGAACCTCGCCCGCACCCTCGCCTTGCTCGAGCGCTTCCGGGCCGGGATGCGCGGCAAGGCGACCGACGAGATCGTGCGCGACGCCCTGGTCGCGACGCCCCTGGCGCTGCTGCACGCCGCGACCTTCGAGGGCGCGCAGCGAGTCGCCAATCTTCGCAAGCTCGTCGCCCGGGCGGAGCACCTGTCCCTCCAGGGGCTCTCCCTGGAGGAGACGCTGCGGGCGATCGAGGACGAGTCGGACGGAGCGCGGAGCGAGGGCGAGAGTCCGCTGGCGGACGAGACGGTGAAGGCGGTCCGCATCCTTTCGGTGCACAAGGCCAAGGGGCTCGAGTACCCGGTGGTGTTCGTCCCTGACCTCGGGCGCGAGGGTCACACTCCGGGATCTCCCGCCACGCGCGCCGCCTGGCTCGAAGAAGGAGGCGCCGGAGCGCTGGCGGTCCAGCTCGCGGACGGCCGCACCAATGCGGCCTGGGTGAGGCACCGCGAGCTGACCCGCCGCCACGACGAGGCGGAGGAGAAGCGCGTCTTCTACGTGGCCTGCACGCGCGCCGCCGAGCGCCTGATCCTGGTCAACAGCAGTCGAGCGCGGAAGGCGCCGTGGCGCGACGCGTTGCGGGCCATCGGTTACCGCGCCGCGGACGGACACGCCGACGGAGAGCTCCTGGCCGACGGCGAAGTCCTGCATCGCCTCGTCACCCCGGGCGGCGCCCCTGCGGCGGAGATCGACCTGCGCCCCGATCCGCGCTGGCGGATGGCCGCTGCCGAGTTCGAGCGGGTCTCCGCCGGGGCCGCCGCGGGCGCGGTCGCCCCGATCGCTTCACCGGCCGGCGCGGGCGACCGCGCCGCCGCCTCGATCGAGGATCCGCCCCCGCGAACCCCCGCCTCCGAGGGACGCCCGGCCGCCCCCGATCGCGAGCTTGCCCGCCTGGCCGGCACCGTCGTCCATGCGGCCCTCGAAGGATGGGATTTCACCAATGGCGCGGCGCTGCGCGACAGCGCGCGTCAGGGAGCGAAGCGTGCCGTCCTGGAGACGATGACGCGCTCCGGGGGGGATCCCGATCGGGCCCGCCGTCTCGATGATGAAGTGCAGGCGATCGTCCGGTCCTTCCTCGCCTCCCCCCTCCCGGCGCGTCTGTCGCGGGTCGAGATCCTCGGGCGCGAGCTGCCGATCCTGTTCCGGGATCCCGCCGGGGTCGCGTGGAGCGGCGCCTGCGATCTTCTCTACCGGGAGCGCGATGGGAATCTGGTCGTCGCCGACTACAAGACCGATCGCGTCCTTGGCGACCCGCGCGAGTTCGCGCAGCGCTACCGGCCGCAGATCGCAGTTTACGCGGAGGCGGTCCGGCGCTCGTTCCCGGGGAAGGGGGTGCGGGGGGAGGTTCTGTTCATCCGGAGCGGCACGGCGGTCCCTTTCACCTTTGAGGGCCTCACCCCGCAGGAGCCGTCGCGATAGCCGCGGCAAGGCGCGCCAGCGCGTCGTCCCAGGCGAACGGAACGATGTCGGCGTCCGCCTTGGCGAACCGGCGGTGCTCCAGGCGCAGGTCGCAGCTGCGGCCATCCTCCGACTCGTCCAGCCAGAGCCGCACGACGGAGGGCTGCGCGCCCTCCCAGGTCATGACCAGGAAGCGATCGGGGTCGCAGACGACGAAGTGACCGTCGACCGCGTCGCGTCCGTTCCAGGTGAGCCGCAGGCCCCCGCCGGGTGTCGGGTCGGCGGCGGCGCGCTCGGCCAGCCACCCCTCGAGCCCGGCATTGGTGACGAGGCGCTCGAACACCGTCTCCGCCGACGCCGCCAGGTGCGCTTCGTGGTAGCGCGACCGGAAGACCATGCCGCGGGCCCGCTCGAGATAGAGCTTCAACACCTGGATCTCGCTCGCCCAGCCCTGATCGATCAGCCGGAAGGTGTCGTCCCAGTCCTCCTCGCCGGGGAACCCGGAGTGCGTCACGGTCAGCACCGCCCCGTGGCGCCAGGCATCCAGCCGGAACTCCAGCTCGGTCTCGGCCCCCTCGACGATCGACCGCATCCGCACGCTTTCGTGCGGCGCGATCGCCACGAACTCCCCGGTGGCGATCAGCGGTTCGGGCGCGGTCACTCCGGTCGCCTCGCCAAACAGCCAGCGGTACGCCCCTCCCGGCCGCAGATCGATGCTCGCCTCCGAGACGAACCAATGGGAGAGAATGCCGGGGTCGGTCAGCGCCTGGAAGACCTCGGCCGGCGAGGCGTGGATGCCGACGCTGTGCCGGCTGCTCCGATCCGGCTCGAGAGTCAAGCCTCGGGGTTCGTCGATGGCCACGCCAGCACCTCCGCAGGCGCGTGCATCCGAGCCGGACCAGACCCCGGCCCCGGACACAGCGAGACCGGATGATCTCCGATCGATCCGGCCTCCTGTCAAGCCCTTTCTGGCCCGAGGCCTCCCCAGCGTGAAGCGCCGCGCCAGGCAAGTCGCCGGGCGCGGCGCTTCACACCGAGGGCCCCTCAAGCGTCTCACGCCAGACCCGATCCCGACGCGGCTTTCCCGAAAGCGGGGATCTCTCAGCTTTCTGGCATGAGGCACCGCGGTCATCCTGATCTCCCGCAGGCGAGGTGGCGGTGGGCGCGAAGCCGGAGCCTGCGCCCGCCGGACCGTGCGAGACCGAGCGACCGGGGCCCCACCGCGCGGTCCTCAGCGCGGTGGGTGGGAGCGAGGCGAGCCGAGGGG
>JBGPLZ010000069.1:0-19055 GCA_041486695.1 Acidobacteriota bacterium | reverse complement strand
GGGACCGTGTCCTGGATGACCACGTTCGTAGCGTTCGAGCTGCCGGTGTTGGCGTAGTTGATCGTGTAGGTGATGTTGGTCCCGACCGTGACGGGATCGGGAGCGTCAGCCTTCGAGATCGTCAGGTTGACTGCCGCTTCGACGAGCGACGGCGCGAGGATCGTCAGCAGGCCCGCCAGGAGCACCCCAGGCATCCGGCGGCGCAGAGTCACGAGACACCGTCTCGGGCCCGCGGCGGTGAAAGCCCTCATGCGCGTCCTCCCTGGCGGCGGGGAGGCGCCTGGACGAGGCGGCAGAGGGTCTCGACCACTCCGGGATCGAGCGGACGTCCGGAGAGCTTACGGAGCCGCTCGACGGCGGCGCGTCCCGCCTCCGGGGCCTGTCCGTTCCCGGGAGTCAGGCGCACGAACTCTTCGCAGGCGGCGAAGATCTGCGATTCGATCGGAATCGACGTCGCTTCGCTGCCTGGAGTGCGCCGCGCGGCCTCGAAGCAGTCGGCCGACCTGAGAAGCACCTCCCGCACCTCCCGCAATGACGCGATCGGCGCCAGGAGGCGCTCGGTCGCCATGACGGCGGCCGGGTGCCAGCTCTTGGAGCCTCTCTCCCCCTCTTCGGACCCGGGTTCCGGCCGCGAGGCCAGGCGGCCGACCTCGTGCAGGGCGGCAGCCCGCACGAGAAGATCGACCCGCGGTTCAGGGAGCCCGAGGGAGCGTGCGACATCGGCGACCAAGGCGGCGACGCGGGCCGAGTGATCGCGGGTGTCGTCCCGCCCTTCCTCGGATGCCTGGATCAGCGAAACGACCACCCCGAAATAGCCGTCTTCCATCTCCTTCACGAGGCGGGCGTTCTCGATGGCCACCGCCACCTGGGAGGTGAGCGTCGACAGGAACTCGAGGTCATGTTCGGTAAACGGGTCGCCGGAGTGCTTGTCGCTGACGTTGATCACGCCGACCCGCCGGCGCTGGTAGCGGATCGGGTAGGAGACCATGAGGGGCGAGACCATGAACGAAGGGGTCGCATAGCGGCCGCCGGCGCTCATCCGCCGGAGCGGCGTCTTGTCGATGTCCTCGACCAGGAGGGGCTTCTGCGAGGCGGCCACCTGCCCGGAGATTCCTTCGCCCACGCGCACCTGTCGGGCCAGCGCCTCTTCCTCGGTGATCCCGACCGAGGCGACGAGCGCCATGGTGTCGGACCCGGGCTCCGAGATCAGGACCGAGACGCGGCGCGCCTTCAGGTGCTGCGCGACCAGGCGCACCAGCGCGTCGTAGAGAGCGTCGAGCTGCAGGACGCCGGTCGTGGCGCGGCCGATCTCGTTCACGGCGGCCAGGCGGGCGACCGTCTCCTTGAGCTCGAGGTTGCGCGCCTGCAGGCTGTCCACCAGCATCCGGTTGTCGACCGAGAGCCGCCGCTTCTCCAAGGCCCGGCCGGCGACGCGAAACAGCAGCTCGATGTCTTCGAGAGGCTTGGTGATCAGGTCGTAGGCGCCGCTGCGCAGCGCCTTCACCGCGGTGTCGAGCGTGGCGAAGGCGGTGACCACGATCACCTCGGTCTCCGGGCTCTGGCGCTTGACCTGTTCGAGGACCTGAATCCCCGAAAGCCCCGGCATCTTGACGTCGGTGACCACCAGATCGAAGACCTGCTCCCGGATCGCCTCGAGGGCGCTCTCCCCGTCCTCGGCCGAAGTCACCGTGTGGCCGGCCTCGGTCAGCGCATGGGTCATGAACTCCCGGACGGAGGCGTCGTCATCCACCACCAGGACGCGCCCCCCCGAGGACGGCTCGGTCCGCACCCCCTGCGCCGGCGACGGCGCGCCCGTCGAGGGTTTTGGGACACCGTGCGTGGAGTGCCCGTTCTGCGCCAGCGAGTAGAAATCGGTGCCGGCGATGGGGCGTTTTTCCAGGAGGCCGCGCGCGCTCAGATCGACGAGGCAAGCCTCGACGACGCTGCGAACCTCGTGCAGCCAGAAGCGGGCGATGCCGTCGATCGAGTCCATCGCCTGCGCGTTCTGGCGGAAGTAGCCGAGGATCCGCTCGCCGATCTCGGGCGGGGTCGCCCGGCGGGTCGTCCTCCCGCCTTCGCTGCCGATCGGTCTGGCCCTGCGCTGCCGCATGGACGGATCTCCGAGCACCTGCATTGCGAGGGGCATGCCGCCGGCAGATGGTCCGGGCCCTGGCAGGAAGCCCTTGTTTCCCAGGGGTTTCCCGGGGAGAGGCGGGCGGCCTAACCGGCCCGATGCCGCTCTTTGTCATCAGTGTCGTAGGGTTCTCACCACGGGAGGCAAAAATGCGTGACCAGGAGCCGGACTGGGAGGGGGGAGATTCGCCTGCTAGGGGGAAATTCCCTACGGGCTGGGAGCCCTTCAGTCGCGGAAGTCGTCGGGGTTGATCTGGTGTTTCTTCATAAAATCGTAAAAATCCTTGCGATCCTTGCCGGCGAGCCGCGCCGCCGCGGCCACCTTGCCCCGGGCCGTCCGCAGTACCTGGGCGATATAGTTCTTCTCGAATTCCGCCTTCGCCTGACGGAATGGGGGGAGATCTCCCTCGGTCGCCCGGCCCCCGAACAGCGCCAGAGATTCCGTGTCGATCAGATCCTCTTTGGCCAAAACCATCGCCTGCTTGATCCGATTCTCCAGCTCACGGACGTTCCCGGGCCACGGGTAAATTTTAAGGCGCTCCAGGGCGCGCGGCGTGAATCCGCGCACCTTCCGACCGAGCTCGTGGTTGAACTGCCGGACATAGTGATCGACCAGCAGCGGCACGTCGTCGCGCCGGGCCCGCAGGGGCGGGATGTCGATCGGCAGCACGCTGATCCGGTGGAACAGATCTTCGCGGAACCGCTTCAGCTCCATTTCCTTGCGCAGGTCTTTGTTGGTGGCGGCGACGACCCGCACGTCAACCTTGCGCGTCCGCGTCTCCCCCAGACGGCGCACCTCATGCTCTTGCAGCACGCGCAGCAGCTTCACCTGGCAGGAGGAATAGAGCTCGCCGATCTCGTCCAGGAAGAGAGTTCCTCCCTCGGCCTCCTCGAAGACGCCTTTCTTGGCGCCCTGCGCCCCGGTGTAGGCCCCGATCGCATGCCCGAAGAGCTCGTCCTCCATCAGGGTTTCGGGAATCGCACCACAGTTGACCGTGATGAACGGCCGGGCGGAGCGCGCGCCGGTGTAGTGGATCGCCCGGGCCACCAGCTCCTTCCCCGTGCCGCTTTCCCCCAGGATCAGGACCGGCAGGTCGGTGCGCGCCGCGACGGAGACCAGCTCGTGGACCCGGAGCATGGCTGGTGTGGTGCCGATGAGCAGATCGGATCGCCGCCGCACCGGAATCGGCTCGGCCGGAACCGCGGCCTCGGGACCTGGTTGCATCTCGGCCATGCGCGCTCCAGCGCGGGGGCGACTCGACGGTCCCGGCATCCTCCGGGTCGCCGATGTGGGACTTCCACCCCGCCTGGAGGAATATAGGCTCCCCGTGTGGTGCTTCGCCAGCGCCGGCAGCGGTCCTACGCCGTTCGGGACGCCCGGAGACGGACCCGACCGGCAGTGACCCCGATCGCCAGGGCCAGACGCAAGCCGGCCAAGAGCGCCATGCGGGCCACGATCTCTCCCGGGCCACGGGCCCCGATCAGCGCGAACAGAAGCGTGTCCTCGATCACCGCGTGGCAGTTGACCAGGAAGAGACCGACGCTCTGAATCTCCTCCGCATCGAGGCCGCGCTCCTCGCTGATCGGGATGATGATGCCGGCGCCGTAGGTCAGACCGAGGAACAGACCGGCGGCCAGCGGGAGGGTGCACGGAGGCGACATTCCGAGCCAGGACAGTCGCGGCCCGAGCCAGGCGCCCCAGCGCTTGAAGATCGGGCGCGGCGCCAGGAGCTCGTAGAGGACGACCGCCGGGACCAGGATCGCGGCGATCTTCAGCGAGAACCAGGCCCCCGCGAGCGCCGCGCCGAAGATCTCCCGGATGAGAAGCTCGATCGCGACCGCCACCGGCGCCGCTCCCGCCGTCACGGTGCCGCTCCGTTCATCACGGCCCCGCCGCGATGAAGATTCGCGATGCCACGAGCCCCGCCAGGATCGACATCCCCAGACGGTAGAGGAGGAGCCGCCAGAAGCGCGCCCGCACTTCACGCAGAACGATGGTCTCCACGACCAGAGTGTGGGCCAGACCGAGCATCAAGCCGAGGGTCGTCACCTGGCCGCCCGACAGGCCCAGGCTGCCGAGGGCCGCGGTGGCGGTATAGAGGTTCACCAGGTAGCCGAGCAGGACGGCGATCGCCGCCTCCCCCGGCAGCCGGAACAGGGCCATCGCCGGCGCGCAGGCGGCGCCCACGGCCGCGATCACCCCCAGCCGCCTGAGGAGATCCATCACGATGAAGGTGGGGACGGTCATCCGGAAGAGGACCCGGCAAGTGTGACCGGCGCGGCGGAGGCCCCGCCGCAGCTCCTCACGCACGGAACTTGATCTTGGCGACATTGACGACGGCGACCCCTCCCAAAATGACCGCGGTCCCGACCGCCATCCGCAGGGACAGCGGCTCGTCGAGCACGATGGCCCCGAGCGCCACGGCGATCACCGGGTTGACGTAGGCATAGGTCGACAGCTTGGCGGCCGGCACGTGGTTCAGGAGCCAGAGGTAGGAGGTATAGCCGAGCAGCGACCCGCCCACGACCAGCCAGGCGATCGCCTTCAGGGCCCGCGGCGTGGGGTGGAACTGGCCGGCCTCGCCCAGGGCGAGCCCGAGGATCGTCAGGGCGATCCCCGCAATCAACATTTCCAGCGCGCCGGCCATCAGCGGGGCGACGCCTTTGATCCGGTGCTTCGAGTAGATCGACCCGACGGCCCAGCAGAGATTGGCGCCGAGCAGGGCCAGCTCGCCCTTGAAGCCGCCCAGTCCCGCTCCGGCGCCCATCGTGGCGATCTTCGGACCCACCAGGATCCACATCCCCGCAAGCCCGACGAGCAGGCCCAGGACGCCCATGAGATTGAGGCGCTCGCCGTCCTTGCGCAGCGCTTCGAGGGTCACCATGAAAAACGGCAGGTTGGCGACGATGACCGCCGCCATGCCGGAGGCCACGTACTGCTCCGACCAGGTGACCAGGAAGTTCCCCCCGAACAGCAGGAGCATGCCGGTCAGGGCGATCGGCCCGAGAAGCTCGCGGGGCGGAAGCGGAGCCTTGCGCCATGCGAGCCACGCCAAAAGCAGCGCGCCCGCCACCGTGAAGCGGGTGCCGGCCACCAGCGCCGGCGGCAGATCGTGGATGGCGATCCGGATGGCGAGATAGGTCGACCCCCAGACGAGATAGACGCACGCGAAGTTCAGCGTGATCAGGAGGGCGTGGCGCCTCTCGGGGGCGCCGGTCACGTCGGAGGCCTGTCACGTCGCAGCATCGTGGGGCGCGATCCTACCCGCACCGGCTCCCCGGGGGCAACCGGGACAAACCGCGTCCGCTCGTGTAGAATGTCGGTTCCGCCATGAGCGCGCCCCGCACCGTCAAGTGGCCGTCCTGTCTCGTCATCATGCGACATGCCGAGAGCGAGGCCAACCTGCGCCGCCAGTACCTGGAGAAGCTCCAGTCGAAGGAGACGCACGTCGGTCTCGGCATGCGCGACGTCGACGTGCCGTTGACCGAGCGGGGCCGCGAGCAGGCCCGCCTCTCCGGGGCGCACCTGAACCAGCATGGCCCGTTCGACACCCTGTTCGTCTCACCCTATGCGAGGACGCGCCAGACGGCGGAGCAGGTGCTCGAGCAGCTCGAGGCGAAGCCGCGCCTGGTGGCCGAGGAGCGGATCCGCGAGAAGGAGTTCGGCATCCTCGAGGGGCTGACGAAGCACGGCATGGAGGTGGAGCATCCCCCGGAGATGGAGCGCCGGCGACGGATCGGCAAGTACTACTACCGGCCACCCGGAGGCGAGTCGTTCCCCGACGTCAACCTGCGCCTGCGCTCCCTGCTCGCCACGCTGGTGCGCGACTATGCCGGCCGGCGGGTGCTGCTGATCACGCACAGCGTGGTGGTGCTGCTGTTCCGGCACCTGCTGGAACGGATGGACGAGGAGACGATCCTGGCCCTCGACCGGCACGACGAGGTCAAGAACGCTTCGTTGCTGATCTATGAGCGGGGCGCGCGCGACGGACGACAGGGGGTCCTGGTGCGCAAAGACTGGAACCTGACCCCCTGGGAAACGCCCCGCCCGTAGCGGGTCTCCGAAAGATGAGGTGACGTGGTGAGCGACCCACTGGTGCTCTATGTCGGCGAGAAGAACATCTCCTCCTGGTCGATGCGGGCCTTCGTCGCCCTGCACCTCAAGGGCGTGCCGTTCGAGGAGAAAACGATCGCGCTGCGCGAGGACAAGGATCGCGCCCGGCGGCAGCAGGTGTCGCCGACCGGGAAGGTGCCGGTGCTGCACCACGGCGCCCTCGTCGTGCCCGACTCCCTCGCCATCATCGAATATCTCGAGGAGGCCTTTCCGCCGCCGCGCCACCCGGCCCTCTGGCCCGCCGACCGGGCCGCCAGGGCGCAGGCCCGCTGGCTGTCGGCGGCCATGCACTCCGGCTTCATGAAGCTGCGCGAGGGGATGTCGTTCAACCTCTGCTTTTTGCCCGAGCCGCCCCCGCCGGGCGCCGAGGCGCTCGCCGAGGCGGCGGAGATGCTGTCGTTCTGGGAGCAGGCCCTGCTTCGCAAGGCCCCCGGGGCGGGAGCGTTCCTGTTCGGGCCGTTCGGCGCCGTTGACGCGATGTACGCTCCGGCGATCGTGCGATTGAAGGCGTTTCGCGTGCCGACCGGCGCCGCGCCGCGCGGCGCCGCCTACATGGAGGCGGTCCTGGCCCACCCCGCGGTGAAGCTCTGGCTCGACCCGGCGCGCGCCCTGCCGCCCCTCGCCCGCTACTGATCGGGGCGCGCACCAGGGTGGTCCCGAACGTACGCGCGAGGGCTTGACTTCTCCCGATCTCGCTCATATCATTACATCGCGATATGATGATTTAGCGAGGAGAGGCCGGGCATGCTTCGAGACATCGAGACACTCCTCAAGGCAGCCGCGGACGGGACGCGCCTGCGAATCCTGACCTTGCTCCGCGACCAGACGCTGTGCGTATGCCAGCTCGTGGAGGTCCTGGGCCTTCCCCAGTCGACCATCAGCAAGCACCTCTTCCTGCTCAAGCACGCGGGTCTCGTCGAGAACGAGCAGCGAGGCAAGTGGACTTTCTACAGCCTCGCCGCGTCCAGGGCAGGCGACCTCCGCCATGGTTTCGTGCGGCTTCTCGACGCCTCATTGCGGGACGATCCGCGGGTCGACGCCGATCGTAGCAGGGTCGGCCATCCGAAAGTGACGAAGCTCGTCACCTGCTGTCCGCCCCGCCCCCCGGTGAACCGCCGGCGACGCCCGGGAGCGCCGCGGCCGTGAAGCGCCTGGGGTTTCTCGACCGCTACCTGACTCTCTGGATCCTGGCGGCGATCGGGATCGGGGTGGCGCTGGGCGCCCTCCTGCCGGGGCTCGGCGCGTTCCTGGACCGCTTTCGGTTCGGAACGACCAATGTCCCGATCGCAGCGGGGCTCATCCTGATGATCTATCCGCCTCTCGCCAAGGTGCGGTACGAATTCATCGGGGAGGTGTTTCGCGATCGCAAGGTCCTCGGGCTCTCCCTGCTGCAGAACTGGGTGCTCGGACCGATTCTCATGTTCCTGCTGGCGATCCTCTTTCTCCGCGACCGGCCGGAGTACATGACCGGGCTGATCCTGATCGGCCTGGCCCGCTGCGTCGCCATGGTGATCGTCTGGAATGATCTGGCGGGCGGCGATGCAGAGTACGCGGCGGGGCTGGTTGCTTTCAACAGCGTCTTCCAGGTGATCGCCTACGGCTTCTACGCCTGGTTCTTCCTCGCCGTCCTGCCGCCCCGGTTCGGGATCGCGGGCACGCTCGTCGCGGTGAGCATGGCCCAGATCGCCCAGAGCGTCATGCTGTACCTGGGCGTGCCATTCGTGGCCGGGGTCGCGAGCCGCCTGGTTCTGGCGCGGACCATGGGCCCGCTCTGGTATGAGCATTCCTTTCTGCCGAAAATCGCCCCGCTGTCGCTGCTCGCGCTGCTGTTCACCGTCCTCCTGATGTTCAGCCTGAAGGGAGAGGCGATCGTCAGGGCCCCGGGCGACGTGCTGCGCATCGCTGCGCCCCTGTTGGCCTATTTCGTGCTGATGTTCCTGGTGAGCTTCGCGCTCGGCCGGGCCGCGGGCGCCAGCGAAGCGCAGACGACGACGCTGGCCTTCACGGCCGCGAGCAACAACTTCGAGCTCGCCATCGCGGTCGCGGTGGCCGTGTTCGGCATCGGCTCGGGCGCCGCCTTCGCCGCCGTGATCGGCCCGCTGGTCGAGGTCCCGGTCATGCTCGGCCTGGTGCATGTGGCGCTGTGGCTGCGAAAGCCGGTCGAGGGGGCTGCCCATGGGCTCTAAGAAGCGGGTCCTGGTTCTGTGCACCGGGAACTCCTGCCGATCGCAGATGGCCGAAGGGTGGGTGCGGCACGATCTGGGTGACCTGATCGAGGTGGTCTCGGCCGGGACCCACCCTTCCGTCGTGCATCCCTTGGCGGCTCGGGTCATGGCGGAGGCGGGGGTGGATATCTCGGGGCACTCGAGCAAGCCACTGTCGCGATTCTGGGGCGAGACGTTCGATCTCGTGGTGACCGTCTGCGACGCCGCCGACGCGGCGTGCCCGGCTTTTGCCGGCGCCCGGGCGCAGATCCACGAATCGATTCCGGACCCCGCCGTCCCGGGGCTCGATGAGGAGGATCGCCTGGAATCGTTCCGACGGGTTCGCGATCTCATCCGCAGGCGCATCGTCGGACTCGTCCGGCGGAAGCTCATGCCTTGAGCCAGGGCCCGCTCACCAGGAGTAGTGGGCGCGGTAGGTGACCACCTTCTCGCCGTCGGCCGGCACCTTCACCCGGAACTCGATGGTGCGGGCGTCGGTCTTGAGGTAGGGGTCGGAGGAGACTGCGATCTTCCCGTTCACCCAGCGGTAGAGGTGCTCGACGACGCGGATCTCGACCGTCTCCTTCTTGTGGTTCCGCAGCTTGATCTCGAACGTCTCGTCGGCCGTCTGCTTGCTGGTGTCGACCGCGTAGCTGGTCTGGCGCCGCTCTCCCACCAGATCGAAGGCGTTCCCGAGATAGAGGCGCACCTTCTCGTCGGCGGGCGTGTGGTCGATGGCGTTCTCGCCGATGAATTCGCGGCGGCCGTCGCTGTCGGCGCGGTAGATCTTCATCGTTCCCTTCGGCAACGGCATCCCCAGCCCCGCCTGCTTGCTGTTGGTGAATTCGAGCATGGTGAAGATCTTGCTGTTGCTCTCGCTGCCGTACTGCGGGTTGGTGCGGATCGAGACCGGGTCCCAGCCGCCATAGGCGGCGACCTGGGCCCCGTCGTAGACATACAGCCGGGCGGCGGGGATGTCGTTGCCGCGGCAGAACTCGACCTGCTTGATCTCGCGGTCGCGCAGCGTGGTCGGCCGCTGCAGGGTGTAGAGGTGGTACTCGTCGAACGCCTTCTCGGTGACGGCCGGCCCGGCATCCTCCCGAGCCGCTTTCATCATCCCCATGGCCGAGGCCAACGGCATCGACGGCGCAAGCTTGCTCACCTCGCCCGCCATGAGCTTCACCTGCGCCTCCCTGAACTCGCTGCCGCTCTCGTTCTCGAGGGTGACCCAGCCGACCAAGTCGAAGCGGTCGCCGCGCTCCGGCGCCACGACGTTGTAGGTCGCCTCCCAGCGCAGGCCCCCGGTGAGATAGGAGAACTCCACCTGCCGGGTGCCGGCCCGATCGGCGTCGAGCTTCCAGAGAACGGTCGGCTTGAGGATGGCGTCGGCGGAGAGCGCCTCGAACAGCGGCTGCCCCGGCAGCGAGAACTGCAGCTTCCCGTCCACTTCGATGATCGGCGAGCCGCCGCCTCCGGACAGGATCGCCTGCTGGCGCGCCGCGAACTCGCCGCCGAAGATCTGCCAGGCGTTCTGGTGCGGAACGTAGCCACTGCGGATCACCCGCCCGGTCCTGATCTCCGGCTTGCCGGTCGCCGGATTACGCACCTCGAATGCCAGGGTCTTTCCTTCGTACTGCCGCAGCAGGAACCCTTCGCTCAGCGGATCCCCTTCGTAGTTCTGCTCGAGGATCCGGAGTCCCTTCGGGTCCCCCGGATCCCGCAGTACGACCGACTCCGGCTCGAGCTGAGAGGTGACGTCGGTGACCCGCACCTCGTTCACCCCCTCCCGAAGCACGAAGCTGCGCATCTCCTTCACGAGGGCGAAATTCTGGTTGTAGATCGTGAGCTGCGGACGGGAGGCCTCCTCGGCCGCCACGGTCGCGGTCGCCACGACCGCGGCGCAAACCACCACGACGAACGCCTGTCTCATCGGCTCTCCTTCTTCAATGTCTTCCGGAGCGGTTCGACACCCGGGCGCGCGGAAAGTTCCCGGGCGCGCGGGGGAGTGGCACCAACTGGATGTCGATTCTACGACGCGGGGACGCGGGGAGACGCTTCGGTGTCGGGCGGCCGCCCGACGACCCGCTCGACCCAGGCCAAGAGCTCCGTCATGCTGTACGGCTTGGTGAGAAGTCCGAGGGCCCCTTCCTTGATGGCTTGCTGCGCCGGATCGTTGTGGCTGTACCCGGAACAGAGCACGACGCGCGCCTCCCGGTCCATGCCGCGCAGCCGGCGGAAGGTCTCCAGGCCTCCCAGCCGGGGCATCACCATGTCGAGAAGCACGAGGTCGATCCGCCCCCAGTTCCTGCGGTAGAGATCGAGTCCTTCGACGCCATCTTTGGCGAGGACGACCTGGTAGCCGCGCAGCAGCAGGATGTCGCGGCTCATGTCGCGGATCGCCTCCTCGTCGTCGACCACCAGGATCCGCGGCGCGCCCGGCAGTCGGGTCTCGGTCGGCGGCGCATCGGCGACCGGCAGGGGCGCCGGACGGATGGTCTTGACCGGCGCCGGCACGGGGGGCGGGGCGGAGTCTGCGACCGGGCGCGACACGGGACGCGGCGCCGGAGCGCTGCTTTCCTCGGGCCGGACGGCGTCTCGCCCGCCGGTCGGCAGGTAGATCCGCACCGTGGTCCCGATCCCCGGAGTGCTGCTCACCACAACGTGCCCGCGATGGTTCTTCACGATACCGTAGACGGCCGCCATGCCGAGCCCGGTCCCCTCCCCCGCCGGTTTGGTGGTGAAGAAGGGCTCGAAGATGCGGTCGGCCACCTCCGGGGGCATGCCGGTGCCGGTATCGCCGACGACGATCTCGACGTAATCGCCCGGCTTCATATCGGGGCAGGAGCGGATGAACTCCCGATCGAGGTGGGCGATGCGGGTCTCGAAGATGATCCGCCCTCCCTGCGGCAACGCCTCCTTGGCGTTGACCGCGACGTTCAGCAGGACCTGCTTCATCTGTCCGGCGTCCGCATCGATTGACGGCAGGTCGGGCTCGGTGTGCACCTCGAGGCTGATGTTCCGGTCGACGCTCTTGGAGAGAAACGAGACGGTTTCGGCGACCGTCTGGTTGAGATCGACCGGCTCGAGGCGGTACTGCCCGCCGCGGGCGAACGCCAGGAGCTGCCTGGTCAGATCGGCGGCGCGCTGCGCCTGCGCCTCGATCGTCGTGGCCTGCCGGTGGATCGGGTTGTCGGCGCTGACCAGGCTGCGTATGTAGCTCGCATACCCCATGATCGCGCCGAGGATGTTGTTGAAGTCGTGGGCGATGCCGCCCGCGAGCGTGCCGATCGATTCCATCTTCTGGCTCTGCACCAGACGGGCCGGGATCGCCACCGGGCGCGACTCGTCTTCCGTGGTGCTGTCGCCGTCCGGCGCGTCGGAGGGGATCGGCTCTGGATCCCTGGCTCCGCCCGAGGCGTGCGACCGCGCCCCCTCGATCGCCATGCCGATAAGATCCCCGAGCGCGATCAGGAAGGCGCGCTCCTCCTGCCCCAGAGTCAGCTCCTGGCGCGCCAGAATCGTCATCACCCCGTGCAACCCCCGGCGGGAGCGCAGCGGGACCGCCACGGCGTAGCGCAGGCCGGCGCGCGCCAGCGCTCCCTCGAGCCCCTCCATCCCTTCGGTCAGCTCGGACCCGGTGACCATCTCGCCGGTATCGGCCGCGCGTCCGATCAACGGATCGCCGTGCTTCATGATGCCGATCGCGTCCAGGACCTCGCGCGGCAAACCGCGCTGCGCCCGCAGCCGCAGGAGACGCGAGGAGGCTTCGAACTGGTGCGCCGCGCCGCTGTCCGCGCCGCACAGACCCAGCACCCGTGCCAGGGCGCTGTCGAACAGCGCTTCCGATCCGGCCGCCAGCGCCGCCGTCTCGATCACTCCGAGCAGGGCCCGCAGCTGCCGGTCTTTCGCCTCGGCCTCTCGAGTGCGCGCCTCGGCGCGTCCCTCGAGCTCGAGACTGTAGCGCATCATGTCGGAGAACAGCCGCGTGTTCTGGACCGCGAAGCCGACCTGGTCGGCCACCGCCTGGGCCAGGCTCACGTCGTCGTCGCCGTAGGAGCGCACCGCGTCCGCCAACAGCTCCATGACGCCGATGGTGCGCCCGCGGGCTCGCATCGGCAGAGCCAGGAGACCGCGATACCCGGCCGCCGCGAGCGCCGGGCCGGCGGCGAGGTTCGGGTCGGCTGTCAGGTCGGCGAGGGCCACGGGGCGATCGGTCCGCCGGACGCGGCCGGCGAGACCCCCGTCCTGCTCACCGGTCTGCGCCCGTGCCCAGTCGAGGTAGGGCCCGGCCCCGACGCCGCGCGCGAAGCGCAGCGTCTCCCCTCCTTCGGCGTCCGACTCGAGAAGATAGACGGCGCCGGCGGCGTGTCCGGTCGCCTCCGCCGCCTTGGTCAGCGCCGCCTCGATCTGCCGGTCGAGATCGAACGACGGCGTGGCGGTGGCGGCCACGGCGTTGAGAGCGAGGAGCTCTCGGTTGCGCGTCCGCAGATCCCGCGTGGCGCTCTCGACTTCCTCCTGGACGCGATCGGTGGCGCGGTGGGCCTCCGTGGTGCGGCGCGCCCGTTCCAGGTGGACGGCGATCTGGTTGGCCAGGAGCTCGGCGAGCAGGATCGATTCGCGCGAAAAGGGCGTGCGTTCCTGCCGCGCCAGGATCAGGACGCCGCGCCGGCCGGCACCGCTGCCGATCGCCTGCGCCAGGATCGATCCGAGCCGCCGCGACTGCAGGGTGGCCGACGGCTCGCCGGTGGTATCGTCCCCAACCGTCTCGGCCACCGCACGGGCGTCGTCGCCGGCGCCGACCCGGTCCGGATCGGACGCAAGCAGGACCCGCGCGACCTGCCCCTTCCGAAGCGGCCCGAGCTCCGGCTCGAGGCTGCGCGACAGGATCTCGACCTCGTGCCGCGCGAGCCGATGGCCTTCGCCCCAGCCGCAGCGGATCTCCGGACTGCCGGCGAGCGCCTCCAGAAGGGCGATGCCGCGATCGGCGCCCAGGATCTCGACCGCGGCGACGACTCCGGCCCTCAGAATCTCCTCGGGCACGTCCTCGACCTGGAGGGCGGCCTGCATTTCTTGAAGGGACTCCAGCCGGATGGGAAGCCCGCCGCTCGCCGGGGGCGGCGTCGGTGGCTCCGCCCGGGCCGAGGCAGGCTCAGCCTCGCGGGTCGTCTCCTCGATTCGGCTCAGGTCGGTTCCCGCCATGGTGATAGAATCGACTCTCCTGTCGGAGCGACGATGATCCCGGGTTGGCCCCGGTACGACCTCTACGTCATCACCGACGTCGTCCTGTCCCGCGGACGGTCCCCTCTCGAGATCGCCCGGGCTGCTCTCGAAGGCGGGGCGGACGCCGTCCAGCTGAGGGACAAGTCGTCCCCGGCCATGAACTTATGTCGCTCCGCAGCCGAGATCCAGCCGCTGGCCCGGAAATTCGGGGCCCTGTTCGTGGTCAATGACCGCGTCGACGTGGCGCTCTTGACCGGGGCCGACGGCATCCATGTCGGACCGGAGGATCTGACGGCGCGCGAGGCGAGGCGCCTCCTGGCCCGGCCGATCATCCTCGGGGTCTCGGCCGGCACCAGGGAAGAGGCCCGGCGGGCCGAGAAAGACGGAGCGGACTACCTGGGGGTGGGGCCGATCTTCGCGACGGGCACGAAGCCGGACGCCGGTGAAGCGCTCGGGCTCGAATGCCTGTCGGCCATCGTCCGCTCGGTGTCGATCCCGGTGGTCGCCATCGGCGGCCTCAATCTCGACAACGTCGCGGCGGTGATCGCCGCCGGCGCCGCCGGGGCGGCGGTCGTGACCGCGGTGGTCTCGGCCGAGGACATGGCGGCTGCCAGCCGGGCCCTGAAGCGGAAGATCGTCGAGGCGCGGAGGGCCTCGTCGCCCGCACATTCGGAGGAGCCATGAAGCGCGCGCTGACGATCGCGGGGTCCGACTCCGGCGGGGGCGCCGGCATCCAGGCCGATCTCAAGACCTTCGGAGCGCTCGGCGTCTACGGGACCTCGGCCATCACCGCGGTCACGGCCCAGAACACCGTCGAAGTCACTCAGATCCAGGAGATTCGTCCCGAGATCGTGGCCGCCCAGATCGACGCCGTGGCGCAGGACATCGGCGTCGACGCCGCCAAGACCGGAATGCTCTGGAGCGAGGCGATCATCGAGGCGGTCGCCCTCGCCGTGAAGCGCAATCGGCTGCCGAACCTCGTCGTCGATCCGGTGACCGTCTCCAAATCGGGTGCCCGGTTGCTGGCGGACGGGGCGCTCCGGGCCCTCGGGGCCCGGCTCCTGCCCCTGGCGGAAATCGTCACCCCGAACCTCTCCGAGGCCGAGAGCCTGGCCGGGATGCGGATCGGCGACATGGAAGCGATGCGCGAGGCCGCGCGCCGCATCCTCGATCTCGGCGTACCGCGAGTGGTCATCAAGGGAGGACACCTGGAAGGACCGAACTCCGTCGATCTCTATTATGACGGGAAGGAGTTCCAGGAGCTCAAGGAGGAGCGCATCCGGACGCGCTCCACGCACGGAACCGGCTGCACCTTCTCGGCGGCGATCACCGCGTACCTCGCCCACGGCCTGCCACCCCTCGACGCCGTGGCACGCGCCAAGGAATACCTGACCGCCGCCCTGCGCTCCGCCCCCGATATCGGCCGGGGCACGGGTCCCCTCGATCACTTCCACCCGTTCCGGCGCGCCTGACCGGGCGTCAGCGCTGCGGCGCCCCGCCTTCCTTCTCCAGAACCTCGCGCACCTTGCGCGCCAACGCCTCCGGAGTGAACGGCTTCTGCAGGAATGCCAGGCCGGAACTGAGGATGCCGTGGTGCACGATGGCATCATCGGTGTACCCGGAGACGTACAGCACCTTCATGTCGGGGCGGATCGACTGCAGTGCCCTGGCGAGCTGCGGGCCGCTCATTCCCGGCATCACGACATCGGTGACCATGAGCTGTATTGGACCGGTGTGGCGGCTGCAGATCCGGATCGCCTCGTCGCCCCGGCTCGCCTCGAGAACCGTGTATCCCTGACGCAACAGGATCTCCCGCGTCAGGAAGCGCACCACGTCCTCGTCCTCGACCAACAGGAGCGTTTCGGTGCCCTTGCTTGGCAGCGGGCGCGTCTTGCCGACCGACTCGGCGACCAACTCTTCGTCGGCGCGCGGCAGATAGATCTTGAAGGTCGTTCCGCGGCCGGGCTCGCTGTAGAGCCAGATGCAGCCGCCGCTCTGCTTGACGATGCCGTAGACCGTCGACAGCCCCAGGCCCGTTCCCTTTCCCTGTGCCTTGGTGGTGAAGAACGGCTCGAAGATGTGGTCCTGGACCTCCCGGCTGATCCCGGTGCCGGTGTCGCTGAGCGCCAGCATGACGTACGGGCCCGACTTGAGCGGCATGTGACGGCTGGCGTACGACTCGTCGAGCTCCACGTTGGCCGTCTCGACGACGATCTTGCCGCCCTGGGGCATGGCATCACGGGCGTTGACGACGAGGTTCATGATCACCTGCTCGAGCTGGCCGGGATCGGCCTTCACTCTCCAGAGCGACGGTCGGAGCGCGTTGACCAGGTCGATGTCCTCCCCGATGACGCGGCGCAGCATCTTGTCCATCTCGGAGACCACATCGTTCACATTCAGGATCCGCGGCTGCAGGACCTGCTTCCGGCTGAAGGCCAGGAGCTGGCGGGTGAGGCCGGCGGCCCGGTCACCCGCCTTCTGGATCTCGAGGAGCGTATGGCGCAGGGGATCCCCCTCGCGGAGCTGAACCATCACCATCTCCGCCTGGCCATTGATGACCGTGAGAAGATTGTTGAAGTCGTGGGCGATCCCGCCCGCCAGGCGGCCGACCGACTCCATCTTCTGCGACTGCAGGAACTGCTGCTCGCTCTGCTGCCGCCGCACCTCTTCCTGGCGCCGCTCGCTTTCGGTGAGGGCGTTCTTGACGGCCACGGCGAGGTAATCGCCGACATCCTTGAGGGTGGCGATCTCATGCTCGCTCCAGCTTTGCGGCGACGGCGCCTCGAAGCACAGCAGGCCCGCCAGCCTGTCGGTGTGTCGCACCGGCATGTGAAGCACCGCGCGGGCCCCTCCCTGGAGCAGCGCCGGCGCGAGCGGCGCCAGGCGCGGATCCTGGTCGACGTCCCGCACGATGACCGGCCGCTTGCTCTCCAGGGCGGCGAGATAGTCGGGAGCGGCCTTCAGATCGGCCGTGACGCCGGTGAGGTCGGGCATTCCATCCGGTTGAAAGGATTGGATCACCGCCAGGCGGCCATCGCTGTCGATGGTCGAATAGGCGACCCGCAGGCTCGGGACCTTGCGGCTGATGGTCAGGAGCGTACGACGAATGATGTCCTCCATCGACAGCCCGGAGGTCACGCCCGCTGAGATGTTGCTCAGGAGCGCCTGCCGCGCCTGATTGTCGCGCAGCGTCTGCTCGGTGCGCTTGCGGCTGCTGATGTCGATGGTGGCTCCTTCATAGTGAAGGGGCCGTCCGTCCCGATCGCGCACCACCCGGACGCTGAAGCTAGCCCAGAAGACGCTGCCGTCACGCTTCCTGAAGCGCAGCTCGACGTCCCGCAGGGTCCCGTCGCGCTCGATCTGATCCCGCCAGCGGCCGCGTTCTTCCGGGTCCGCGTACAGATCGGCGGCGTTAGCCTCCAGAAACGAGCGCAGGTCGTGATAACCGAACATCTGCAGGATGGCGGGATTGGCGTCGAGAATGCGCCCGTCGGGGCTGGTTCGGAAGACGCCGATGGGGATCTCCTCGAACAGCCGCCGGTAGTCGATTTCGTTGCCGCTCGTGATCCCGGTCTCCGGCGCCGCTTCGAAGGGCTCCGGGGACTTTCTCGCTGCCGTGCGCGGCTTGGCCATACGCGGGTCGTGATCTCCTCTCCGGTCCCGGGCCCGAGGGCCCTGGCCGGCATATAAATAATGTCCCGCGGAGGGCAGGGCAAGGCGGCACAAGAGGTTGTGATTGAAAATGGCCCGCGAGCGTGCGCTACGGGGCGGCTGTCTGGCCGCCTTCCTGGCTCAGCGATGCGACCCCGCGATCACGAGCAGCCGCTGGTGGTGCCGCAGTTGAGACACTTGTAGCAGGCGGCGTTGCGGACCATGATCGAACCGCAGTCGGGACAGGGAGGCGCGTCCTCGTCCGGGCGGAAGGCGAGCAGCGGCGGGGAAGCATCGAAGCCGGCGGCGCCGACCGACGCCGGCCCGACGCCACCGGCGCGGCCGGTGGTCGAAGGCCCGGGCACGAGACTCACCGGAAGCGGGTTCGCGGCCGTGGCATGCCCCGCCCCGGCTCCTTCCTTGGCTTCCCTGACATGGATGCCGACCGCGATCTGCTGGTCCTTCGCCAGGAACTTCGAGGCCAGCCAGCGGAAGATGTAATCGACGATCGACTTGGCGATCGGAATCTCGGGATTGTTGGTGAAGCCCGACGGTTCGAAGCGGACGTGGCTGAACTTGTCGACCAGAACCTGGAGCGGCACGCCATACTGCAGCGCCAGCGATACGGCGGTGGCAAAGGAGTCCATCAGCCCGGAGACGACGCTCCCCTCCTTGGCCATCACCAGGAAGATCTCGCCCGGCTGGGCGTCCTCGTACATGCCGACGGTGATGTAGCCGTCATGCCCGGCGATCGAGAATTTGTGGGTGATGGCGCGGCGCTCGACCGGCAGCCGCCGGCGCACCGCGCGCGGCGGCGCGGCGATCGCGACGCCGACCCCCGGCGCGGCCTCGATTTTGACCTTGGCCGAGTCCTTGCTGGTGGAGAGCGGCTGGGTCCGCTTGCACCCGTCGCGGTAGATCGCCACCGCCTTGAGGCCCAGCTTCCAGGATTGGAGGAAGGCCTCCATGATCTCGTCCACGGTGACGTCGGAGGGCACGTTGACCGTCTTCGAGATCGCCCCGGAGACGAACGGCTGCACCGCGCCCATCATCTTGACGTGACCCATGTACGCGATGCTGCGCGCGCCACGCAGCGGCCGGAAGGCGCAGTCGAAGACGCTGAGGTGTGCGTCATTGAGGTGCGGCGCCCCCTCGATGGTCTCGTTCTCGTCGATCGACTCGAGGATCTCCTTGACCTGTTGCTCGGAGTAGCCGAGGCGATCCAGCGCTTTCGGGACCGTCTGATTGACGATCTTCAACATGCCCCCGCCGACCAGCTTCTTGTACTTGACAAGCGCGATGTCGGGCTCGATGCCGGTCGTGTCGCAGTCCATCATGAAGGCGATCGTGCCGGTCGGGGCGATGACGGTCGCCTGGGCGTTGCGGATGCCGTGCTTCTGGCCGAGAGCGCAGGCCTCCTCCCAGCAGTCGCGAGCCGCCTGATTGAGATCGAGCGGCACGTGCGCCGAGTCGATCTTCGTGACCTGGGCGCCGTGCTTCTTCAGCACGCGGAGGAACGGCTCGCGATTCTTCTCGTAGCCGATGAACGGTCCCATCTTCTCGGCGATCCGCGCCGACTGGATGTAGGCCTCGCCCGTGAGCACGGCGGTGATCGCCGCGGCGTAGTCGCGTCCGGCGTCCGAGTCGTACGCCAGGCCACGGCTCATGAGCAGCGCCCCGAGGTTCGCATAGCCGAGGCCGAGCGGGCGGTACTCGTGCGAGTTCTTGGCGAT
>JBGPLZ010000068.1:0-19189 GCA_041486695.1 Acidobacteriota bacterium | reverse complement strand
TGTAGATGATGGTCGAGATCGAATCCCCTTCGAAGGGCCGCACGCCGGTCAACATCTCGTACAGCACCACTCCGAGGGAAAACAGATCGCTGCGCCCGTCCAGATCGCGCCCCTGGATCTGCTCGGGCGACATGTACGACGGCGTCCCGAGCAGCACTCCCGCCTGAGTGAGGTTGGCCGAAGGGTTCTTCGCCAGGCCGAAGTCGGTGACTTTCAGCGTTCCGTCCTTGAGCATCATCAAGTTCGCCGGCTTGATGTCTCGATGGACGACGTGATTCTGGTGCGCGTAGTCGAGGGCCGCGGCGGCCTGCCCGATCAGATCCTGGACCCGCGCCAGCGGCAGGAGAGTCTGAGGCTTGGTGAATTTCTCCAGGGTCTCGCCTTCGATGAACTCCATGGCGATGAAGGTGACGCCGTTATCCTCGCCGACGTCGAAGATGGTGACGATGTTGGGATGAAGGAGCTTGCCCGCCGCCTGCGCCTCGCGCAGGAAACGCTGGCTGGTCTCGTGCGCCTCCTCGGCGGAGGTCCCGGGCGGCAGGACGATCGTCTTGATCGCCACCTGGCGCTGGATCTTCGGATCGCTGGCCAGGAAGACCTGGCCCATCGCCCCCCTGCCGATTTCGCGAACGATCTCGAAGCGGCCCAGCTTGGTGAGGCTCATCGGCCACCATGCTCCGGGAAAGCGTGCCCGGCAGGACACCTATCCTGTCGGCGTAAGTTACGGCCGCAGAGTATTTTAGTGTCGGGGATCGGGGCTGTCAAACCAGCCGCCGGACGGCACTTTCTGGCCCATCTCCTGCGCCATCAATCGTTTAGTGCCCGAGACGGCCGCATTCAGGCGCCGAAACGCTTCGCGGCTTCGGGAGGAAAACGTCGCGCCGCGGCCACCGTCAGCAGCCGGACGGTATCGTATGGGAAGCGCCGGTATTGCACCTCGACGCTGCCGTTGGTTTTCACCACGGCATACCCGGTGCGCGTGTCGTGATCCTGAGGGTAGCCGACGCTGCCGGCGTTGATGAAGTGACGTCCGTCGACGATCCGGTGGTAGGGGCGATGCGTGTGGCCGAACAGCAGGATGTCCGCGTCGGCCGCCTCGCCCATCCCGCGCAGGAAATCCTCGTCGCGGTCCTCCCACAGGCAGGTGGTGGCGTCGATGGGCGAGGCGTGCACCAGGAGGGCCTGCCGCCCGCCCGCATCGAGGCGTTGCTCGAACGGCAGATTGCCGAGGAACGCCGACGAGCCTGCCGAGGTGTGCGCCAGCGTCCAGGCATAGGCCTTGTCCTCGAAGGGCGGGCCGGCCGGATCGCGCGTGACGCTGCCGATCGTGCTCGTGCCCCTGACCAGGCTGTCGTCGACATCGCCGCGCACTCCCGGGATGCGCGCCGCGCGGATCCGCTCCACCGTCTCGTCCGGGAAGGGAGCGAAGCCGACCAGATCCCCGGTGTGACAGATCATGTCGTACCCCTCGGCGCGAGCTTCGCGCAGCGCGACCTCGAGCGCCGGCAGGTTCCCATGGATGTCCCCGAGCAGGATGATCTTCATCAGGTCCTCCGGAAGGTTCCCCGGGACATTAGCAGAGCGCGCCGGGCTCTATCAACCTCAGGCAGGGCGTTCGTCGTCGATGCGGGCCGTGAAGGAGAGGATCGGGAGGTTCTCTTCCTCGCCGGTGCGCGGATTGCGGAACGGGATATGGCCGCGCGCCCAGTCGTCCGAGGTGTAGCAGGTTCCCGCAAGAGTATTGAGGCGGGCCGCGAGATCCTGGCCGCTCTTCAGCGCCTCCTGGGGGGTCCCCGAAAGCACCAGCGCCACGCCGTGGGTTTCGTGCATGTCGACCGGGCCGGGGTCCTTCTTCTCCTCGAGGAAGCGCTCGGCGGCCCCGCGCAGGGCGCCCTGCATGGCGCTGAACTTGATTTCGCCATACTTCTTGCGGAAGATGTCGAGCGCCCTCGGATCCCACTCGAGCACGACCAGATGGCTGTCGGTCGACCGGGCGCGGCGCCGCCGCAGATCCTCATGCACGCCGCCGGCGCCGGCCGACTGCTGATCCTGCCGCCGCTTGAGCAGCCGCTGCACGGTCTTCTCGAGCTCCGCGGTGCTGAATGGCTTGGTCAGGTACTCGTCGGCGCCGCAGTCCTTGCCCCAGAAGACATCCTCCTGCTGGCTGCGGGCCGTCAGCAGGATCACCGGCGTCCCCTGGGTCTGCGGGTTCGATTTCACCTTGCGGCAAATCTGGAAGCCGTTGACCTTCGGCATCATGACGTCGACGATCATCAGGTCGGGGTGGCCGGAGGCGAACTGCTCCATGGCCCGCTCGCCGTCCTCGGCCAACAGGACGTGGTAACCGAGGTTCTCGAGGTTCATCTTCAGGATTTCGCGGATGTTCGGCGAATCGTCTGCGACCAGGATCGTGCCGGTCATCGCAGCATCCCATCCCCCGGGATCGTCCCGGGGACGCTGCCTGCGGCCCGCGCCGCCGCCATGCGATAGGGCGTCGTCGCCCGATCGATCAGCGACAGCATCAGATCGATTCCCTGCTGCAGCATGCCGATGAGCTTCGCCTGCTCCGGGGAGAGCGTCCCGAGGCGGCCCATCTGGAGGATCTCCACCGCGCCGCTCATCGAGGTGAGCGGAGTCCTCAAGTCATGACCGAGCTCGCGGATCGTTTCGCCCTCCTGGGGCCCCGCCTGATAGGCGTCGGTGATCTCGGAGACGAGGATGGCGATCGAGGCCGCGCGGCCCGGCTCCGGAAGCGGCCCGGCGAACACGGCATAGGAGCGCCGCCGCTCGAGGCTGACGCTGACGTAGCGCCGGACCACCGCGCCGAGGCGGCGCGATTCCTGCGCGGCTTCGGCCATCGTTCCGAACAGCTCCGCCGACCCCGCGCCCTCGGCGGGAAGCCGGTGCGGAGCCGGATCGCCCAGCATCTCCTGCCAGCCGGAAGCGCGCAACACATGACCCTGCTCGTCAACAATGAGGAGCGCGGCACCGGTGGCCACGAGCTCCGTCATCTCCGCGCCGGGATCGGCGGATCGTTTGGCTGCAGGGTGAGAGACCATGCGCGTCCTCCTCCACCACCCGACCCCCCGGCATCCGCCGGGATCGAGACGGGGCGCTGTTCTCGACCCAATATATGAAGGATGGGCGATATCGCAAGTCGCGGCGGGAATGACAAGAATTTGACGGCACGATCAGGCCGACGGCGTGGCCGGCAGCAGGCGTGCCCGGCCGCGCGGCCGGGGCTGGCGCATCTCCTGGATCACTTCGTAAGCGATGGCGTCTTCGACGCTCAGGCTGTAGTCGCCGCGAATGTTCGCCATGGCGCCGATCCGGGCCGGAAGCGCGTAGGTGATCTTGCCGAGGCGCGCCTTCTTGTCCCGCCGCGCCACGGCGAGGATCGCCATCGGGGTCATCGAGTCCGGGATCGAGGTCGGCAGGCCGATGCGCTCCACCAGCCGTTCGATTCGTTGCGTGGCTCTCACCGGCAGGAGCCCGGCCCTCTGGGCGATGCGCGCCTCGGCGATCATGCCGATCGAGACCGCCTCCCCGTGGGCCATCCTGTAGCCCGACAGCGTCTCGATGGCGTGGGCGATGGTATGGCCGAAGTTGAGGATCTTGCGACGGTTCGACTCCTGCGGATCGTCGGCGACCACCTTGGCCTTGATCCGGCAGCAGGCCTCGATGATCCCCGGCATCAGGTCGGTATCGCGGCGCATGACGCGTTCGAGATCGGTCTCCAGTAGCTGGAACAGGCCGCGGTCGGCGATGACGCCGCATTTGACCACCTCGGCCATGCCGGAGCTGAAGTGGCGATCCGGCAGTCCGGTGAGGTAGTCGACGTCGATGTAGACCGCGGCTGGCTGATGGAAGGCGCCGAGGAAATTCTTGCCGGCGCGGTGGTTGATGCCGGTCTTGCCGCCGATCGCCGAGTCGACCATGCCGATCAGCGTGGTCGGGATCTGGATATAGGGAATGCCGCGATTGAAGGTCGCCGCCACGAAGCCGGTCAGGTCGCCGACCACGCCGCCCCCGAGCGCCACCAGCGCCGTGTCCCGGCCGGCGCCGAGCTCGATGATGCCGTCCTCGATCTCGTCCCTCACCCGTCTCGTCTTGCTTCCCTCCCCCGCCGGGAACGAGATCAGATCGGCCGTCAGACCGCGCCGGCGGAAGGTCGCCAGGAGCGCCTCGCCGTGCGTGGCATGCAGATGGGAGTCGGTGACGACAATGTAGCGCCGGCCGTGGCGGGCGCGGCGCAGATCGACCGACAGGCGCGGCCCCAGGCTGCGCCCGATGCGGATTTCGTAGGACTCATCGAGGGTCCGGCGCAGCCGGACCGGAACTCGAATCACCAGGCCCCCTACCCTTCACTCGGACAGGCTGCGGTCCCCCGGCAGCGTCGAAAGCTGGCTCACGTACTCGTCCAGGAGATCGCGGTGCTTAGGCTCGTCGAGCACCCGAGAGATCAGTCGTTCGGCCGCCCGCAGCGCCAGATCGGCCACCTGGCTGCGGACCTGCTCCATCGCCTGCTTCTGCTCGTAGAGCACCTGCCTTTTCCCTTGCTCCACGAGGGTCTGGGCCTCCTTGCGGGCCTGCGCCAGGATTTCGCCCCGCAGTCCTTCCGCCTCGCGCTTCCCTTGTTCGAGGAGGGCGGCCGTCTCGCGCCGCGCGCCGGCCAGGATCTCCTGGTTCCTGCGCAGCATCTCCTCCGAATCGGCGCGCGCCTTCTGGGCCTGTTCGAGCGCCTCCCGGATGGTCCGCTCGCGCTCGGCCAGGGTCGCGAGGAGCGGCTTCCAGGCGAACCGGCCCAGGAGGGCGGCCAGGATGACGAAGGTGATCATCGTCCAGAGGATCGTGCCGGGGTCCGGTGTGATCAGGCTGCTGCCCATCTTTAGCGTCCCCTTACTTCAGCGCGAGCAGGATGCAGACGACCTCGGCGAACAGCGTCACGCCCTCGATCAGGGCCGCGGCGATGATCATCGTGGTGCGGATTTCACCTGCGACTTGAGGTTGCCGGGCCGAACCTTCCATCGCGGGGGCGGCCTGACGGCCGTTTCCCGCCGCGCCGCCGATGACGGCGAGCCCAGCCCCGATGCCTGCCGCGAAATGCGCCAACGAGCTGCCCATTTCCATGCCTCAATCCTCCTTGGACGTTTAGTGCGACGGGTGAACCGACATACCGATGAACAGCGACGCCAGCATCGTGAAGATGTAGGCCTGCAGGAAGATGACCAGAAGCTCGATGCTGCTGATGAACAGCGCGAACGGCACCGACAGAACGAACCCGACCCAGGCCTGCTTCAGGATGAACACCAGACTGATGAGCGCCAGGATCACGACGTGGCCCGCGATCATGTTGGCGAACAGCCGCACGCAGAGGGCAAACGGCTTGGTGATCAGCCCCAGAAACTCCACCGGGATCATGATCGGCAGCAGCCAGACCGGCACTCCGTGAGGCACCAGGTTCTTGAAGTGCCCCGCGAAGCCATGCTCGCGGATCCCGGCCATCTGCACCATGATGAAGGCCATCGTGGCCAGGCCGGCGGTGACCCCGATGTTGCCGGTGGCGGTCGCCGCGTACGGGAACATCCCGAGCAGGTTGCAGATCAAGATAAAAATAAAGGTGCTGAGCAGGTACGGAACGAAGCGGTCGGCATGCTGCGGGATGTTCTTGCGCGCCAGCTCGTCGCGCACGAAGACGACGATCATCTCCATCGCCGTCTGGATCCCCTTCGGGACGAGAGAGCGCCGGCGGGTCGCGAGCCACATCAGCGCCAGGATGATGGCGCAGGCCACCCACATCATCACGACGTGCTTGGTGATCGCCAGATGATAAGGGCCGAGGCGCAGGACCGGCAGGTGGACCTCCCCGACGAACGGCAGCTCCAGCGTGCCGGAGTCGCCGATGTGATGGAAGATCGATTCGCCGGCGTTGAACGGCTCGCCCGCGCCCTGCTCGACCGGGCCATGCCCGGCAGCCTGCTCCACGCTCATGCCCCCCCTCGCCTGGCCCCGCGCATCGCCGCTCGCACCTCAATGATCTGCAAGACCACGTAGCTGCCGAGCAACCAGACCGCCACCGTCGCCGGACGAAGCGCAGTGCGCAGCGCCACGTACACCAGGGCCGCGCCATACAGCATCAGGCGCGCCAGCATCCCGGCGACGAGCGCTCCAAGCAGACGCTGCGTATTTCCTGCGCGCCTCGCCCAGCGGCTCAGCAGGGCACAGAGAGCCGACCCCGCCAGCGCCACCGTGACCCCGACGGCCGCGGCCTGCGCCGCCGGGCTCATCGGCGCGATCCCCGGCTCACCGACGCGATCCCCGGCCGTTCTCGGGCGGCTGCAGCACCAGCCGGAAGAAATTCGCGAATCCGGCCGCCATCCCCAGCATCATTCCCAGCAACAGCAGCCACGGCTTCGATCCGAACTTCCGGTCGAGGACATACCCCAGCCCGCCCAGAAAAACGATCGGCGCCACCAGCATGGTGCCGACCTGGGCGTAGCGCATCGCATCGGCCAGCGGCGAGCGCCTGTCAGGCTCCGTCATTGCAGCCCCCCGCTCCCGGCCGCTCCGCCTCTCCGGTCAAGGCGACCAGGGCGTCAGGGACAGGATCGATTCCTTCGCCAGGGCGATGACCGGCTGCGGGTACAAACCGACGGCGATGGTGAAAACGACGCAGGCGGCGATCGCCACGGTCTGGCCGCGCGACGGCACCACGCGGCGCTCGTCCTCCGGGTCCCGGATGTACATCATCACCACGATCCGGATGTAGTAGTAGAGCGAGATGGCGCTGTTGACGACCGCCACGACCGCCAGCCACGGCGCGTGCGCTTTCACGACCGCGCCGAACAGGAACCACTTGCCGACGAACCCGGCCGTGCTCGGAATCCCGGCCAGCGACAGCATGAAGACGAGCATCGCGAACGCCGGCAGCGGGGCCCGCCGCGACAGCCCGGCGAAGTCGACGACCCGGTCCCCGACCACCTGGTCGCGCCGCAACATGATCACCAGCGCGAAGGCGCCGATGTTCACGAACGTGTAGATCAAAAGATAGAGTAGCACGCCCTGCAGGCCAAACTCCCGCTCCTCCACCGTCGTCCCCACGCCCACGGCGATCACGCCCATCAATAAGTAGCCGGCGTGCGAGATCGACGAATAGGCCAGCATCCGCTTGACGTTGTCCTGCAGGATGGCCGCGACGTTGCCGAGCGTCATGCTGGCCACCGCCAGGATCGACAGCAGCGGCGCCCAGTGGTCTCCCAGCTTCAGGAAGCTGATCGCGAAGATGCGCGCGAGCACCACGAACGCCGCCGCTTTCGAGCCGGTCGACAGGAAGGCGGTGATCGGCGTGGGCGCCCCCTCGTAGGCGTCGGGAGCCCACATGTGGAACGGCACGGCGGCGATCTTGAAAGCCAAACCGACGGTCACCAGAATCACGCCCAGAAAAAAGAAGGGCGCCCCGGCGACGTTCATGGCCTGCTGCGCCCGCGTCATGCCGATGAGGCCCAGGTTCGTCGTCCCGGTCGTGCCGTACACCAGTGAGATCCCGTAGAGCAGCAGGCCGGTCGAGAACGAGCCAAGCAGGAAATACTTCAGGGCCGCCTCGTTTGACTTGCGGTTCGTCTTCAGGAAGCCGACCAGGATGTAGAACGACAGCGCCATGGTCTCGAGCGCCACGAAAATCGCCACGAAGTCGCCGGCCGACGCGAGGAACATCATCCCGACCACGGCGAACAGGATCAGGGCGTAGTACTCGGCCCCCTGGGCCCGCTCCTCCTCCAGGTAGCGCCGGCTGATGAGGATGGTCAGCATCGCCCCCAGCAGGAAGATCACCTTGGCGAAGATGCTCCATGCATCGAGGATGAACATGCCGTTGAAGCCGATGGTCAGCGACGGCGCCCGCAATGCCGCCAGGCCCAGGTGGGCCGGGAATGCCAGCAGCGCTCCGAGCGTGGCGGCGCAGGCCAACAGCGCCAGGCCCGGCACGAAGCGTCGCACGGCGGCGTCCTTGAGCGTCGCCAGCCAGAGAAGAAGGAAGGCGCTGGCCGTCAGGACGATCTCCGGCGAAATCAGCCGGATCTCGTTGGCGTCGAAGATCGGGATCATTGAGGCGCCGGTCCTCCCGAAGCCATGCCGGCCGGCGCGGCCGACGGCGTCGCGTCACCCGCCATCCCCGAGTCGCCTGCCTCCAGTCGCTGCACCAGCTCCGCCACCGGCCTCTGCAAGATGTCGAACAGCGGCTTCGGATACAAACCGATCCAGAAACACACGGCGACGATCGGCACCAGAGTGAGGATCTCGCGCCCGTTCAAATCCTGAAGTTTGGCATTCTCGGGATTGTCGAGCTTCCCGAACATGGTGCGCTGATAGAGCCATAACATGTAGGCCGCGCCGAGGACGATGCCGAGCACGGCGGCCACCGCCCAGAACTTCCCGCCGATGAACCAGTTCACCCCCGGGATCGTGAATCCGTACCCGGAAGGGATGGTGAAGGCGCCGACCAGGATGGTGAACTCGCCGATGAAGCCGTTCAGCGTCGGCAGCCCGATGGACGACATCGTGATGATCATGAACAGGGTGGCATAGACCGGCATCTGCTTGGAGAGGCCGCCGAACTCGGCGATCATCCGGGTGTGGCGGCGCTCGTAGATCAGCCCGACCAGGAGGAACAGCGCCCCGGTCGAAAGTCCGTGGTTGATCATCTGCAGCACGCCGCCGCGTATGCCGGCTTCGTTCAGGGCGAAGATTCCCAACATGCAGAAGCCGAGGTGGCTGACCGAGGAGTAGGCCACCAGCTTCTTCCAATCCTTCTGGACCATCGCCACCAGCGCCCCATACACGATGCCGATCACCGCCAGCGCCAGCATCCAGGGGAGGTAATACTTGGTGGCCTCCGGCAGCATCGGCAGCGAGAAGCGCACGAAGCCGTAGGTCCCCATCTTCAGCAGAACGCCGGCCAGGATGACCGACCCGGCGGTGGGCGCCTCGACGTGGGCGTCGGGCAGCCAGGTGTGGAACGGGAACATCGGCACCTTGATCGCGAAGCCCACGAAGAAGGCGAGGAAGACCCACTTCTGCATCTCGAGCCATTCGGGGTTGCGCAGCGGCCCCAGGACGCGGATGAATTCCGTGATGTCGAAGGTGGCGGCGCCGCCCGTGACCCTCGGGTAATAGAAGTAAAGCGCCAGAATGCCCAGGAGCATCAGCACCGAGCCCAGCAGGGTGTACAGGAAGAACTTGATGGCGGCGTACAGCTTGCGCGGTCCGCCCCAGATGCCGATCAGGAAGTACATCGGCACGAGCATCACTTCCCAGAACACGTAGAAGAGAAAGAAGTCGAGGGCGATGAACACGCCCAGCATGCCGGTCTGCAGCGCCAGCATGATGATGTAGTACTCCTTGACCCGATCCTTGATCGCCGCCCACGACGACAGGATGGCGATGACTCCGAGGAAGGTGGTCAGCAGCATGAGCAGCAGCGAGATGCCGTCGATGCCGACGTAGTAGTCCACGCCGATCGCCGGAATCCAGGAGAGCCGCTCGGTGAACTGGAAGCCGCCGCGCCCGGCGTCGTACCAGAAGAACAGCGGCAGCGACAGCAGGAAGTCGACGAAGGCGATCGCCGTGGCCCCCTGGATGAAGACCCGCGTGTTGTCCTTGTTGACGAACAGCAGGCCGAGGGCCCCCAGAAGCGGCAGGAAGGTCACGATCGTCAGGATGTGGGACTGATACCATTCCATCGTCAATTCTCCTGCGTTCAGTGGCTCGACGTGAGCAGGTAAACGCTCACCAGCACGAAGACCCCGAGGACCATGGCCGTGGCATACGACTGGACGATCCCCGTCTGCAGCTTGCGGAACACCCACGACACGCCCCGCACCGTGTAGCCGACCAGGTTCACCAGGCCGTCCACGACATAGGCATCGAAGCCGACCGAGGTGTAGGAGGTGCCGAGGGTGACGTAGCCCGCCGCGTTGACGACCCCGTCGACGACGTACCGATCGAACCAGGCGCTGGCGCGGCACAGGGCGTAGTAAGGCGCGAGGACCACCTTGCCGTAGAACTCGTCAATGTAGAACTTGTTCAGGATGGCGCGGTAGAGGCCGCGGGCGCTCCCGGCGAGCTGCACCGGCAGCTCCGGCCGCCGGTCGTAGAAGACCCAGGCGAAAAACATGCCGAACAGCGCGATCAGCATCGACACGAGCATCAGACCGAGCTCGAGACCCGGGGCGTGCTGCGCCGTCTCGATGGCAACTCCCGCCGCATGCGCCTCGAAGACCGGCGCCAGGAAACGCTCCAGGAAGTTCGGTACCCCCGGGGAGATCACCGCCGGGATGCCGACCCAGCCGCCGGCGAACGACAGCACCGCCAGGATCGCCAGCGGCACGACCATCACCCGCGGCGATTCATGCAGGTGGTGCCGGGTCTCGTCGTCGAAGCGCTCCTTGCCCCAGAAGACCAGGATGTAGAGCCGGGTCATGTAGAAGGCGGTCAGGAAGGCCCCGGCCGCTCCCATCGCCCAGAGGATCGGCGAGCGCTGCCACGCGCCCCAGAGGATCTCGTCCTTCGAGAAGAAGCCCGCGAGGGGGAAGATCCCGCCGATCGCCAGCCAGGCGACGGCGAAGGTGGCATGGGTCCAGGGGATATGTCGGCCGAGGCCTCCCATCTTGCGGATGTCCTGCTCGCCGGAGAGGGCGTGGACGACAGACCCCGCCCCGAGGAAGAGGAGGGCCTTGAAGAAGGCGTGCGTCATCAGATGGAAGACGCCGGCGCCGAACGCTCCGACCCCGGCGCCGAGCATCATGAAGCCGAGCTGGGAGACCGTCGAGTACGCCAGCACCTTCTTGATGTCGTTCTGGCACAGCCCGATGCTGGCGGCGAACAGGGCCGTCACCCCGCCGACGATGGCGACGGTGAGCAGCGCCGCCGGCGCGTGCCGGTAAAGCGGCGCCATCCGGCAGACGACGTAGACGCCGGCGGTCACCATGGTGGCGGCGTGGATCAGGGCCGAGACCGGCGTCGGCCCGGCCATCGCATCCGGCAGCCAGACGTGGAGGGGGATCTGCGCCGACTTGCCGCAGGCGCCGACGAACAGCAGCAGGGCCGCGGCGGTGCACAGCCCGACTGGGAGCGTCCCCACCTTCGCCAGGATCCCCTGGATGTCGAGCGTGCCGGTGGCCGACAGCAGCAGGAGCATGCCGAGCATGAAGCCGACGTCTCCGATCCGGTTCGTGATGAACGCCTTCCGTCCGGCGTCGGCGCAGCTCATCTTGGTCTTTTCGTCGAACATCCGATCGTAGTAGAACCCGATCAGCAGATACGAGCAGAGGCCCACTCCCTCCCAACCGACAAATACCACAGGAAGGTTCGCCCCCAGCACCAGGGTCAGCATCATCGCCATGAACAGGTTCAGGTAGGCGAAGAAGCGGGCGAAGGCCGGTTTCGGCTCGTGCGCCATGTAGCCGGTCGCGTAGATATGGATGAGGGAGCCGACGCCGGTCACGACCAGAAGCATGATCGCCGACAGCGGGTCGAGGGTGTAGGACCAGTCGATGCGCAGATCGACTCCGGCGGCACTCTTCCCCAGCAATAGCCAGGGCCAGAGCGTCAGGGTGGCCCGGTGCGCCTCGGGGTCGACCGACAGTCCGGCCCGCCCCGCGGCGGCGACCGCGTCCAGGTGTCCGAGGCCGAGGACCGCGCCCGCCGACAGCAGAAACGACAGCACCACCGCCGCGCAGGCGACGCCGCCGATGGCGCGCCGCGACAGGAACCGCGGCCCGAAGAGCCCGTTGATCGCGAAGCCCAGGAGCGGCAGCACCGGAATGAGCCAGAGAAGCTCGATCATCAGCCCTTCATGATGTGGACCTGGTCCACATAGATGGTGTCGCGGTTGCGGAACAGCGCCAGCACCACCGCCAGCCCGACGGCCACCTCGCCCGCCGCGACCGCGATGGTGAAGACGCTGAAGACCTGGCCCACGAGATTGTTCAGCTGCCGGCTGAACGCGATGAAGTTGATGTTGGCGGCGTTCATCATCAGCTCGATCGACATCAGGATGATGATCGCGTTGCGCCGCGTCAGCACGCCGAGCATGCCGATGGAGAAGAGCAGCAGGCTGAAGACCAGAACGTGGGTCGCCGGGACCGGCATTGCTGTGCTCCCTCAGCTCTTCTGGCGCGCCAGGACGATCGCCCCGATCATCGCCACCAGCAGCAGGATCGAGGCCACCTCGAACGGCAGCAGATAGTCGCGGAACAGGCTGGTGCCGACGGCCTGCAAATTCCCCCCCTGGCACAGCGTCGACGGGGTGGTGACCGCCACGAGGCGCCCCGTGCTGTAGACGTAGAGGATCAGCCCGACGACGGCCAGCCCGATGACGCCGGAGATCGTGGCATGCAGCCTGATCCGGTCTTCGAGGCTGTCTTCCAGATTGACCAGCATGATGACGAACAGGAAGAGGACCATGATGCCGCCGGCGTAGACCAGCACCTGGACGGCGGCGACGAACTCCGCCTCGAGCAGCACGTAGATGCCCGCCACCGACAGGAAGGTGAGCACCAGGTAGATCGCCGAGTGGATCGCGTTGCGGCTGCCGATCACCATGAACCCCGAGAGGACCGCGATCGAGGCCAGCACGTAGAAGATCGCCGCGGATGCGGTCATGCCACCTACTCCTTGTAAATCGTCGGCTCGATGCCGTCGAGCAGCGTCTTGAGCGGCGCCACGAACCCCTCGCGCTTGAAGTCGGCCATCTCGTAGTCGTGCGACATGTAAATGGCGGTGAGCGGTTTCGTGGGACAGGGATCGACGCACAGCCCGCAGAAGCAGCAGCGCTCATAGTTGATCTCGAACGACACCAGCCGCTTCCCCTTGCCGTCCGGCTTCTTCTCCGAGACGATGTGGATGCAGTCATCCGGGCAGACGATTTCGCACAGGTGGCAGGCGATGCACAACTCTTCGCCCGACTCCGGGTTGAAGCGCAGCCGCGGCACGCCCCGGAACCGCGGTGACAGCTCGACGGTTTCCTTCGGATACTCCACGGTGATGTGCGGCCGGAACTGGTTCTTGAGCGTCACCCAGAGACCGACCCAGAGCTCGGCCAGCAGGATGGTCTTGAGGAACTCCTTGAAACCCGGGACCGGCCTCGGGGCGATCGTCACCGTCGCCATGTCATGCCTCCGCCCTCAGCCAAAGAGCACCACCACGAGCCCCGTGCCGAGGACGTTCAGCACCGAGAGAGGGATGAGCCACTTCCAGCCGAGCGCCATCAGTTGATCGTAGCGGTACCGCGGGTAGGTGCCGCGGAACCAGATGTAGACGAACAGGAAGACCGAGACCTTGAGGAAGAACCAGAATGCGCCCGACAGCACCGGTGCCTGGAGGGCCGCCAGCCCCGCGACGTCGACCCGGGCCAGCAGGAAGCCGAGGATTCCTCCCAGAAACAATCCGGCGAACATCCCCTTCAATCCTTGGCCGGTCTTCTGATCCACCAGCCATCCGATGAAACCAAGGGCGACCAGCGGGACGAAGAAGAGCCAGCCATTCTCGAGCCAGGCGCTCCAGGCGGCGTTCGGGAACGGCCGCAGCCAGCCGCCGAAGAACAGGATGGTCGCGATCGATGACACGACGATCATGTTGGTGTACTCGGCCAGGAAGAAGAACGCGAACTTCATCCCCGAGTATTCGGTGTGGAACCCGGCCACCAGCTCGGCCTCCGCCTCGGGCAGGTCGAACGGGACGCGGTTGGTCTCCGCCACGGCGCTGATGAAGTAGCAGAAGAAGCCGAGGATCTGCGGCAGGATGTACCAGACGCGCGCCGTCTTCTGGCTGTTGACGATGTCGACCATCGAGGCGGAGCCGGAGAGCATCAGGACCCCGATGATGGCGAACCCGAGCGGCACCTCGTAGGAGATCAACTGGGCGGACGAGCGGAGCGCCCCGAGCAGCGAGTACTTGCTGTTCGAGGCCCAGCCGCCGAGGATGATGCCGTAGATCCCGAGGGAGGAGATCGCCAGCAGGTAGAGAACCGCGACGTTGAGGTCGGTGATGAACGGCTTGACCTCGTAGCCGAAGAGCGTGAACGGCGCTCCGGCGATCGGGATCACCGCCAGGCCCGCCAGGGCCGGGATGACCGTCACGATCGGCGCCAGGGTGAACAGGAAGCGATCCGCCTTGTCCGGCACGACGTCTTCCTTGATGAGCAGCTTGACGGCGTCGGCGATCGGCTGCAGCAGGCCGTGCCAGCCGACCCGGCGGGGGGCCAGCCGGACCTGCATGAAACCGAGCACCTTGCGCTCGACCAATTGCAGGTAGGCGATGCCGAGCGGCAGCACCATGACGACCAGCAGCACCTGGATCGCCGGGATGACGATGGTTTGAATCATTTGCCGGTCCATGCGAGCCTCAGCGGTCGACGTCGCCGAGAACGATGTCGATGGACCCGATGACGGCCACGACGTAGGCGACGAGCTGGCCCTTGCACATGCTGGGCAGGGCCTGAAGGTTGACGAACGACGGCGATCGGAAACGCATCCGGTAGGGCATCTCGCCGCCGCTGGTGACGATATAGAACCCCTGCTCTCCCCGGGGGCTCTCGACGACGTGGTAGACCTCGCCGGCGGGGGGCTTGATGTATTTCGCCACCTTGGCGCGCACCTCTCCATCCGGAAGGCGATCGAGCGCCTGCTGGATGATCCGGCAGCACTGGCGCATCTCTTCCATGCGCACCAGGTAGCGGTCGTAAGTGTCGCCGTTGCGGCCGAGAGGCACGTCGAACTGGAACTGCTCGTAGGAGCAGTACGGCTGGGCCCGGCGCACGTCGTAGTCCACGCCCGTAGCGCGCAAGGTCGGTCCGCTGACGCCCAGGGCGACCGCGTCCTGCGGCGTGAGGATCCCGACACCCCGGGTGCGGCCCACGAAGATCCGGTTCACGGTCAGGAGGTCTTCGTACTCTTTCTCGCGCCCGGGGAAGATCGAGATGAAGTGGCGCACCCGATCGAGCCAGCCGGCCGGGACGTCTTCGAGCAGACCGCCGATGCGCATCGAGTTGTAGGTCAGGCGCGCGCCGCAGAACGCTTCGAACAGATCGAGGATCATCTCGCGCTCGCGGAAGGTATAGAAGAAAACCGACATCGCCCCGAGGTCGAGCGCGTGGGTCCCCAGCCACAACAGGTGCGAGGCGATGCGCTGCAGCTCCGCCAGGATCACCCGGATGTACTGCGCCCGTGGCGGCACCACGATCCCCATCGCCTTCTCCACGGCGCCGCAGTACCCAAGGTTCTCGGAGATCGCCGCGACGTAGTCCAGGCGGTCGGTCAGGGGCTCGATCATCGGGAAGGTCCGGTGCTCGCACAGCTTCTCGACGCCCCGGTGCAGGTAGCCGATGATCGGGCGCATGTCGGAGATGGTCTCGCCGTCGAGCGTCAGCCTCAGGCGCAGCACGCCGTGGGTCGACGGGTGCTGCGGACCCATGTTGATGTCCATCTCTTCGGTGTGGAACATCAGCCCTTCCCCACGCCGGTCTTCTCGATTTCCTTCTTCCAGCCGAAACCGCGGATCGGCGCCTTCTCGTAAGTGTAGACGTGCTCGGCGGTCGTCACGTCGCGGTATTGGAGATGATCTTCAGGCTTCCCCTCGAGGGGGTAGTCCTTGCGCAGCGGATGCCCGACCCACTCGTCGGTCATCAAGATACGCGTCAGGTCCGGGTGCCCGGAGAAGCGGACTCCGAAGAGATCGAACACCTCCCGTTCGTGCCAGTTCGCGGTCGGCCAGACGCCGCACGAGGTCGGCGCCTCCTCACCCTCGCCGAGGTCCAGTTTCAGGGTCAACCTGTGGCGCCGGGAGATGGAGTAGAGATGGTAGACGACCTCGAATGGCTGTGGCCGCTGCGGATAATGCACGGCTGTGAGGTTGCTGAGGTAGTCGAAGCGGAGATCCGGATCATCGCGCAACATTCGGGCGATCTCCAGGAAGCGATCCTTGCGCAGGCGGACCAGGGCATCACCGGCGTGGTAGACGACTTCGATCACCTGATCGGTGAAGCGCTCCTTCAGGAGATCAACGGCCCGCGACTCGACCTTCGCCTTGAGCGGATCGGGCTTGGGAGCCGGGGGCGCCGGCGGCACCGGCGGCGCGGAGGCGGACGAAGCCGGAGGCGCGGGGGGCGCCGGAGGACTCGAGGCGGGCGGAGTCGCTGGGGGCTGGCTGTTCGTCTCGTCCGTCATCGTCCCGCCCCTCCCGGGGCGCTCGATCCTTTTTTCACAAGCGGCCCCCAACCCAGGGACCGAACCGCGTCCCGGCGACCCCGCCTAGGCGGTCGCCCGCCGGGCGATGCTCATCTTATCGATTTTGTCTTGCAGCTTGAGGAATCCGTACAGGAGGGCTTCCGGCCGCGGTGGGCAACCGGGGATGTAAACATCCACCGGCACGATCCGGTCAACGCCCTGCACCACGCTGTAGGTCGGGAACGGCCCGCCGCAGGTGGCGCAGGCTCCCATCGAGATCACCCACTTCGGGTCAGGCATCTGGTCGTAGAGCCGCTTGATGATCGGGGCCATCTTCTCGCACACGGTGCCCGCGACGATCATCACATCCGATTGACGCGGGCTGGCGCGGAAGACGCCGGCGCCGAAGCGATCGATGTCGTAGCGCGATGCGACCGTGGCCATCATCTCGATGGCGCAGCAGGCCAAGCCGAACGACATCGGCCAGAGAGCCGACTTGCGCGCCCAGTTGAACAGTTTGTCGACCGTCGTCGTGATGATGTTGGGTTGGAAGCGGTCGTCGATCACGCCCACTCGAGAGCCCCCTTCTTCCACGCGTAAGCATACCCGACGAGCAGGATCCCCAAGAAGACCAGCATCTCCACGAATCCGAATACCCCGAGGACGCGATACTTCACCGCCCAGGGAAACAGAAAAATGGTCTCGACGTCGAAGACGACGAACAGGACGGCGAGGATGTAGAAGCGCACCGGGTAGCGGGCGCGCGCCTCGCCGCTCGGCGGCACGCCGCACTCATACGCCTCCCCCTTCACCGCGCTGTGATGGCTCGGCCGAAGCAGGGATGCGATCACCAGGGTGGCCACCGGGAAGACCGCGGCCACCGCCAGGAAGATCAGGACCGGAGCGTACTCGACCACGACGCGGGCCCCCCCTCGCTCGTGCCCGCCCGAGCCGTTCACGGGCGTCCGAAGGCGCGACGTTAACACAGGGGTGGGGGGGTGTCAACGCCGCCCGGCGCCCCGAAAGGGCCGTATTTTCAGCCTTCTCGGGGCACCGGGGTCGCCGAAAGAAGGGCCCGTGAGCCGGCCCGGATATTGAGCCCGGGCCCAATACCCTGGCAGGCTCCTAAGGCGCGTAGTAGGACAAAACCTTCTCGGAATATCCCATCGGCAGATCGGCCTTCGCTTCGGACAGCTCGGCGATGCGGGCCGGCCCGTGGTTGTAGGCCGCGAGGGCGACCGACAGGTCATTGAACTGGCCGATCAGCTTGGTGAGGTAGTAGGTCCCCATTTCGATGTTCGCCGATGGGTCCCTGAGAATCGACTCGCCTGGCCAATCGATGCGCAACTCCTGGGCGATCTCCTGAGCCGTCGACGGCAGAAGCTGCATCAGGCCGACCGCGCCCTTGTTCGACTGGGCGTTGACGTCGAAGGCGCTCTCGATCCGGATCACCGCCAGGATCATTTCCGGCGGCACATTGTAGCGCGTCGACGCGCGGTAGACCGATGCCGCGATGTCGTCGATCGTGTTGCGCGGCAACCTCAGGCGCGCCTGGTCGAGGAACTCGCGCACCGTGACGATGGTGTGCAGTCGAAGGTTCTCTTCCCGGAGCTCCGCGAGCTTGTCCTTCTGCACCTGCACGAGCGTCTGGATCTCGTTCAAGCTCTCGACACGAATCTCGTACCGGACGCCCAGCGTGAAACCGAACACCAGGGCCGAGATCGCGAAGAGGGTCTGTGCGAACAACTTCATCTGTCACCTCCCACCCGAGCTGTGACCGATCCTCTTACGGCGAACCATCACGGCGGTCAAGGACGGACAGCGTGACATTCGTCCACCGCCGACTTCTTGACGCGTGGCACATTTCAGCCTACCAATTGCGGAAATGAAATCTGCAGGCGATCACCGATTTTGAGGCCTTCGTGCGCCGCCACGCCGCCGCGCACCTCGAGCACGTAGCGCGCTTTGCGCACCGGCCCGTAGTTGGGGCAGGGATCGGCGGCACACGGCGGCGCCGCGATCTCGAGGTGGATCACGGTGAAGGCGTCGTCCATCCAGATCATGTCGAGCGCCACGAGCGTGTTCTTCATCCAGAAGGGATGAACCCCGGCCTCGGGGAAGACGAAGATCATCGCTTGGTCGTCGCGGATCTCCCGGCGGAACATGTACCCGCGCTCCCAGCGCGCCGGCGTGTCGGCGATCTCCGCGACGAACGAACGGCCGCCCGGAAAACGCACCTCCGCCCGGCGCCGCGGCGCAAGCGGCGATGACCGCCCAAGCCAGGACGGGCGCGACGCGCCGCGATGCATGACGCAGCTTCTGCATCGACCCTCCGAGAAGCGTTTCTCGACGACGTCCGGTTGCAGCAACTACGATGACGATCGGAGCGCAACGAATGAAGAACGATCTATGAATGCCAGGGTGCGATGCGAGGATGAACAAGCGCATCCTACACAGCGCGACCAACGACGTCAAGCCACCGCCGCCGCGATCTGGGGGGCGGCGCATGCGGGTCGCGGGGCACGCGGTCGCCGCGCGCGGGTACGGCCAAGTGGCTGGAAGCTCACTCTCACCACCACGGGGCCTACGCGCGCGGCGCCGCTCGGGTCTCACTCGCCTGGTCGCGCGCAACAGCGCGCTCGTCAGGCTCGCTCCGACACGGCCCCGCGACCCGCATGCGCCGCCCCCCATGACCAGGGTCTCTCGCCGATCGAGGTCGCACCGGGGGTGGGTGCTCAAGATGCAGTCGTTTGCTGATTTCTGCGCTGCCTCACGGTGATAGTCAGGATGGCCGCTGGAATGGGCGGCGGGGTGAAGAGAACGTTTCGGCGGCGGGGGGAGATATCGCGGGGGAGCGGGGCGGGGCGGCTGGGCGGCGGGGGGCGTCGCGGAGCGAGCCCGAGGAGCGTGGCAGTTCGCGCGACCGGGCGAGTGAGCGCCAGACGCGCCGCGCGCGTAGGCCCCGTGGT
>JBGPLZ010000067.1:0-19236 GCA_041486695.1 Acidobacteriota bacterium | reverse complement strand
CTGGAACATGAACATGAAGTACCACTCGGGTCGGATGTCCGCCGGAGCCGGGGCGAACATGTCGGCCTTTGCGCCGAGCTCCCAGGGATAGAGAGCAGCGAGCGCCGCCAGGACGCCGAGCGCCAGGGTCCAGCCGAACAGATCGCGCAGGAGGAACTGCGGTATGAAGGGCATCGTCGGCACGGGCTCGCCCCGGCGCTCCTCGGAGGGTGGGACGCTCATCCCATGCCGCTGCACGAGCATGAGGTGCAGGCCGAGCATGGCGGTGGTGATGACCGGGAGGACCGCCACGTGCCAGCCGTAGAAGCGCGACAGCGTTCCGCCGGTGACGTGGTCGCCCCCTCGCAGGAACCGGAGCACGAACTCGCCCATCACCGGCACCACGCCCGCGATGTCGGTCCCGACGCGGGTGGCGAAGTAGGACAGCATGTTCCAGGGCAGGAGATAGCCGGAGAAGCCGAATCCGAGGGCTAGAACGAGCAGGGCGAAGCCGCTCATCCAGGTCAGCTCGCGGGGCGGGCGGTAAGCCCTCAAGAAGAGGACCGAGAAGAGATGCACGAAGGCTGCCGCGATCATCAGGTTGGCCGACCAGGAGTGGATGGATCGGATGAGCCAGCCGAACGGCACCTGGGTCACGATGAACTGGACCGATTCGTAGGCCTCCTGCGCGGACGGGCGGTAGTAAAGCATCAGGAGGATCCCGGTCACCATCTGAACCAGAAAGAAGAACAGCGTCATGCCGCCGAAGTAGTACCAGACGGTGTGCCGGTGCAGCGGAACGGTCTTCTTCTGCGCCAAGTGCCGGGCCTCTTCGAGACCCACGCGATCATCGAGCCAGGCGATCAGGCCGCGGATCTTCAAGGCAAGCACCGTCCTCAAGCGCGGCTGACGAAGATTTCGTCGCCCACGACCTTGACCTGGTACGGGGTCAGCGGACGGGGAGGTGGACCCGCGACGTTACGCCCCTCGAGGTTGTAATAGCCGTTATGACAGGCGCACCAGATCCGCCGGGAGGCTTCCTCGTACTGCACGGTGCACTCCAGGTGCGTGCAGGTGGCCGAGAAGGCGCGATAGTCACCGGGAGAGAACTCAACGAGGATGCCGGCCTCCGACCCGAACGGGAAGAGCTTCCACTTGCGCTGGCCGATCTCGGACACCTTTCCCGCCAGCACGCTGTTGGTCGTCGCTTCGGGAATGCGCGGCGGGCTCACGTAGCGCAGCACCGGATAGACGACGGCCGCCCACAGCGCGGCGACCGAGCCCCCCAGGAAGCCGTCGACGAGAAAGCGCCGGCGCGAGCGTGGGCCGATCGCGCTCCGGCCGGCCTCTCGGTCATCCATGCCGTGACCTCCGATGCCTCCTCCCCGCCGTCAGGCGGAGGGACGGACGATGTGGTTCTCGCTCTGGTGCGTGAACTGTGATGGGTCGATCCTCGGCGTCCTGGGAGATACTTTCATAAATCCGCCGCTCCCGCCATCCCTTCCGTCGACGGACCGCAGCGTCCGATCCAGGATCACCGTCCGGCAAGATTTCAGGCCGGGAGGTCTGCAAAGGACTTGCCACCCCGGGGATCTTACGGCCAGCGGCGAGTTCTTCGAGGAACAGAAGGAGTGCCTCCTGCATGGGCGGGAGTTTTGAAGGAGCCGGCGGGCGTGCTGTGGAAAGGCGGCGGCCGGCGCCGTCGGCGCCCCTCGGCGAAAAGTTTGCCGCCGAGGGGCATTTGAGAGCCGGATCGATCGTGGTTGCGCGCAAAATTCGCGGCCGGTCTCTTGACGATCGGTCTCTCGAGTATCGAGCTCAGTAGGCCACGAACGGATCGGTCCTGACGATCTTGACCGGGACGCCATCGATCTGGCTCGGCACCCGGGGCTTTATCGGGCGGGTCGAATCGACGTAGACCACCAGCGCCACCCGGCCCGAATCATCGTCCATCACGCCGACACCCACGCCGACGATCTCGGGGCTGCGCATCATGTCCGGGGCATGCCGGTCCTTGATCATGGTGGCGAAGTCGACGTCGTTCTGCAGAGGACCGCGCCCGAGGGCGGTGGCGGCCGGTGCCGTTGACGCGCAGAGGGAGGTCCCGACGAAGCTGATCCCCAGGGCGTTCACGACGTCCTGGATCGGGTTGCCGACGACGGTCGAGCTGCTGCCGGCGAACAGGAGGGCGACGGGCGCGTTGTCGCCGTCGGTCTCGCTGCAGGTCCCCGACACGATCAGCGACCCGGAGTCACCGCCGGCGCTGAAGGTCGTGCTGTTGATCACCACCTGGTTGGTGTAGGGGATGGTGAATTTTCTGCCGTTGCCGCAGTTCTTCTGGTAGCGCACGCTGACGTTGGTGTTGATCGAGCCGATCGTCCCGGTAGTGCAGCCGGTGGTGCGGCCGCTCTTCGACACGGTCAGGCCGACTTGCGGCGTCACGGGAGCGGCGCAGGGAACGCCGATGTCGAGGATCTTGCCGCTACTGTCCATCAGGCCTGACTGCAGGGCCGCGAGGGCCGCGTCCACGTTCTGCGTCCCGAGCGTCACCGCCTGGCTGAAATTCGCGACCACGGTGGCCACGCGGCAGCCGTTGTCGATGAGGCCGGGCTGCGTGATCGCCTCGCCCGCGGCCGCCTGGTCGACACGCGCCAGGACATGATTATTGCTCAGGATGTACTGCGCGCCGCCCTTGCTGACCAGCGAGCCGAGCGTGCCGCCGCAGCAGAAGGCGTGGGTGATGTCCTGGGCGTTGCCGCCCGACGAGCCGAAGGATGTCGTCCGTACCTGGTGGCTCGGGCCACCATCGGCGAGGACCAGAGTCATCCAGAAGGCCGTAACCACCGCCAAGGCAATCGACTTACGCACCGGTTTCCCTCCTTTATTCGCGCAGACCGTGAATGTCTCATCCAGATACCGCGCTTCGGCACGTCTGTCAAGCAGCCGATCGCCCGAGGTATCCCCAGAGTGAAGCGCCGTGCCCGGCGACTTGCCTGGCGCGGCGCTTCACACCGGAGGTCGTAGGCGTGCGAGGGCGCGCCGTGGATGGGTGGTCACGCAGTGATCGTCTCCGACGGCGGTGGGGTGGCGCCGGTTGCGCCGGCCCGTCAAGCCTCCAGCCGGCCGCTCCCGAGGTAGATGCCGGCCAGGCATCCCGGGTCCAGGCGAAAGGGATGTGCGGAGCGGGCCCGCAGCGCGCGCAGCACGCCCCGTTCCGGAATCACCCCGAAGGTCTCGAGGTTCCGGATGCCGTGCTCTGCCATCAAAGCGTGCAGCTCCTCCGGGCGGATGAAGTCGCGGAACCGGTGCGTGCCGACCGGGACATATTGGAGAACCCACTCCAGCAGGACCTTGCCGACGATCAGCGAGAACAGGGTGCGATTGAAGGTCTCGTACAGAAACAACCCGCCGGGCCGCAGCAGGCGCGCCGCTTCGGCCACGACCGCTCTCAGGTCGGTGACATGCTCCAGGAAGTCGGAGGACAGGACCGCGTCGAACGACCGGGCGCGAAACGGGAGCCGGGCTGCATCACAACGCACGAGGTGCGCCCGCCCGAGATGGGGTCGCGCGGCGGCGAGCGGACCCGGTAGCAGGTCCTGCGCGACCAGCGTCCAGGGCCCCTCCTCCAGAGACGCGGTCAGGATCCCACCCCCGCAGCCCAGCTCGAGGACGGTCCGTGCCCCTGCCTGTTCGAGCCTCTCCCGGAAATAGTTCGAACGAAGAGGATTGAGGATGTGGAGGCCGGCCATCGGACCGGCAGGGTCCCACCAATCCGCTCCACCGTCCTCGAAGATCTCCAGGTCCCGCCGCCGGCCGGTCCGATCCATCCTCATAATACTATCCGGCGGAGCGCAGCCTGGCCAGAGGGCGCGCGTCAGACGGTATCCCCGAACTTCGCGGGCAAGAATCATGAATCCGAACCCCCTGGCCGGCATCCAAATCCCATGCGAAGATATCAGAGGGGGCGACGATGACGACCGGGATGTCGGCGCGCGCGGCGGCCGCTCTTTTCGGACTCGTCGCGTCGGTGGCGCTGTTCACGCTGGCGGGGTGCGCCGACGGGGCGCGCGGCGACGCGCCAGCCGGGTCGCCGGCTCCGCCGCGCTGGGATGGAGGGAGCATGAAGAAATTCGTCAAACCTTCCGAGGAGGATCTCAGGAAGCGGCTGACGCCGATACAGTACCGGGTCACCCAGGAGGAAGGGACCGAGCCGGCCTTCAGGAACGAGTACTCCGACAACAAGAAGGCCGGCATCTACGTCGATGTCGTCTCCGGCGAGCCGCTGTTCTCGTCGCTCGACAAGTTCGACTCGGGCACGGGGTGGCCGAGCTTCACCCGGCCGCTCGAAGCCGGCAACGTGACCACGCACGGGGATACGACGCTGTGGATGGCGCGCACGGAAGTGCGCTCCAAGCACGCCGACTCGCATCTGGGCCACGTCTTCCCCGACGGCCCCAAACCGACGGGGCAGCGCTACTGCATGAACTCGGCGGCGTTGCGCTTCGTGCCGGTCGAAAAGCTCGCCGAGGAGGGGTATGGGGATTATCTGCCCCTGTTCGGGAAGGAGAAGCCCGCCGCGTCCACCGGTGATTCGGGGAAACGCGGCGCTTCCGTCGAGGGCGCGGACTCCGGGAAGCGGCAGGTGGCGGTGCTCGCTGGGGGCTGCTTCTGGGGAATGGAGGAAATCCTGCGCGGCATCCCCGGGGTGGTGAAGACCGAGGTCGGCTACGCGGGCGGCACGACGCCGAACGCCACCTATGGGCAGGTCTCGACCGGGACGACCGGTCACGCCGAGGCCGTCCGCATCGTCTTCGACCCGGAGCGCCTGTCGTACGAGGGCCTGCTCGGGTACTTCTTCCGCATGCACGATCCGACCACCCCGAATCGGCAGGGGAACGACGCCGGCACCCAGTACCGCTCGGCGATCTTCTACGCCGACGACACAGAGCGGCGGATCGCCGAGACTGTAAAGGCTCGCGTCGAGGCCTCGGGTAAGTGGGAGCGGCCGATCGTCACCGAGATCGTGGCGGCCACGCAGTTCTGGCCGGCGGAGGAGTATCACCAGCACTACCTGGAGAAGCACTCCGATGGCTACACCTGCCACACTCTGCGCGACTAGGGGCCGGCGGTCACACGGACGATTCGCTACTCCGCGAACTCCCGGTGCTGCGGCAGCCCATCGTGCGGGTCGAGCCAGTTGACCTTGCTGCGGATGAAGGCGTGGTGCTCGGGCTTGCGGTGCACCGGCGTGTCGAACGTGCCTGCCGCCACGTAGATCGTCTCCGGCTCATTCGTCACGGTGCCGCTGAGGGTCGAACCGCACTGACGACAAAAGGTCCTCCGCGTGCCGGTCCCGGTCGTGAAGCCGCCGATCTCGCTCTCGCCCTCGAGAAAGGTGTACCGTGCGCGCGCGACGCCGAGGTAGGTTGCGAACGCGGCCCCGTGGCTCTTGCGGCAGTCGGTGCAGTGACAGTGGCTGAAGCTGCCGAACGGCCCCCGCACGCGGAACCGCACGCGCCCGCAGCAGCACGATCCTTCGTAGATCTCCTCGGTCGTGGTCATGGTCTCCTCATGAAGTGCGGATCATTTACCACAGCGCTCCCCCTCTGGCAAGCGGAGCGGCATGGAAGCGGCATGAAAGGCGTCCTGGTCGGAGGTCGCCAGGCCGCGTTCGCCTACTTCGTGGCTGGTTGATTTCCGTGAGGTATCGGCGATCACTCCGGTGACCGTCTGCAATGAGGCCGGAAGCCGGGAGCGCAGAACGAAATCGAGTCCCGGCCGGGGCCCGTCTCGGAGGTCGGGTGGCAGGGCGACCGTGAACCGGCCGGCGGTGCGCAAGGTCTCGTGCGCTTCCACGTCGATGGCCACGAGACCGGCCTCCAGATGGGCCGTAGGCGTCCCATCCTCGGGCAGGAAGAGCAGACGTTCGCCCGGCAGATGCAGGATGAGGTCGACGATCCGGCCGCGCCCACCCGACGGACCGGAGACGGCGGTCATCTCGACGCCCAAATCCGGATAGAGCTCCGGGAGGACGTACGCGGCCTGAAGAGTGCGGCTGCGGGCCTCCTGGGGGAGGAAGCGCTTGAAGCTCTGGCGGAAGCGGACCCGCGCTCCGTGACCGCGGACGCGCACCTGGACCGAATGCAGCTTGCCGTCAGGGGGGCCTTCCGGGACGTACGGGAGGGCGTTCGCTGCGGGGCGATTGCAGCGCTGAGCGGAGCGCGGCGATCGTCCTCGGCGCGCGGGCACCGGCACTTAGGCGAGCAGCTCGCCCCGCAGGACCGTCACCGCCTGGCCGCCGAGAAGGACGCGTTCGCCGGCCAGCTGAATCTTCAACACGCCGCCCCGGGCGGAGACCTGATGGGCCAGAAAGGCGCTCTTCTTGAGGCGCTGGCTCCAGAAGGGCGCGAGGGTGCAGTGCGACGAGCCGGTGGCCGGGTCTTCATCGACGCCGACGGCGGGAGCGAAGAACCGTGAGACGAAGTCGAAGCCGGCATCTTTCGAGCGGCTCGTCGCGATGACCCCGCGGGTGGAGACCGTCTTGAGCCGGCCGAAATCCGGCCGCAGCGCCCTTACCGCCTCCTCGCCATCCAGCTCGACGATATAGTCGGAGCGGCTCCGGCCGACGTAGCGGGGCACGAGGCCCAGCCCCTCGACAAGCCCCGGCGGCGCCTGCGCCGGCTCGTCGCGCATCACCGGGAAGTCCAGCTCGATCCACTCGCCGCGCCGCGCCGCCGTCAACAGCCCGCTCCGGGTATGAAAGCGCGCCGGCTCGCCGCCTGCGAGCTGTCCGGTTTCCCAGAGCACGTGCGCGCTGGCGAGCGTGGCGTGCCCGCAGAGGTCGACCTCGACGGCCGGCGAGAACCACCGCAGATCGAAACCGTCCTCGCGCCGGCGCAGAAAGGCCGTCTCGGACAGATTCATTTCGCGCGCCACGTTCTGCATCCATGCGGCGTCGCGCGCCTCAGGCAGGACACAGACCGCCGCCGGATTGCCGGAGAAAGGCTTGGATGTGAAGGCATCCACATGGATGATCGAGATCGTCATGTCCGACATCCTCCGCGATCGTCAGCGCACCGTGAGAGTGAACTCCGGGGTGGGGTTCAAGGCGCTGCCGTAGGTGTAGGTTCCCGGCTTCATCTCGACGATGCCGCTGCTCGCCGTCTCGCCGTCGCCGATGCGATGGCTCAACCGTGAATTGCGGACCGGCCTGCCGGAGGAGCCCTCGACGACCTCGTCGGACTTCGACAGCGTGAGCACGAAGTCGACCGGGTGACCTACGCCCTGGTTGGTGACCATGAAGATGTACTTCCCGGGGCGCAGCTCGAGGTCCTTCGGCTCGAAGGCGCCCGAAGTTTCGATGAGCCTCACGATGGTCGGGCCCGTCGTCTCCGGGCCGCGTTCGCGGTCCGCGCCCGGGCTCATCGTCATCGTCGTCATGAGAATCGCGGCCGCCGCAATGATGGTCCGGCTCATAAATCTGCCCTCCTTTGAAGAACGCTCGCCTTTCGATCATGCGAGCGTCTTGTGTTGCAGAAGAAGATATGGCATCCTCGACGTGGAGAACAGATTCAGATTAATGACAATATGACCAGTACAGATGACAGGAGCGGGACCCGGCCGGCGCGGGGCCGCCGCCGCAAGGCGAGCGACGGTTCGGAGGCGAGGCTGCCTCTCTACCTAAAGATTGCCACGATGATCGAGGCACAGATTCGATCCGGCGCTCTCCGGGTCGGGGACAAGGTTCCCTCGGTTCGCAAGCTGCGACGCCAGCAGCGGGTGAGCGTCTCCACGATTCTGCAGGCCTACTTCTGGCTCGAGAATCGCGGCAGCCTCGAGGCGCGCGCCAGGTCGGGCTTCTATGTCCGCGTGCCTCACGCCGGGCGCGCTCCCGAGCCGCGAGTCGGCCCTCCCGTCCTCGATCCCAAGATCGTCGGAGTCGGCGACATCCTGCGCCAGGCCGTGAGAAACGCGGCGGATCCGCGCATGATCCCCTTCGGGGCCGCCTGCCCGAGCCCCGATCTCCTTCCGAACCGGCGGCTCAACCTGATCATCAGGAGCATCGCACGCTGGAACCCGCAGCACAGCGCCCGCTACGAGCTCCCTCCGGGCGCCGCGCCGCTGCGCCGTCAGATCGCCCGGCGGGCGCTCGAGATGGGTTGCATTCTCGATCCGGATGAGATCATCATCACCTGCGGAGCGATGCAGGCCCTGAACCTGAGCCTGCTCGCGGTCGCGAAGCCCGGCGAGGTCGTGGCGCTCGAGAGCCCGACCTACTTCGGGATTCTCCAGGCCGTGGAGGCGCTCGGCATGCGGGTGGTTGAGATCCCGGCCCATCCGAGGACGGGGATCGCCCTCGATCTTCTCGAGCGCGCCATCAAGAGGCATCGGATCGCGGCCTGCATCGCCATGACCAACTGCCACAATCCGCTGGGCACCATCCTCTCGCAAGAGCGCAAGCAGGCGCTCGTCGACCTCGTCTCGCGCTACGACGTCCCCCTCATCGAGGACGACATCTACGGCGACCTCGCGTACGATCAGGCCAGACCCGGGACCGCGAAGGCTCTCGACCGCAAGGGACAGGTTCTCCTCTGTTCGTCTTTCTCCAAGATTCTGGCCCCCGGCTTTCGCCTGGGATGGGTGCACGCGGGGCGCTTCACGGCGCAGGTGGAGCGCCTGATGTTCCTCACCACGATCGCGGCGCCCTCCCTGCCCCAGCTCGTCGCCGCCGAGTTTCTGGAATCCGGAGGATACGACCGCCATCTCAAACGCCTGCGCACCGCGTTCGCCAATCAGGTTGAATCGATGGGCCAGGCGATCTCGAAATACTTCCCCGACTCGACCCGCATCACCCGGCCCGGCGGTGGCTATCTCCTCTGGGTGGAGCTGCCGGAAAGGATCGATGCGGTCGAGCTCTACCGGCGCGCGTCGGCGGCGAACATCGGCATCCTGCCCGGTGTGATCTTCTCGGCGAGCGGTCAGTTCCGCCATCACATCCGCATCAGCTGCGGGCACCCGATGTCGGAGTCCTCCGATCGCGCGCTGCGCACTCTCGGGCGGATCTGTAAAGCAATGCTCGGCCAGGCGCCCGCGGCCTGAGGGCAGTCGGAATCCTCCGTCGATGTGAGCCTCTCCCAAACCGAAGTAAGATATTTGCCCATGCGCCGCCCGACGCGCTTCCTGGACGGACCCCGGCCTGTCCCGCGGGTCGGCCGCACAGCGCTGCTTGGCGCGCTGATCATCGCCGCCTTCCCGGGCCTCGGGATCGGCCGCGATTCGATCGCCGTGAAGCCGGAAGCGCGGCGGCCGATCCTGATCACCGTCGACGATCTGCCGATCGCCTCGGGCAGGTTGCACGTCGATCCGGCCGAGCGGGAGACGATCACCCGCGATCTCCTGGCGGCGCTCGATCGACACCGCATCAAGGCGGTCGGGCTGGTGGTCTGGAAGAACGTCGGCGAAGGCACGGCCGGCCTCGACCTTCTCGATCTCTGGCTGAAGCGGGGACACGAGCTCGGCAACCATTCGTTCGGCCATCCCGACTACAGCGCCACCGATGAGACCATCTACATCGCCGATGTCGAGCGGGCCCGCCAGGCGCTCGCCGGGTTCCTGACCACGCGCGGCGCGCCGCCGCGATTCTTCCGGTTCCCCTTTCTCGACGAGGGGGAGACGGGCGAGAAGCTCGACGCCATGCGGCGCTACCTCGGCGCGAGCGGGCAGCGGAACCTGCCGGTGACTATCGATACGCAGGACTGGTCGTTCGAGGAGCCGTGGGTCGCCGCGCGCCGCGCCGGGGACCGGGGGGCGCGCGCGGAGGTCGCCGCCGATTACCTGGCGGCGCTCAGGCTCGAGGTCCGGTCGCACGAGCGCCGGGGGGACCGCCTGTTCGGCCGCCAGACGCCGCAGATCATCCTGCTGCATGCCAATGAAGTCGGCGCCGCCCTGTGGAGCGATCTCTTCGACTATCTGGAGAAGACCGGGCACCGCTTCGCCAGCGCCGACGAGGTCCTGGCCGACCCTGCCTTCTCCGAGGACCACCGTTTCATCGGCCGTCAGGGGTGCGGCCTGTGGGATCGTCTCGAGCACGAGCGGAGCGAGCGCGCCGCGCGGCGCGCCATCGAGGATCTCCTCGCCCGGCAGGCGGAGGCCTGGAACCGCGGCGACATCGAGGCCTTCTGCTCGGTCTACGCCGACGACGCGACGTTTCTCTCTCCGACCGGAGTCACCAGGGGACGGCAGGCGGTGATCGATCGTTACCGCTCGCGCTATCCCGACCAGGCGGCGATGGGCCATCTCGCGCTCGAGATCCTCGAGGCCCGCCCGATCTGGGGGATGGAAACCGATCTGCAGATGAACGCCGCGCCGGGTGACGTGCAGGGGATGACGATCGGCGCCCGCTGGTCGCTGTCGTTTCCCGGGAAGGCAGCTGCTTCGGGCCTGACGCTCCTGGTCCTGCGCCCGCGCGGCGAGGGCTGGGCGATTGTTCAGGACGCCTCGATGTGATCGCGCGCAGAGCAGTTCCGGCCGAGGCCGGCGAGGCCCGCGTCTACGCCGCGTATGTCCTCGGGCTTCTGACCTGTCTCAACCTGCTGGATTATCTCGACCGGTACATCATCGCCTCGGTCCAGTCGCTGATAAGGAAGGACATCTCCCTCACCGACGCCGACTATGGGCTGTTCGGAACGGTCTTCTTCCTCGTCTACCTGACGACGGCGCCGATTTTCGGTTACCTGGGAGATCGATATCCGCGTCGTAGAATTCTGGCGCTGGGAGCGGTGCTCTGGAGCCTGGCGACAGCCGGCGCCGCGTTCGCCCATTCCTACTTCGGGCTCCTCTTCTCGCGGGGACTGGTTGGCATCGGCGAAGCTTCGTTCGGGACCCTGTCGCCCCCCTTTCTCGCCGATTATTTCCCGGTGCGAAACCGCGGCAGGGTCATGGCGATCTTCTTCCTCACGATCCCGGCCGGCGCGGCCCTCGCCTACCTTTTCGTTCCCCTGTTCGGAGCGGGACGAGGCTGGCGCTTCTTCTTCATGCTGGCGGGGCTTCCCGGCCTCCTGCTCGCCATCCCGATTCTGTTTCTCAGAGAGCCGAAACGGGGCGGCATGGACGCATCCACCCGGCCGGCGCCGCCGCCCGATCGCGGCGGCCACGTCGAGGCATTCTCCTACGGAAGACGGGTCAGAGAGGTCGTGTCGTCCTATCGGGAGCTGATCCGTTCCCGCTCCTACCTCTTCACCAATCTTGGATACGCGGCGCTCACCTTCGCCATCGGCGGGATGGCGTTCTGGATGCCCCGTTACCTCGAGACCATCAAGGGGATGTCGCTGGAAGAGTCCAACCGTCTGACCGGAGGGATCGTGGCGGCGGCCGGATTGCTCGGAACCCTGTCGGGCGGGTTCGCCGGAGATCTTCTGATGCGCCGGACCCGGCGAGGCTATCTTCTATTATCAGGACTCGGAGTTCTGGCCGCCATCCCCTTCGCGTGGATCGCCATCGTCTCGGCCGACCGGTGGACCTTCTCTTTATGCTTCGCCGTGGCGATCTTCTTTCTCTTTCTGAACACCGGCCCCTTGAACGCGGTGATCATCAGCGTCAGCCCCGCGCCGCTCCGCGCGACCGCGGTGGCCGCGAACATCGTCATCATTCACATCCTTGGGGATGCCCCGTCCCCATTTCTGATAGGCTGGGTGTCCGATCGCTCGAGTCTCCAGCGGGGGATTCTCCTGCCGGTCGTGGCGATGATGATCTCGGGCCTCCTGTTCCTCGTCGGCGCGCGTCACCTCCCGGGAGACCTCGATCGCGCCACGGGCCGGCCAGAGGGCGAGCCGTGACGGAATCATGAGATCGAAGCAGCGTTCCTCGCGCCGCCGGGTGCTCATCTTGCTCATCGCCAGCGCCTGGGCGATGGGGGCCGGTCTGGCCGCCGAGCAGAAGCGGCCTGCCCGGCCGGAGGACTTCTGCGGGATCCGCGCGGCGAGCGACGCGCAGATCTCACCCGACGGCAAGCGGGTCGCCTTCGTGATCACCGATCCTGCCGACCCGGGGAAGCCCGAGCAGCCGCGCGACGCCAACCTCTGGGTCGTACCCTCCGACGGCAGCGCCCCGGCGCGCCGGTTCACCAGCAACCCCGCCCCGGACACGATGCCGCGCTGGTCTCCCGACGGGAAGTGGATCGCGTTCCTGTCCGAGCGCGGTGGAGGGGAGGAGCCGACGCCGGCGCACCAGATCTACCTGATCGGGATGGAGGGCGGGGAAGCCGAGACCCTGACGAAGGGGCGGGGCGATGTACAGCGCTTCCGCTGGTCACCGGACGGCACGATGATCGCGTTCACGCGCGAAGATCCCCCGAGCCAGGAGCAGGAGGCCAGAAAGAAGAACCGCGACGACGCCATTCGCGTCGATCACGATGATCCGTACTCGCGCCTGTGGGTCGTCCGGATCGCCGACCGCAAGGCCGAGCAGGTGACCCGGCCGGATCTCCAGATCAGCGATTTCGACTGGTCTCCGGACGAGAGTGAGTTCGCCGTAAGGGCCTCCGCCTCGCCGAGGCTCGACGATGTCTATTACCGCTCGTCGCTTCGGGTCGTTCGCCGGCAGGGCGGCGAGGTGGTCCGGACGCTCAGTCCGGGTATGGCGGATACCGCCGAGGCGGTCCGCTGGTCGCCGGATGGCCGCACGATCGCCTTCTCCGCGCCCACGCCGACGGAGCTCACCATCCGCCTGGGGCTGGTGCCGGCGGCGGGAGGAGAGGTGCGTTACCTGCTCGACGATTACCCGGGCACCGCCTGGTTCGATTCCTGGGGAATCGCCTGGGAGCCTGATTCGAAGCATCTCCTGACCGAGAGCATCGAGAAGACCCGGGCCCGGCTGCTGCGCGTCGACGCGTCCTCCGAGGACACCACCGTCTTGGCCGAGGCGACCCCGCCGTTCGACGAGGATCAGTCGTTCAGCGTCGGCGCCGCGGGTCGCGCGCTCGCCTTCCTGAACAGCACCGGACAATCGCCTCCCGATGTCTGGGCGATCACCAACGGAGAGGCCCCGCGCCGTCTCACCGACCTCAATCCACAAATCGCCGCCCTGCGGCTCGGGGAGGTGAGTGAGATCTCCTGGAAGAACCGCAAGGATGGCCGGGCTGTTTACGGCGTGTTGATCACGCCCCCCGGGTTCAAGGCCGGCCGTCCGCGTCCCGCCATCGTCCAGGTGCACGGCGGCCCGGAGTGGGCCTGGTGGTCCGGCTGGCATGGCACATGGCACGAGTGGGGGCAGCTCCTCGCGTCCAATGGCTATGTCGTCTTTCTTCCGAACCCGCGCGGATCGTACGGACAGGGATGGAGGTTCGTCGAAGCCAACCGCGATGACTGGGGCGGCATGGACTTGGAGGACATCATGGACGGCGTGGACGATCTGGTGGCCAGGAAGATCGCCGACCCGGACCGGCTGGGGATCGGCGGCTGGTCGTACGGCGGTTTCATGACCGCATGGGCCGTCACGCAGACCCGGCGCTTCAAGGCCGCCATCATGGGCGCCGGCGTCTCCGACCTGTTCAGCATGAACGGCACGAGCGACATCCCGACGTATCTCAAGCTCGTCTTTCTGGACACGCCCTTCAACCGCCGCGGCGCCTATGACGCGCACTCGGCCATGACCTTCATCAAGAATTGCCAGACGCCCACCCTCGTCCTGCACGGCCAGGCGGACCAGCGCGTGCCCGTGAGCCAGGGGTTGGAGTTCTACAACGCTCTGAAGATCCTCGGGGTCGAGACCGAGATGGTGATCTACCCGCGCGAGCAGCACCCGATCAAAGAGCGCGCGCATCAGATCGATCTCATGACGCGCGTCCTCGCCTGGTTCGACCGGCATCTCAAGAGCTGATCGCGGTCGCGCGCTCCCGGGGCTCCTTCCCGGAGCGCGGAGGTTGTTGCCCATGCTATGACTCGGACAGGCTCCTAGTCCAGAAGGTCGACGCGATCGCCGACGGCGGCGCGGCCGGGTTGCTCGACGCGCGCGTAGACCCCGAACGGCAGGCCTCCATCGCCGGCGATGCGCGGGCGGTACCGGGCGAGCTGAGTGAGCGTATTCCAGTCACGTTCGCCGGTCTCGGGGTTCTGGGTGGTCACCACGCAGCGCGGGATCGGCCCGACGACGCGGATGATCGCATGGCCGACGCGGAGACGACGGTCCTGCCAGGCGTCCTCATCGTAAGGATCGCACCCGTCGATCTCGACGTTGATCCGGAAGCGACGGGCGTCGAGGCTCCCTTCGAACCTCCCGCGCGCCGCCAGATCGGAGACCGACGCGTTCGAGATCACGGTCAGGGGATGGACGTCGACCCCGTCCCCGTCGCGGTCGCAGCGGGCCAGCGTGACCGGCCTGCCGACGAAGGCGGTGATCGCCTTCGCAAGGGGCCCCACGACCTCGCGCGCCCGAACCGGACGTCCATAGAAGTCTGTGCTGATCGACGCGCCGAGGACCGCCGCCTCACCGTCGACCACCCGGCCGTCCGGAAAGGTCAGGGTCAGTCGTTCGGTGACGGGGTCGTAGGCGGGTCGCACGCGCACCAGAGGACCGAAGGCTCCACCGCTGAACAACGCTCCCGACGCATCGACCAGATAGAAGCGGCGGCTGCCGGAGATGCCGGTGGGGCCGAGATCCACGCGAGGGGGATGCTGCAGGGCCATGCCCTTCACGGGCGTGATGGAAAATCGCCATACGGTGCGCACCGGCTCATCCTACCTCAGCGGGACAACACGTCTTGCGAGGAAACCCGACCGATGGTATACCCCACTCACCAGAGGGGGGACTCCATGACATCACGGCACGGGAATGTCGGTTCGAGATCGGATCGTTGGGCCCTGATCGCGGTCGCCGTGGCTCTCGGCGGCCTTCTGGCCGCGGGCACGGGCTTGCTGGCGGGACAGGATGCCGCCCCGAAGCCGAAGAAGCCTGGCAGCGGACTCTCCGTGTCGGGTCTGTCCGCCTCACCCGAAGCGGCGGCGGCCCCGGCGCCCTCCGGATTCGACATCGAAAGGGTGGCGAGCGCCTACGACGACTGGGAGCCCGCGGTCGCCACCGATCCGATGACCTCCTATGTGTATCAGATCACGACGCGCTACTCGGGCCCGGCCGCCTGCAAGGGATGTCCGTTCCCCGTGTTGATCTTCCGCAGCTCCAGCAACGGAGGTGCGACCTACGGCCCGGACCGGTTTCTGTACCTGTCGAAGAACAAGCAGAACGATCCGCAGATCCAAATCGCGACGAACGGCGTGATCTACGTCGCCTGGCTCGACAACTTCACCCCCGGCGTCCGCTTCATCAAGTCGAGCGATCATGGCGTGACCTGGACGGCCCCGATCTCTTTCACGGGCAAGGGCACCAAGCCCTCCTGGTCCGACAAACCGTGGCTGGCGATCTCGAAGGACGGCCAGAACGTCTACATCGCCTTCAATGCGAGCGACAGCTACGTGGTCACCTCTCACGACGCCGGCAACACCTTCTCGGCGCCGGTCAAGACGAACAACGACACGCAGTACTGGTTCGCCAATGGCGGCGTCGTGGCGGCCAACGGCACCGTCTACTTCGCCGAAGCCGACTTCAGCCAGACGTACGCCGGGCCGGGCCACATCAACGTCCTCAAGTCGACGAACGGCGGAGCGTCGTTCACCACGATGCGCGTCGACACCTCGCAGCAGATGCCGGATTGCCCGTGGTCGGCCGGCTGCACGCTCGGCTTCTTCGGCTCGTCCGCGGCGCTGGCAATCGACGCCGCCGGGAAGCTGATGATCGCCTACAACGCGAATGACGTGGCGGGCGCGCCCGAGCAGGTCTACGTTCGGACCTCGACCGACGGCGTTGCCTGGAGCGCGCGCCTGCTCGTTTCGTCCGGTCTCGCCACCGTCAACAGCGGCTTCCCCGCCCTCGCGAGCGGCCCCACTGCGGGCGATTTCCGCCTCGCGTTCCAGGACGATCGCAACGGGCCGACTACCGCCTTCAACACTTGGTACAAGCGTACGACCAACGGCGGCGGATCCTGGAGCGCCGACGTGCGGCTCTCGGATCTCGGGTCGGGCGCGCCCTACAAGACGAGCTCCGGCTACGCCTTCCCGTACGGCGACTACTTCGAGATCGCCGTCGATCCGTTCGGCACCAACCACGTCGCCTGGGGCGAGGGAACCAGCTACACCGGCCCGGGGGGAACCTGGTACACTAAGGGCCTCTAGTTGCCGCACCACTCAACGAGCGGTGAACCGGTTATTCTCACAGGAGAATCCATGAACAAGGCAGCACTGGCGTTGGGCGCGATCGCGGTGGCGAGCCTCGTCCTCGCGCAGGCTCATCCGGCATCGGCGGTCGGCAAGACCCATGATCTGAAGGGCACCATCGAGTCCGTCGATGTCCAAGGGAAGAAGATCACCTTCAAGGATGACACCGGCACCAGCATGACGGCGCCGGTGATCGGCAACGCCGTCGCCAGCCTCAAGTCGGTGAAAGCCGGACAGGCGGTGACCCTGACTTGCCAGGACAACGAGAACGGGGACCACGAAGGAGTCAGCGCCATCAAGGTCGCGAAGGTGGCCAAGGCTTCCAAGAAGAAGTAACCGCGCCAGGCTTCGGCAGACAGGGGGTGCCAGGTCGAGCCGGACCTGGCACCCCCGTTTTCGTCGTAGACGATTCGGGGAGCATGGACAATCTTCGAGGTTCGCGCCTACGATCGAGGTCCAACGTGGTGATGCCGAGCCGAGAAAGGCTCCGGGAGAGTGACATGGCGGAGAGCGTCTACAAGGTGATCGAGCTGGTCGGGACGAGCACGGAGTCGTGGGAGAAGGCGGCGACCGCCGCCGTGGCGACGGCTTCGAAGAGCCTGCGCGATCTTCGCGTCGCGGAGATCTCCGAGCTGGACATGCAGATCGAGAATGGCAAGGTCCGAGCCTTCCGCGCGAGGGTGAAGGTCTCCTTCAAGTATCAGACCGGCAAGTAGACTGGATTCCGATCGTGCGCCGCGCGGCCCCGGAGGAGAGGATGCGCTCGCTTCAGCCCTTTCGCCTCGAAGTCCACTTCAGCAAGTGGGAGTTCAAGGCGCGCCATCACATGTGCGCGTCCGACATGCAGTCGATGCCGTTATCGGATCTGCTCGCCATGGCGGACGGCGATGACCGCACCGCCTGGGACGCCCTGCATCTCGGGTACACCGAGACGCGGGGCCTCCCCGCGCTCCGCGAGGCGATCGCCTCGACCTACGACCGGATCGGGGCCTCCGAGGTGATCTGTTTCGCGGGGGCGCAGGAGGGGATTTATGCGGCGATGCAGGCGCTGCTGACGCCGGACGCCCACGTCATCACGATCATTCCGAACTATCAGTCGGTCGAATCGGTGCCGATGAGCCTCTGCGAAACGACCGGCGTTCCGCTCGACCCTGTGAAGAACTGGGAGCTGGATCTCGATCGGATCCGCGACGCGATCCGGCCGAGCACGCGCATGATCTGCATCAACTTCCCGCATAACCCGACCGGCAAGGTCATCCCGCGGTCGACGCTGGACGCCCTCATCGGCATGGCCCGCGAGCGCGGCATCTATCTCTTGAGCGATGAAGTCTACCGCCTGATCGAGAGGTCCCCCGCGGTGCGGCTTCCCCAGGCGGCGGATCTCTACGAGCGCGGACTGTCGCTCGGCGTGATGTCGAAGGCGTACGGCCTGCCGGGGCTGCGCATCGGGTGGATCGCCACCAAGGATGCCGAGGCGATCGCCGGGATGGAGCGGCTGAAGCATTACACCTCGATCTGCAACTCCGCGCCGAGCGAGCTGCTGGCGAAGATCGCCCTCAAGGCGCGCGACCGCATCCTGGCGCGCAACCGGGCGTTGACGGAGAAGAACCTGACCGCGCTCGACGCCTTCTTCGCCGAGCACGCAGGCCGGTTCGAGTGGACGGTGCCCGACGGCGGCTGCATCGGCTACCCGCGCTACCTCGGCGCGGAGGGGGTCGAGACCTTCGCCCGGGATCTGGTCGACCGGTCGGGCGTGCTGCTCCTGCCGGCGAGCATCTACCGATCGGCCCTGGGTCCCACTCCGACGGATCGATTCCGGATCGGCTATGGCCGCGCCAACATCGAGGCGGGGCTCGGTGTCATGCGCGATCACCTGGCCGGCCGGGCCGCATGACGGCGCCGCGGCCGCGCCGCGGGTTTTAGAATTTCACCAGCAAGGCGAGATTGACCCGGTTCTCATACCTGCGGAGGTCCGGAGTGAACCCGGCCACCACCGACCCGTCCGGTCCCGAGTTGCCGCCCGGCGGGGTGATGCCGCCGGACCCGACGAAGTAGGGCACATCCGCCGCTCGATGATCGAGCTCACCGCGGAAGGTCACGAACTGGCTGGGCATGTAGTCGAAGGTGATGGAAGCGTCCCAGGCGCGGTATCGGTCCCCGGGGTTCTCGGTGAAGTAGGGCGTCCCCGAGGAGGCCGTCGCGCCGTTGATCGGGGGAAGGAGAACCAGGTAACGTCCCGGATTGGTGATGCCGCCCCCGCCCATGGTCAAGGCGTAGCGGTCCCTGGCGAACCAGAGACGGTTGTAGAACATGAAGCCCAGGAAGTACTGCGCCGGGGTGCCGGCGGAGCCGCCGGCGCAGCGAACCCCTCCGCCACTCTCGCAACCCGCGTCGATGGTCAGAGAAAAGGCTGCCTTGTCCAGGCGCTTCGCCGGAGCGTCGAGATACTTGACCTCGATGCTGTTGTCGCTGTGCACGCGGATGCGATCGGGGTTTCCGAGCGTGTCGCGGCCATAGTATCCGTTCGAAAGCAACGACACGGAGCCGGTCGGTCGCCACAGGATCTGATATCCAAGGCCCGGCGTGTCGTTGAACATGCCATACGATTGCCATCCGTTGATCACCCAGAGCTCGGCCTTCAGCTTCTCGGTGGGGAAGATCTGCAAGCGCAGGCCGTTGAAGAACCAGGGCGTGTTGGCCGAAACATACGATGGCTGGTAGGCCCAGTTGTCGAAGTTGTAGTAGCTGAAAAGGCCGACGTACGACATGAAGATGCCGGCATCGAGGTTGATCCCGTTCCACACGTCCCAGTGGTATCCCCCGTAGGCCTCGGAAATGTAGCGGTAGGCGTCGGCGAGATTCCATTGACCGCGCGAGGGGCTGGCATCGTTCCGCGGCGTCAGCTGCGAATACATTCCGAACTGCGTCATCAGCCGCCCGCGCACGTTGTCGACGTGAAAGTCGCCGCCGATGCCGAGTTGCGTGAGTTGCACCT
>JBGPLZ010000066.1:0-19340 GCA_041486695.1 Acidobacteriota bacterium | reverse complement strand
CCGGGTGGCTGGAAGCCCACTCTCACCACCACGGGGCCTACGCGCGCGGCGCGGCTCGGGTCTCACTCGCCTGGTCGCGCAACAGCGCGCTCCTCAGGCTCGCTCCGACACGGCCCCGCGACCCGCATGCGCCGCCCCCCGTCACCAGGGTCTCTCGCCGATCGATGTCGCGCCGGGGGCGGGTGCTCGGGATGCTGTTGGTCGCTGATCTCTGCGGTTCCCCACGGTCATGGTGATCATGTTCGGTGCACTGAACGGTGTGGCGGGGAGATCGCAGGGGGAGCGGGGCGGGCCAGCTGGGCGGTGGGGGGCGTCGCGGAGCGAGCCTGAGGAGCGCGCAGTTCAGCGCGACCAGGCGAGTGAGCGCCAGACGCGCCGCGCGCGTAGGCCCCGTGATGCTGACAGTGGGCTTCCAGCCACCTGGCCGTACCCGCGCGCGGCGACGGCGTGCCCCCCGCCGCCCAGCTGGCCCGCCCCGCGGCCTGTGCGCGCGCGGCGCGCGGCAGCGGACCGGGCCGGCCGTCAGGGGGCCACCTCCTGGACCACCACCCCCCGCGGCGGGACGAATCGGAACAGATCCGGATCGAGCCGCGCCACCTTGCGGACCCGGCTGAATCGGTAGGTGATCCGACCGCCGAGCGGATCGAGCGCGGCCAGCTCGCGGATCATGTGGTCGTCATCCGCTCGGATCAGGAGCCGCTGGTACTCCGTCCGTGTCGACCTCGGGGTCAGCTCAAGCCAGCGCTCGTCCCCCGCCGCGCCGCCCTCCTCCCACGCCGCCGTGAACTGCCGCGCCAGATCAATTTTTTCCTGGAGAAGAATGCCCATGCCGCTCTCCGCCGTCCGCCCGCCCGCCGGAGCGACCAGCGCCTGGCGCTCCTCCGGGAGATAAAGCCAGGTCCGGAGACCGTCCGCGATCGCCAGCTTGCCCGCCGGGACGGCGTACTCGAAGCGCATGCGCCCCGGTCGCAGGAGGTAGACCGTGCCTCTTTCGACCTGAGGGGATGGCAGCGCGGCCGACTCGACGGTCTGGCTGAACTCGGCTACGAGCCCGCTGACACTGTCGAGAGCCGCGGAGATCAGCCGAGCCTCGGAGATGGCCGAGGCGGTCTCCGCCGCGGGAGGCACCGCCCGGGTGCCCGGCCGAGCGTGAGACTCCGGGGCCGCCCTGCCGGCGCGCGACAGAAGAATAGCACCGAGACAGGCGAGGAGCGGGATGATGGGTCGCGAATGATGTCGCATGCGCGTTGATCTTAACCCCAAATTGACACCCCCAGGGGCGTGCGCTAAACTTCCGCCCCGTCCAGACAACGTGCCGGGAGCCCACGGGTCGACCGGCGGAGACTCCCGAGATCATGTCCCGAAACCGCCTCCCCCTGGTCCTCATCCTTCTCGTCGCCATCGGAATTGTCAATTTCGTCTACGTGCCCGAGGGAGAGCTGGCCGTGCGCGAGTCCTATGGTGGTGTTGCAGTCCCACTCGGGCCCGGGTTCCACTTCCGGATCCCGCTCTATCAGCGTCTGTATCGGTACGAGACCCGGCCGATCGCCATCGACGAGTCGATGGAGATCGTCAGCAAGGACAATGCCCGCTTCAAGATCCCCGTCACCATCTCGGCCTGGATCTCGTCCAGCGATCTGCTGACCTTCCATCGCACGCGTGCCGGCCGCGAACCGGTGGCGTACGTCAGGGAGCAGGTCCGCGAGGCGGTACTGAGCGGACTGAAGAGGATGAATGCCGACGAGATCCTCACCCTGGACACGGTGCGGCGTCTCGAGCCGGTCGTGTCGGCGGACCTGATCGGGCGCGGCATCGCCTCCGACTCCCTGAGCGTGGGACATCCGGGACCTCAAGTGGTTTTCAACGCGGTCATCGATTACCTGCGCCGGAAGTTCCCGGCTGCGGCGCGCACCCTGGTGGAACGCTCCCTGGAGGCCGACCCGAAGCAGTCGCTCTTCCACACCGCGATGGGCGAGGTTCTCGAAGCCGAGGGGCACAGGGCCGAGGCCGAGAAGACCTACCTCGACGCCCTCTACCTCGATCCCACCTCCCCCGAGCCGATGAGCCGGCTGTTCGTGATCGATCTCGCTTCGAACCAACCCGAGAAGATCAAACGCCTGGAGCGGCTCCTGGTGGCGAGCCTGGAAAAGAACGAAAGCTCTCCGATCCATCATGATTGGCTCGGTCAGGTCTATCTGCGCATGGGGCAGAATGACAAAGCGGAGATGGCCTTCACGATCGCCGTGGGCCAGGCTCCGAACGAGGCGCAGTTCCGCATCAGCCTCGGCAGCCTCAAGGCCAGGGAAGGGAAGCTCGACGAGGCGCGCAGCGCTTATGAGGCGGCGCTCAAGCTGAAGCCGGACCATCCGCTGGCGCTCTTCAACCTAGGGTCGACCTACGCCATGCAGGGGCAGATCGACAAGGCTCTGGAGTACTTCCAGCGGGCGGAGCGCACCGCTGCTGCGCCCAACCATGCCCTGTACAACGCGCTCGCCCAGGCCTATGAGGAAAAGGGCCAGCTCGAGCGGGCGGCCGAAGCGCTGAGGCACTCGCTCCAGATCAAGCCCGGCCAGCCGGATCGACGGGCGGAGCTGCGCCGCATCGAGCAGAAAACCCGCCCGAAGCGGCCCGGCCCCTAAGGGCCGGACCCGGGACCGGCGACCGCTTGACGGCGGCGTCGGCGACGCCCGCGGGCGATCGCGACGACGAGGTAGAGAGTCATCAGCGCGGCGATGGTCCAGACGTAGCGACGGAAGACCACGCTCACCTCTTCCCAGCTTGATCCCAGGCTGCGCCCGGCCCACACGATCAGGGCCACCCAGAGGATGTTGCTGATGGTGGAGTCGATGAGCACGGCCCGCCACCCCAGGCGACCGATGCCGGCGGCGTAGAGGAAGACCGCCCGCACGCCCGGAAGGAAACGGTTGATCAGCAGAAGGCGCGGGCCATAGCGGCGGAAACCCCGCTCGAGGCGCGCCAGCTCGTGGCCGGCCCAGTCCGACCGGAGGAAGAAGTACGATCGGCCGAGGCGCGCGCCGATCGCGTAGGCGCCTGCCGCACCCGCCACGCTGCCGAGAAGACAGGCGAGGACGACCGGCGTCCAGGGCAGAGTGCCGGTGGCCGCCAGAAAGCAGGCGAACAGCATCGTCGAGTCGCCGGGCACCGGTGGCACGATGTACTCGAGGAAGGCCAGGAGTGCGACCAGCAGGAGCCCCGCCACGGGGTGAGTCAAGAGGATCCGCTGGACCTCGCTCATCAAGCTAGATTTTCTCGACCAGATCCCCGAGGAAGGGGATCGCCCAGCGCTCCCCGCGGATCGCCTTGATGATGCAGACCAGAGCCAGCGCCAGGTAGACGAAGACCAGGTTCAGGAGGGCGAAGCCGAAGAGCCATGCGAACACCTTCGACAGCGTCGCGAGGATCGCGCCGACGAAGATGAGCGTCAGGAAGGCGAGGCAGGAGACGCCGCAGAGGATCAACCCCTGCTTGGCGTGCCAGCGCACATACTCGCGCCGCGTCACCATGAATGGCACCAGCGCCAGGACCCAGAGATAGGAGAAGATCAGCATGACCTTGTCCTCCTCGTCCAGGTCTTCCGGCGTGATCGGGACGTCGTCCGGCCCAACCGGATCGGTGGGCATATGCGCACGGCTCCTTCCGTTCGCCGGTTTATAATAGTCGGCCCCACTAAAGTCAAGGAGCACCATGGACGACGTCCGGACCCCGATGCTTCGCCAGTACCAGACGATCAAGGCGCAGCATCCCGACGCCATCCTGATGTTTCGTCTCGGCGACTTTTACGAGATGTTCTACGACGACGCGCTGGTCGCCTCGAAGAAACTGTCGCTGACCCTCACCTCCCGTGGGCGCGGCACGCGCCACGAGGCGCCCATGTGCGGCGTTCCGTACCACGCGGCGGAGGGCTACATCGCCCGCCTCATCCGCGAGGGGTTCCGCGTGGCGATCTGCGACCAGGTCGAGGACCCCCGGAAGGCCAAGGGGATCGTCAGGCGCGCGGTCACCCGCGTCCTGTCCCCGGGGACGGTCACCGACGAGCAGCAGCTCCACGCACGCGCTCCGAACTACATCGCGGCGCTCTGGGGCGCCGGCGATCCCGCGGGCGGCGGGGTCCGGGACGGAATCGGCGTGGCCTTCCTCGATCTCTCGACCGGCGATTTCCGGCTGGCGGAACATCGCGGCCCGCGCGCCCGGGAGACCCTCGCGGCCCAGGTCGCCCTGTTCGCGCCGCGCGAGATCGTGCACGCCGAAGGGCGGCCGCCCGGAACGCTCCTGCCCGCCGAGGTGCTCGAGGGGACCCTGCCGAGCTCCGCTCCCGCCTGGGCCTTCGCTCCCGAGGCCGCCGCGCGGATCCTGCTCGAGCGGCTCGGAACGGCGTCCCTCGAAGGATTCGGCTGCGAGGGGCGGGACCTGGCGGTCGGGGCGGCGGGTGGAATGCTCCATTACCTGCAGGAAACGCAAAAGGCCGACCTGGGTCACCTGACGCGTGTCACCCTCATGCAGGAGGGCGACGCCATGCTCCTCGACACGACCACGCGGCGAACCCTCGAGCTGACCGAGAACGCGCGCGACGGCGGCCGCGACGGCACCCTCCTGGCCATCCTGGACCGGACGGAGACGGCGATGGGCGGGCGGATGCTGCGCGACTGGATCCTTCGCCCGCTGCTCGAGGTCACCGCGATCGAGGAGCGCCTGGACGCCGTCGACTTCTTCGTCGCTCATCCGACCGAGCGCGCCACGCTGCGAGGGCTCCTGTCCCGGATCAACGATCTCGAGCGGCTGCTGGCGCGCGCCGCTCTCGGGACCGCCACGCCCCGCGATCTGGCGGCGCTGCGCGATTCGCTCGCCGTGCTTCCGGCGATCGCGGCGATGGGGCTCGCGCTCACGCCGCCGCCGCTCCGCCGCCGCATGGAAGGATTCGACGTGCTCGGCGATCTGCACGCCCGGCTGGCCGCGGCTCTCGCCGACGAGCCGGCGGCCACGGCGCGCGAGGGCGGGATCCTGCGCGACGGCTTCCACCTTGAGCTGGACGAGCTCCGGGCGCTGCGCCGCGACAGCCACGCCACGCTGGCGGCGCTCGAGACCCGCGAGCGGGCGCGCACCGGGATCTCGTCTCTCAAGGTTCGCTACAACCGCATCTTCGGCTACTACATCGAGGTCAGCCACACCAACCGGGATCGCGTTCCCGCCGACTACGAACGCCGGCAGACGCTGGTCGGAGCGGAGCGTTACGTCACGCCCGAGCTGAAAGAGTACGAGGCGAAGGTCCTGACCGCGCAGGAAAGAATCGCGGCCCTGGAGTTCGAGCTCTTCGTGGAGCTGCGCGGCGTCGTCGCCGGGACGGCGCCACGGCTGCGGCGCGCCGGGCAGATCGTGGCCGCCCTCGACGCCCAGACGGCTCTCGCGGAAGCGGCCGCCGACGCCGGCTACGTCCGGCCGCGCCTGAACGACTCCCGCCGGCTGATGATCCGCGACGGCCGGCACCCGGTGGTCGAGCGCCTCCTGGTCAGGGAGCGCTTCGTGCCGAACGACTGCATCATGGACGTCGAGGAGCGGCAGATCCTGATCCTGACCGGCCCCAACATGGGAGGCAAGTCGACCTATCTCCGGGAGGTGGCACTCATCGTGCTGATGGCGCAGTTCGGCTCATTCGTGCCGGCGGCCGAGGCGGAGATCGGCTTGGTCGACCGCATCTTCAGCCGGGTCGGCGCCTCCGACAATCTGGCGCGCGGGCAGAGCACCTTTCTGGTGGAGATGAACGAGACCGCGAACATTCTCAACAATGCGAGCGCTCGGTCGCTGATCCTGCTCGACGAGGTCGGCCGCGGAACATCGACCTTCGATGGACTGTCGATCGCCTGGTCGGTGGCCGAGCACCTGCATGACACGCCCTCGGTCGCCGCCCGGACCCTGTTCGCAACGCACTACCACGAGATGACCGAGCTGGCGTTGCTCCGACCCCGGGTGAAGAATCTGACCATGGCGGTGCGGGAATGGAACGACAGCATCGTCTTCCTGCGCAAGGTGCTAGAGGGGGCGGCCGATCGATCCTACGGCATCCAGGTGGCCCGCCTGGCCGGACTGCCGCGGACCGTGATCGAACGGGCCAAGGAGGTGCTGCTCAATCTCGAGACCGAGGAGCTGTCGAGGGATGGACGGCCGAAGCTGGCACGTCACCTGACGCCGGAGGGCAGGGAGGAGGCGCCCGCCGGGATCGCACCGGCCCAGATCGGGCTGTTCGCGCCGGCCGAGGACCCGATCGTCGCTCGCCTGCGGCGGATGAACCTCGACGACCTCACGCCTCTCGAGGCCCTCAACCAGCTCGCCGATCTGAAGAAACGGATCGAGGGCACCTGAGAGCGCTTCAGATGTCGATCGCTCCGGTCAGGCGGTTGTAGGTCGGGATCGTCATCTCCAGGCCGGCCATGCGATAGTACCCCCCGGCCGCGCCCGGCTGCACCACGAATCGCATGTCGACTCCCGCCTGCCTGGCCTTGTGGTAGACCTCCCGGATGGCGGTGGCGACGGTATCGTCGGCGAGCAGCGCGCCACTCATGTCCACGACCACGCGACGAATCCCCGATTGGATGAGGTCTTCGATCTCGTGCAGGAATCTTGCTTCGGGCGTGCCGGCGACGAACTTACCGCACACCTCGAGGACGGTCCAGTCCCCGAGCGTGCGCGTGGCGGTGGCGTACGGGCGGTGACGGCGCAGCCATGACAATCCACTCATCGGTCTCCCTCCCCCGAGGTAGAAGCCGCCGGACGTCACACGCTGCGGATGCGAGTTGGGTCGTCTCCAGGTGCGCCACTATTGATGCGGCGGTCCCAGTCCCGCGCAGGATACTCCCCCGAGGCCCCGGACGTCAAAGGGTCGCGGCGCCGCCGCGGTGAACCGGCGAGCGACCTAGCCCGCGCAGGACTCTAGAAGCTGGTCAGGGCTTCGCGCTCGTCGCGGAAGATCTCGAAGATTTCCTGAAGCTTCGTCAGGACCAGGAGGTCCTGGACCTTGCCGCCGGGATTGAGGAGCTTGAGGCTCGCCCCCTTCTCGGTGGCCCGCTTGTAGCAGGCGACCAGCTCGCCGATGCCGGCGCTGTCCATATAGGACACACCCGACATGTTGAGGACGATGCTCTTGCGACCTTCCTCCAAAAGGGTGTGGACGGCTTCGCGAAGCTTGATATCCCCGTCTCCGATGGTGATCTTGCCGGACACGTCCACGACGGTCACTTTTCCATGGTGCCTTACGGTGGCCTTCATCCCCTCCTCCGTTTCATGGCTGGGCCGCCCCGGGCCGCACGGCCTGCCGGTTCGAGACGCTTCTCGAGGAGCACCTCGGTCCCCCTCACGCGGCGGCGTTGGAAAGAAACCCTGTCGACGAAATGCTTCATGAAGAAGATTCCCCGCCCGCTGGTCCGGAAGATGTTCGCCGGCTCCAGCGGGTCGGCCATACTCTCCCAGTCGAAGCCGGGGCCTTCATCCCGAACCCAGATGCGAAAAAGTTCGGAGTTCCTTTCGAACTCGATCTCGACCTTCTTGACCGCGTCCATCCGGTTGCCGTGCTTGATGGCGTTGATGAAGGCTTCGCGCACGGCCAGACCTATGTTGAGCGCCGCGGGCTTCGGAAAGCCCGCGTCGCGCGCCAGATCCTCGGCGACCTCGTGCACGAGATCCACGTAGGCGATCCGGCTCAACAACCTGAGCTTGACTCTTCTCCCCACGTAGCCGGGGCTCCGGGCCGAAAAGAGTTGATGCTAGTCAATGGCCGGACGGGTGTCAAATGCGGCCGCGTCTTCCGGGCGAGGGACCTCACGACCCGGACTCGAACGCTTTCGCCACCCGCCCCCGGTCCAGCGCCCGATATTGCACCGCCTCGGCGACGTGCGCGGCGGCGATCCTCTCCCCGCCCTCGAGATTGGCAATCGTGCGCGCCACGCGCAGGATCGCGTCGTGCGCCCGGGCCGAGAACCCGAAACGGCTCATCGCGAGCGCCAGAAGCCGGCGCCCCGCATCATCGAGGAAGACGGCCGGCCCGACGGCCTCCGCGCCACCGGCCGCGGCCTCCGGCTTCCGGCGCCGGCGCGCGGCCGCGACGCGCGCGGCCACCGCTGCGGAACTCTCACCGCCTTCTCTGCGCCGCAGCGCCTCGAGCGGAACCGGCGCCAGCTCCAGCTGCATTTCGAACCGGTCGAGGAGCGGCCCCGAAACGCGCGCCCGGTAGGCGGCCACCATCGATGGGGTGCAGGCGCAGGGGCGGTCGGTGCGCCCCAGCTGGCCGCAAGGACAGGGGTTCATCGCCGCCACGAGGGCGAAGCGAGCCGGCATCCGGATGGCGCTCGCGGCCCGGCTGATCACGACCGCCCCTTCCTCGAGCGGCTGGCGCAGCACGTCGAGCGTCGCCCGGCCGAATTCGGCCAGCTCGTCGAGGAAGAGCACCCCTCGATGGGCCAGGGTCACCTCCCCGGGCCGGGGCCCCCGTCCTCCTCCCACCAGCCCGGCGCCGCTCAGAGTGTGATGCGGCGCCCGGAAGGGCCGCGCCCGGACCAGCCCCGGCGCGTGCAGCAGCCCCGCGGCGCTGTAGACGCAGGTCACCTCGATCGCCTCCTCGAGCTCGAGCGGCGGCAGGATGCCGGGGAGACGGCGCGCCAGCATGGTCTTGCCGCAGCCCGGCGGCCCGACCATGAGGAGATGATGCCCGCCGGCGGCCGCCACCTCGAGCCCTCTCTTGGCGTGAGCCTGGCCGCAGACTTCGGACAGGTCACCCCCGTCCGCGGCCGGGGCCGGCTCAAAGGCGCTCTCCCCGCCCCGCTCCGGAGCCTGATCGCAGCGGAGGATCTCGATCGCCTCGCTCAGGCTCCGGACCGCATAGACACCCAGTCCCGGAATCGCCAGCACCTCGGCGCGATTTTCCGCCGGGATGATCAGCGCCTCGAGACCTTCCCGGCGCGCCAGGAGAGCCGCCGGCAGGCCGCCGCGCACCCGCCTCACGCTGCCGTCGAGAGCGAGCTCCCCGACCACCAGCAGGCGCTCGAGGCGCGCCGCCGGGACGGCCCCGTGGGCCGCCAGGATGGCGAGGGCGATCGGCAGATCCAGTCCCGCCCCCTGCTTGCGGAGCTCGGCGGGAGCGAGGCTGATGGTGATGCGGCGCGGCGGAACCTTGAAGCCGGCGTTCCGCAGCGCGGCGCGCACGCGGTCGGCGCTCTCTCGGACGGCGGCGTCGGGAAGCCCCACGGTGTGGATGCTCGGCAGTCCCGGGGCGATGTCGACCTCGACCGTGAGCGGGATCGCCTCGATGCCGTGCAGGGTGGCGCTGCGAATGCGGGCCAGCATGGAGAGCCTCCGGGCAGGCCACGAAGGCAAGGACTTCGGGCCGCGGTGATCGTCGGCTCTCCAGACGCGACGTCCTCGCGAATCGTAGCCAAGCCGTGGTCGCGGGTCAAGGTCCTTCGTCCGTCCGCGCCGGCGCGCTGTGGTAGGATGACTGCCGCCTTCATGAGCGCGATGACGTGGGTCCGTGCATCGAGGCGGGGACGAAGACGCTTCGCCTTGCCCCTCCTGCTCGCCGGCTCGATCTCCGGCGGCGCCTCGATTTTTGGCCCGGGCGCTCGGGCGGCCGAGGCGGGGCATGAAGGTCCCGCCGCGAATCAGGGCGAGGCCGCGGACGCCGTCACCCTTCCGCCCTTGCGCTGGGCCGCCGACGCCGAGGGCGGCGCCCCTTACATCTTCAAGGATCCGAAAGACCCGAGCCGGAACATCGGCTTCGAGGTCGACCTCGCCGCCGCCCTCTCGAAGGAGCTGCACCGCCCCATCGAGTTCGTGCAGTACGACTACAAGAGCCTCAGTCTCGGCGTGCTGCGAGGTGACTTCGACTTCGCGATGAACGGCATCGAGGTGACCGCCGATCGCCGCGCGCGCCTCCTCTTCAGCAGGCCGTATTACGTTTTCCGCCTGCAGCTCGCGACGCGAGCCGATGAATCGCGCTTCGCCAGCCTCGAGGGCTGCAAAGCGAAGGGATGTCTGGTCGGGACCCTCGAGGACACCGCCGCCGAGCGACTCCTCGATCAGATGCTCATCACAAAAAAGGTCTACGACAGCCAGGTCGAGCCGTACCGCGACCTGACGCTCAAGCGCACCGACGCGGTCCTCATGGATCTGCCGATCGCCGTCTACTACGCCCGCCCAAACCCCGATCTCAAGTTCGCAGGCGAAGCCGTAGGGCGGGGTTACTACGCCATCGCCTACCGCCCCGGACGGGAGGCGCTCGTCGCGCAGATCGACGCGGCGCTTGAGCGTCTGCTGCGCCGCGGCGATCTCAAGACAATCTACGAGACCTGGGGGATCTGGAACCAGGAGCAGGAGGAGCTGACCAACGCCAGCGTCTCCGACATCCTGACCGAGTCGCGCCGCCAGTGGACCTTGGATCGTTACTTCCCGCCGTTGGTCGACGGCGCCCTCCTGACGATTCGCCTCTCGGTCACGAGCTTCATCCTGGCGATGGCGATCGGCCTGCTGGTGGCTCTCGCCCGGCTCTACGGGTCGGCTCCGTTTCGCTGGCTGGCGATCGTGTACGTCGAATTCTTCCGCGGCATTCCGGTCCTGCTGCTGCTCTACTTTCTGTACTACGGGCTCGCGGACCTGGCCGCCCTGCATGGCTGGGAGCTGCTCAAGCTGGCGCCGCTCCATGCGGCGATCCTCGGGCTGGGGCTCAACTACGCCGCCTACGAGGCGGAGATCTACCGCGCCGGGATCAGCGCCATCTCCATCGGCCAGTGGGAGGCGGCGGCCTCGCTCGGCCTGACCAGCGCCCCGACCTTCCGGCGCATCATCCTGCCGCAGGCCATCCGCATCATCCTGCCGCCGATGACCAGCGATTTCGTGGCCCTGTTCAAGGACACCAGCATCGTCAGCATGATCGCCGTGGTCGAGCTCAGCAAGCAGTATCAGATCCTCTCGAAATCGAGCATGAAATATCTCGAGATCGGGCTGTTGACCGCGGCCCTGTACCTGGTGATGTCGGTGCCGCTCGGCCTCCTGTCGCGGCGGCTCGAGCGGGTCTGGGGGAAGGGCATCCTGTGAGCGCAGAGGGCGGGCGCGACCTCACCATCGCGGTGGACGCGATCCGCAAGGAGTTCGGCGGCCGCGCGGTCCTCGACGGGGTCACGCTCCACGTCGGCCACGGCGAAACCGTGGCGCTCATCGGTCCGAGCGGCGGAGGAAAATCGACGATCCTGCGCTGCATCAATGGACTCACCTGCTTCGAAGGCGGTGAGGTGCGCGTCGGCCCGCATGCATTGCGTCCCGGTCCGACGCGCGGCGCGAACGCACAGACGGCGCGGGCGATCAGGAGGCTGGTGGGAATGGTCTTCCAGGATTTCCGCCTCTTCCCGCACCTGACGGCGATCCAGAATCTCACCCTGGCCCCCATGCGTGTGCTGGGAATGCGGCGCGATGAGGCGATCGCCCGGGCGAAGACTCTTCTGCAGCGCGTCGGTCTCGCCGACCACGAGGACCATTATCCGCGGCAGCTCTCCGGTGGTCAGCAGCAGCGGGTGGCGATCGCCCGCGCCCTGGCGATGTCGCCCCGGGGGCTGCTCTGCGACGAAATCACCAGCTCCCTCGACCCGGAGCTCAAGGGCGAGGTGCTCGCCGTCCTCGAGGATCTGAAACGCGAGGGGATCACCTTGATGGTCGTGACGCACGAGATTGGGTTTGCGCGCCGCGCCGCCGACCGGGTGGTCGTCCTCGACGGCGGAAGGATCATCGAAGATGGTCCGCCGGCGCAGGTGATCGACCAGCCGCGCACGCCGCGGACGCGCCAGTTCCTGAGCCAGATCCTCGGCTGAAAGGGCCGCCCGAGGGTCGCGCTCCGAAGATGGGGGGCTTCGTGAAGACCCGACTGACCGACCTGCCGCTGCTCTCCTTCCTGAAGAGCCGGCAGCCGGGCGAGAAGCGCTTCCTGCTTCTGGTGCCGCTCACCGGGGCGGCGACCGGCTTCGCTGCCGTCGCCCTCGTTCGGATCATCGCCTGGGCTCAGCAGCGCTTCTGGGGCAGCCGGCACGAGCTGGTCAACGCGGCCATGGCGCTCTCTCCGGCCCACCGCGTTCTCGCCCCCCTGCTCGGTGGTCTCCTGGTCGGCCTGATCGTCCTTCTCGGACGGCAGACGGTGCGGGGACACGGGACGACGGCGATCATCGAGGCGGTGTCCCGGGGCGGCGGCGTCATCCCCCTCGGACGAACCCTGATCAAAGAGGTGGCCACCGTGATCACGGTCGCCTCCGGCGGATCCCTCGGGCGGGAGGGGCCCCTGGTGCGGGTCGGCGCCGCGATCGGCTCGACCCTTGGACAGAGGGCCGAGTTGACCGGCCAGCGGCTCAAGATCCTGGTCGGGTGCGGGGCGGCGGCGGGCATCGCCGCCGCCTACAACGCTCCCGTCGGCGGGGCCATGTTCGCGCTCGAGGTGATCCTCGGCAACTTCGCCCTCGAAAGCTTCGGGCCGATCGTCGTCGCCTCGGTCGTCGGCACGGTCATCTCCCGCACCCTGATCAGCAATTACACCGCCTACAGCCCGCCTCCCACCAGCGCGATGACCTCGGGGTGGGAGCTGGGGCACTACTTGTTGATGGGGCTGCTGATCGGCGTCGCGTCCGCCCTGTTCATCGTCACCCTGCGCGCCAGCGAGAAGGGATTCGATCGGGTTCCGCTGCCCGACTGGATCAAGCCGGCCATCGGGTTCGCCCTGGTGGGTCTCATCGGCATCCGGTTTCCCCAGGTGTTCGGCAACGGCTACGACACCGTCAACCAGGTTCTGCGTGGATCGGTGCCGCTGCAGCTGATCCTGATCCTGCCGTTCCTGAAGCTCGCCGCGACCGCGCTGACTCTCGGATCGGGCGGTTCCGGCGGCTTGTTCACACCGACGCTCTTCGTCGGCTCGGTCCTCGGCGCCGCTTATGGGTCATGGTGCCATGGAGCCTTCCCACTGATGACTTCGAACCCCGGCGTTTATGCGCTCGTCGGCATGGGGGCGATGATCGCGGGGACGACGCAGGCACCGCTCACCGCCATCCTGACCATCTTCGAGCTGACTGGCGATTACGAGATCCTGCTGCCTCTGATGTTCGCCTGCACCGTCGCCACCATCGTCGGCCGGCTGTTGCATCCGCGATCGATCTACACCGAGGCCCTCGCCGAGCGTGGCGTCAGAGTGGGGGGGCGGATGGAGGCGCTCATCATGGACACCATCCAGGTCCGCGATCTGATGCGCCAGGGAGCGCCGCCGGTCCGGGCCCACGACCGCCTCGACGATGTGCTGAAGCGCCTGTTGTCCGAGGGACGCAAGGAGCTCTTCGTCGTCGGCGACGATGGCGCCTTCCTCGGCACGATCTCGCTGGCGGAGCTGTCCGAGTACCTCGGCCGGCCCGAGGCGTTGGGCGGTCTGCGGGCCGCGCAGATCCTCAGCACCGACGTGCCGGTGCTCACCCTCGACGATCCGCTGAGCGAAGCGATCGGCCGCTGGTCGCAGGTGAGCCGGGACCGGCTGCCGGTCGTCGACCACGTCGAGACCCGCAGATACGTCGGCGAGCTGTCCGCGGGCGACATCATCACCCTCTACAGCCAGGAGATCCTCAATAAGGAGGCCCGGCTGGCACGCTTCGTGATGCAGGAGGAGGGGACCCGCCCCGAGACGACGTTCGTCGAGTTGCCGGCCGAGTACGTCGTGGCGCTGGTCACGCTGCCGCTCAATTTCCCGGGTGCGACGCTCAAGGATCTCGATGCGCGCCGCCAGTTCGGCGTCAACGTCATCGAGGTCAAGCGGCCCCTGGGTGGCGGCAGCGAGCGCCGCATCATCCCTGGTCCGGAGACCGAGCTCAAGGCTGGCGACGGCCTGATCGTCGTCGGCCGCCCGGCCGACATCGCCCATCTGAGCGATCCGGTGCGTCTCGGGGAGCTGGCGCGGGTTCGCCCGGAGCCCGACCCGGGAACTCCGGCCGCTGGGAGCTGAGGCAGGCCATGCTCTCGCTCGACGGCCCGCGCGGCGAGGCCTCGCGATGGGCGCCGGCCGCTCAGTGCGCCGCGGTGCCGGGCGCCGCACGGGCGACGACCCCCGCACCTTCGCGCACGGTGATGAACTGGTCCGCGGGCAGGGGTCCGATCGTTTCGATCTGCTTGCCTCGCGCCGGCCAGCGGATCTCGATCCCGTCGACCCGCGCCGCCGTCCCCAGGCCGAAGTGCAGCCGCATGTCGTTCTGCGACAGGTAGGAGCTGGCGCTGCGCACCTCGGCCGTCAGCGTCCTGCCCCCGGCTCGCACCGTCACGCGCGCTCCGATGGCGTCCCGATTGACCCGCGCCCCGACCAGCCGGAGAGTGATCCAGTGCCCGGCTGCGTTACCGCCATCGTTGCGGAGCAGGGTCGCCTTGCGGTTGTTGGGAGTGAACAGCAGATCCATGTCCCCGTCGTTGTCGTAATCGGAGATCGCGAGGCCTCGCCCCGCCTCCGGGGCCCGGAAGTAGTCTCCGGTCTCGGCCCCCACTTCACGGTAGATCCCGGTCCCCTGGTTCTCGAACAGGAACGGTCTCTGCGTGTAGGTGATGATGTCGCTCTCCTCGGCGATGTCGTCCATCGGGTGGCCGTTGGTGACCACGAGATCGAGGTCGCCATCGTTGTCGTAGTCGAAGAAGGCGGTGCCCCAGCCGGTCGCCAGCAGGCTGATCTCGCCCAGGCCGGACGGGTAGGTCTCGATCGAGAAGGTCCCCCGCCCCTTGAGGTTGTGATACAGCTCGTTCGTCTCGTTGCTCAGGTTGGTGACGAACAGATCGAGCCAGCCGTCGCCGTCGGCATCGCCGGCGTCGACTCCCATCCCCGACTCCGGCTTCCCGTCCTCGCTGCAACAGACGCCGGCCAGGAAGGTCAGATCGGTGAAGCGCCCGTTGCCGTCGTTGCGGTAGAAGTCGTTGGCCGTCGCGTCATTGGCCACGTAAAGATCGAGATCCCCGTCATTGTCGAAGTCGAACCAGACGGCGCCGAGCCCCTTGCCGTTCGGATCCCAGATGCCGGCCGCTTTGGCGACCTCCTTGAAGCGCCCGTTCCCTTCGTTGTGGTAGAGGAGATCCGGCAGGCCGCCGTAGGCGTCCGGATGGCAGTAGGAGCGGCGGTTCTTGCGGAGGTTTCCGCAGTATTTCTGGTCATCCATGGTGAAGTCGACATAGGTGGCCACGAACAGGTCGAGACGCCCATCGTTGTCGTAATCGGCCCAGGCGGCGCTCGCCGCATACAGGCCGTTCGCCACGCCGGCCTTCGCGGTGACGTCGGTGAAGGTGCCGTCGCCATTGTTCCGGTAAAGAACCGATGCGCCGAAGTTGGTGACATACAGATCGTCGTCCCCGTCGTTGTCGTAGTCTCCCGCCGTGCAGCCGTTGCCATAGCCGGAGGCGTTCGCCACGCCCGCGGCGTCGGTCACGTCGACGAAAGTACCGTCGCCTCGATTGCGGAACAATCGCGAATGCGGAGTGCCGGCAGGGCGCGGCGTGCCCGGCAGCGGGCCGCTCTGCACGAGATAGACGTCCTGCCAGCCGTCATGGTCGTAATCGAACCAGCAGGCGCCGGGCGGCACGGTCTCGATGTAGTACTTGCGTCCGGTCCCTCCATGCCGGTGCAGGACGTCGATGCCGGCGGCGGCGGTGACGTCGGTGTAGCGGAGCGGGCGCGACCCCGCCGCCGTCACCACGACCGGCGCCGCGGCCTGCCCCGAGGCGACGCCCACGGGCCCGGGCGATGGCCCCCCGGCCGCGGCGACCGCCGCCAGCAGACACGCCAGAGCCAGACCCGCCGGACGCCCCCGCATCAATACCCCGACTTCCCTTCGGGAATCGTCTCGAGCGTCGCGAAGATCGACATCTCGCGCGCCGCCGCCTGCTCGTCCCCCATCTCGCGGTAAAGGCTCCAGAGGAGATAGTGCGGATCGCTCAGGCGCGGGTCGAGGGCAACTGCTTTCTTGAGCGACTCCAGGGCCTCGGCTCGACGGCCGAGCCGGAGCTGGATCAGGCCGATCTGGTGCCGGAACGGCGCGTAGTCCGGGAAGCGAGCCGCCAGGCTCTCGTACTCCGCCAGAGCCTCGGGATATTTCTTGCCGAGGACGAGCTGGGTCGCGTGCACGCTCTGGGAGGCGATCTGCGACTTGTGCTCCTCCATGGTCTTGCTCTGTCCGCTCAGGGCGGCGTAGACGCGCTGCTGCCGCTCGGCCTCCTGCGCCCGGCCCGAGCGGGCATAGGCGGCCACGAGGTTGAAGTTCGCGCCGACGTGCTTCGGATCGATCGCGATCGCTTGCTTCAGCTCGGCGATCGCTTCGGCGTACCGCCCTCGCGCCATCTCGGTCAGCCCGAGCGTATAGTGGGCCTCCGGATGCTCCGGTTTGAGCGCGATCGTGCGCCTCAGGTGCTCGTCCGCCTCGTCGAAGCGCCGCAGCTTGTAGGCCACCAAACCCAGGTTGTAATGCGCCATCAAGCTGTCGGGATCGCCCCGCAGCACCATTCGCAGCGCTTCGCTGGCCTTCTCGAGCCCGCTCTCGCGGATGTAGACCCGCGCCAGCACGAGCCGCGCGGCCGTGTCAGCGGGATGGCGGCTCAAGTAACCGGTCAGGAGATCGTCCGCTCTGCGGGTCAGGCGATTCTTGAGATAGCAGGTGCCGAGCGCCGCCGCCACATGGCCATCGTCCGGCGCGACCCTGACCGCCTCTTCATAGGCATTCTGGGCTTCGTCGAGATCGCCCTCGCGGAAGGCTCGATCGGCGTGCACCAGGATGGTTTCGAGGGAATCATGCGGGCGGACCGGCTCTTCGACAGGCGGGGTCTCGGGGCCTCCAGAGCAACAGACGCCGGCGAACAGAAGCGCGGCCAGGGCGCCTCGTCGAGCCACGACGGCAGGTGATCTCATGGAGGAGGCCATGTTAGCAGACGGCCCCCGGCAAGGCCAGGCTCTTAGTCGGCGCGGATCGTCAGCACCTGGCCGGCGTAGATCCGGTTGGTGGCGCCGAGATTATTCCAGAGGCGCACGTCGCCGATCGTGACATCGTACAGTAGGGCAATTCGATGCAGCGTCTCGCCACGCTTCACCCGGTGCCGGACGGCGCGGGCGCGCTCCTTTTCGGTGAACGCGGACGCGTTGTCCGAGCGCGAAGCCGGCGGCGCCTCACCCACGTAGATCCGGTCCCCGGGCTGCAGCACGCTGTCCGGAGCCAGGTTGTTCCAGCGGCAGAGATCGGCCATGGCGGCGCTGAATTTCCCCGCGATCGAGGCGAGGGTGTCACCGCGCTGAACCCGGTACTCGATCCGCCCGCCCGCCACCGAGACCGCGGCATTCGGGGCGTCGACCTCCACGCGAGGGCCGTCGCCCTTCTCTCCATAGTAGGCGACCAGCTTCTGCCCCGGCCGGATGACGTGACCCTCGAGGGCATTCCAGCGCTTCAGATTGGCGACGGTGGTGCGGTACCTGGCGGCGATCCGCTGCAGCGTCTCACCATTGCGAACCCGATGCAGAACCCGCTCCCCCGGCTCATAGCTCGGCCGGTCTTCGCTCACGACAGCGACGGCCGGTAGAACCGGGACGCCGGCCGACGCCGGGACGTTCAGGATGTTGCCGCGCCGCAGGCGCTTGCCGGCATAGCGGGCGTTGGCATCCTGGAGCGCCCTGACCGGGACGCGGTAGCGGTGGGCGATCGACGCGAAGGTCTCACCGGCGCGGACCTCATGGTTCATCCATGAGACCCGCTTGTCGTCCGGCAGGGTCTCGAGCCTGGCCAGGAGGTCATGCTTGGTCCCGTTCGGGACCCGGAGGGTGTACGAAGGGACGTTCGGGGGCGTCACCAGGCCGCGCAACTCGGGGTTGAGAGCGCGGACCGTCTCGAGGGTCGCCCCGGTCGCTTCGGCGACGACCTGAAGGTCGGTCGGCTTGTCGAGGTCGACGGTGTCCCATTTCAGGGGATCGGCCAGGTCGATGTTGAAACCGTAATCCTCCGGTGACTTGTCGATCAGGATCGAGGCGAGAATCGCCGGCACGTACCCCTTGGTCTCGCGCCGGATGAACTTGGTCTTGGTGAGCGTCCAGTAGTCCTTCGTGCGCGCCCGCGCCACGGCGCGGTCGATCTTCCCCTCGCCGGCGTTATAGGCGGCCATCGCCAGGTACCAGTCGTCGTAGCGCTCGTGCAGATCCTTGAGGTACTGCACCGCGGCGCGCGTCGCCTTCTCGAAGTCGCAGCGCTCGTCCACCCATAGGTCGCTCTTGAGTCCGTACTTCCGGCCGGTGAAGGCCATGAACTGCCACATCCCCTTGGCGCGCGCCCGCGAATAAGCGTTCAGCTTGAACGCGGACTCCTGGTGCGCCATGTAGGCCAGATCCTCCGGAAGACCTTCCTTGCGGAAGATCTCCTTGATCACGCTCAGGTAGGCGCCCGAGCGCTGCAGCCCGGCCTCGAACTCCTTTCGCAGCCGCGTCTGGAACGCCTCGACGAACGCCAGCACGTGCGCGTTGAGCGCGATCGGAATGTCATACGAGATCTGGCCGGCCACCTGCTGGATCTTCTGTCGCTCCTTTTCGGCCTCATCGGGCGGCAGGTAGGTGGTGATGTCCTTGATTTCGTCGAGCGGCGAGGCGTTCTCGGTGTCCTCCGGGCCGGATTCTCGACTGTACAGCTCGGCGTCCATGTCGGCGATGTCGCGCACCATCTCGTCGAACGCCTTCTTGAGGGGGGGCTGCTCGGCCAGATCGATGTCGCTGCTCAGAACGATGTCGACGGCGCGGTCGAAGTACTCCTTGGCCTCGTCGGAGCGGCCGGCACGGTACGAATCGAGCCCGGTCTGGTAGGCCTCCTCCATCTGCGTCCGCACCTCGCGCACGTGATCCGGAACCTCTTCACGCCGGGTCCGATCGGGGGTCGTCTCGCGCGTCAGCGCCGCCGGGACCGCTTCGCCGGACTGGCCGGCGTGCGCCACCTGCTGGACCGGCGCGGCCACGGCCGGCGCGTCGGTCCGGGCCGGGCGTGGATCGGGAGTCGAGGTCGTCGGGGCGCCTCCGCCGGTGCTGGCGCAGGCGAGCGCCGCCATCGACAGCGTCGACAGGAGGACTGACAGGGTGGCTCGCGGGTGACGTCTCATCAGCATAAATGAAGATCGGCATCCTTAGGGATGCCGTCGACGAACCAATATAATGGTGGGTTTCCGGAGTGTCAAGAAATTACACCCATCATATCCTGGCGTCCCGCCTCGATGCTCCGTCAGCCATCGGCTGTCCCGCGGAGGGTTGGAGTCCATGATCTGGACAGCCGCCGCCGCTG
>JBGPLZ010000065.1:0-19978 GCA_041486695.1 Acidobacteriota bacterium | reverse complement strand
TCCCGCGCAGCGGAGCATTGACGGCGGCGCGTCCGCGCGACACCCAGAACGAGCGGTTGGGCGTCCAGCGGTCGTCCTTGAGGTAAAGGTGGGTCCCCCCGAGCCAGGCGGCGCCCGCGCCCAGGGCGGCGGTCGTCTTGAGAAAGGTGCGGCGTGTCGTGGAGCCGGCCAGGCCTTCCGTGCGGGGCGTCTGATCCATGGCGGGAGTCTAGGAGACTGTCCCGAAAATCGCAATGCCCACGTTGGGCGGGCGTCGTGGGCTGCAATCGGCGGGCACGGGTCCGGGTCGCTGCGCGACCCTCCCCTCGGCTCGCCTCGCTCCCACCCACCGCGCTGTGAAGCGCGCGGTGGGGCCCTGGTCGCTCGGTCTCGCACGCCCCGCCTTTTGCAGCCCACACCGCCCCCTCCGACTGTGAATACTGCGGTTTTCGCGCTTCTCCTCGGTCCCCCCCCCGAGACGTCCCGCGATGCGAAGCCATCCCGCCCCTCTCCAATCGAGGTCGTTCAACCGGAGCTGGCTCAATCCTGGAGAGAGATGTTCTCGGGGTGAGGAGCCGGACCCTGCGCTCGCCGGGCCGTGCGAGACCGAGCGACCGGGGCCCCACCGCGCGCTTCACAGCGCGGTGGGTGGGAGCGAGGCGAGCCGAGGGGAGGGTCGCGCAGCGACCCGGACCCGTGCCCGGTGAGCGCAGGGTCCGGCTCCTCACGCTGGGGTGGTCTCAGCCCAGCCCTGCCTTGACTTGTCGGTTTGACGGCCACACGTTGAAGTGGCATGTCCGAAGAGTACCGCGTTCCGAAACGGGAGGTGGCCGCGAAGGTCACGATCGCCGGCCAGAAGCCGGTATCGCTCAAGCTCTACCTCGCGGGTCAGGCGGCCTCCCACGCCGGCTACGAGCGTCCCAGCGACCTGCTCAACGGGTCCCTTTCTTTCTTTCCGGTGATCGAAAAGAAGGGGCGCCTGGCCCTGCTGCAGCGGGATGCCGTCGTGATCATGTCGGTTCCGGCCGGCGATGAGCGCGGCGAGGTCGACGAGGGTGCTGGCAGGGAGGTGGCCGGCACCCTGTCGAGCGAGCGGGTCGAGGTCAACCTCGACGACGGGTCCAGCCTCAAGGGTCGGGTCGAATACGTGATGCCGGAAGGGCGCCGCCGCCTGGTCGACTTTCTCAATCTGGGAGAACGCTTCCTGGCCGTGCGGCAGGACGAAACGATCCACCTGGTCAACAAATCGCGCATCACGCGCATCGGCGTCAAGCAATAAGGTTTCGCGCCGTCGGAGGGCCGGCAGCGGCCATGGCACGCATCGACAAGCTGATCCAGGCGATCGCTCAGTTCCGCGCCGACGGCCTGATCCTGTCGACGGGCGAAAAAATCACCCTGATGATCGGAGCGACGCGCAAGACGGTCAGCCCCCAGCCGATCACCAGCGAGCAGATCCAGGATTTGCTGGGGGAGATCGCGCCCCAGGAGCTCGCGGAGACTCTCGCCGAAGACGGCGAGCACCATTTCCCCTACTCGATCGCGTCGGGCGACTTCATGGTCCGCGTGGTTCGGGAGGGCGGCTCGCTGCAGATGCATGCGGCTCCGGCTGCGCCGACGGCCCCGGTCCAGCGGCGCGCCGCGGGCCCGATCGCGGCCGGCAAGGCGCTGTCGATGATCGAGGCGCTGTTGACGAAGCTGGTGGAGGAGCGCTGCTCGGACCTCCATCTTTGCGTGGGATATCCGCCGCTCTATCGCAAGGACGGCGACATCATGCCGATGGGTGAGGATGGCCCGCTGCCCGCCGAGCAGGTGAGCGCCCTGCTGCTCGCCATCACTCCCGAGAACAAGCAGGCCGAATTCGCCCGGACTCACGACGTCGACTTCTCGTACGAGATCCCCGAGGTCGCGCGCTTCCGCTGCAACCTGTTCGAGGACCGGCGCGGCACCGGCGGGGTGTTCCGCGTCATTCCGACCCAGATCGCTTCGGCCGAGGAGCTCGGGCTCCCGAAGACCGTCCTGCAGCTGTGCGAACTGCACAAGGGCCTGGTGCTGGTGACGGGGCCGACCGGTTCGGGAAAGTCCACCACGCTGGCGGCGATGATCGACTACATCAATGCCAACGAAGCGGTCCATATCATCACCATCGAGGATCCGATCGAGTTCGTGCATCCGCCCCGCAAGGCGCTGATCAACCAGCGCGAGGTCGGCAACCACACGCAGGGCTTCAAGAACGCCCTGCGGGCGGCGTTGCGCGAGGATCCCGACATCGTCCTGGTCGGGGAGATGCGCGATCTCGAGACGGTGGCGATCGCCATCGAAACGGCGGAGACCGGGCATCTCGTCTTCGGAACGATGCACACCAATTCGGCCCCGTCGACCGTCGATCGGGTCATCGATCAGTTTCCGGCCGACCAGCAGAACCAGGTGCGCACCATGCTGTCGGAATCGCTCAAGGGGGTCATCACCCAGACCTTGTGCCGCAAGAAGGGGGGCGGACGGGTGCCGGCGCTCGAGATTCTGCTGGTGAACTCGGCGATCAGCAACCTGATCCGCGAGGGGAAGACCTTTCAGATCCCGTCGATCATGCAGACCGGCCGGGCGCTCGGCATGGTCACCCTCGGGGACGCCCTGTTCGATCTGGTCAAGAAAGGGTTGGTGGAGGCCTCCGAGGCCCTCGCCTGCTCCATCAACAAGAGCGAGTTCAAGGCGATCCTCGAGCGCAACGGCGTCAAACTCGCCTGATCGGTCTGCGCGACGGCGTCACGCCGGCCTGATCGGCCGTTCCGGGTCGATCGCCAGCCAGCAGACCGCCGCCAGCAAGTAGAAGCCGGCCAGGCTCAACAGCGGCGCGTCCCAGGATCCGCCCGCCTCCAGCCAGAGTCCCACCACCAGCGGGCTGAGGGCCCCTCCGAGATTTCCGAAGGTGTTCATCGCCCCGCTGATGACCCCGGCGTTGCGGCCGCCGATCTCCAGGCAGACCACCCAGGCCGGAGCGACCGCCAGCGCCCCGAGCCCGGCGGCGGCCGCGAGCAGCAGAGTCGACGCGATCGGATCGTGGGTCGCAACCGAGCCGACGATCGTCGCCGCGGCCAGCGGCAGCCCTATCAGGCCGGGGAGGCGCCGGGCCCGGCGCGAGGGCCAGCGACGCGACAGGCGATCGCTGATGAACCCTCCGCTCAGCACGCCGGCCCCCAGGCCGAGGTACGGCAGTGCCGCCAGCCACCCGACCTGCCGCATGCCGAAGCCGCGGGCGCGCAGCAGATAGGTCGGCAGCCAGGTGAGATAGAAATACCAGCCGTAGATCGCGCTCATGTACATGAGGCAGAGCGCCAGGAGCGTGCGGCTGCGCAGCATCGCCCCCCACGGAATCGGCCCGTGCGGCTGCGGCGGATCCTGGCCGATGATGCGGATCTCCTCTCCGTTCACGCCGCGGTGCCGCCGCGGGTCGTCGCGAAACCAGATGTAGAACGCCACGGCCCAGACAATTCCGACCAGGCCGAAGATTGCGAACAGATGGCGCCAGGAGATGACTTGAAGAAGCGCGACGACGAGCGGCTGGGTCACCGCCCCGCACAAGACGCCCGACATGACCGCGAGGCCGAACGCTCGCCCGCGCTCCCGCGCCGGCAGCCAGTGGGCGAAGGCGCGCGCCGTGCCGGGGAAGGCTCCGGCTTCGCCCATGCCGAAGAGAAGCCGCAGCAGGAAGAGCGATAGGAAGCCGCGCGACAGCCCGGTCGCCGCGGTCAGGATCGACCACCAGACGACGATCCGGGTCAGCATCAGACGCGGTCCGAAACGATCCGCCAGCCAGCCGCTCGGCACCTCGAACAGGGCGTAGGCCAGGGTGAAGGCGCTGAAGACATACCCCATCTGGGCGTCGCTCAGGCCGAGATCCGCCTTCATCGCCGGCGCGGCGACGGCGATGCAGACGCGGTCCAGGTAAGCGATCGCCGTCAGGCCGAGGACGAAGCCGAGGACGACGTGCCGGGCGCGGGTCGGAGGCATCGCGGGAGTCTAACAGCCTGTCCGCGCCCGTGGTATCGTCTTGCCCTATGCGCCTGCCCGGCTGGCTGAAGTTTCTCCTCCTCGTTGCGGGTCTCGTCGCCATCGGTTACGGTCTCCGGCTGACCGTCTTCCGGCCCAAGCCGGTGCCGGTGAAGGTATTCCGGGTCGCCCCCGGCACGGTCGAGGAGACGGTCACCAACAGCAAGGCGGGGACCGTCAAGGCGCGCCGCCGCACGAAGATGAGCCCGGAGGTGGGCGGCCGGGTCGCCTTCATCAGCGCGCGCGCCGGCGACCGCATCCGGAAGGGGCAGGTCCTCCTCCGGATCAACGACGCCGACCTCAAGGCCTCCCTCGAACTGGCGGAGCACGACCTCGCGACGGCGCGCTCCAGCGCGCAGGAAGCCTGCTTGGCCGCCGAGCTGGCGGAGCGGGACTACCAGCGCAGCTTCGGGCTCAAGGAAGATCGGATCGTCTCGACCGAGATGCTCGACCGCCTCGAGAGCCAGCGCGACATCGCCCGGGCCCGTTGCGCCGCCTCCCGGGCGGCCATCGAGCGATCCCAGGCGGCCATCGATCTGGCGCGCGCCAATCTCAAGAAGACGGCGCTGCTGGCCCCCTTCGACGGCGTGGTCGCCGATCTGAGGACCGAAGTTGGGGAGTGGGCCTCGCCCTCGCCGCCCGGCATGGCACTCCCTCCGGTCTACGACCTGATCGATCCCACCTCGATCTACGTCAGCGCCCCCCTCGACGAGGTGGACGCCGGCAAGCTGCGGGTCGGGCTCCCGGCCCGGGTCACTCTCGATCCCTACCCAGGGCGCTCCTTCGGAGGGCGCGTGACCCGCGTGGCGCCCTACGTCCTCGACGTCGAGCAGCAGAACCGCACCCTCGAGGTCGAGATCGATTTCGACGACGCCGGGTTCGCCCGCTCGCTTCTCCCCGGCACCTCCGCCGACGTCGAGATCATCCTCAAGGCGGTGCACGAGGTGCTGCGCATCCCGTCCTACGCCCTGCTCGAGGGGGATCGCGTGCTCCTCTTCGACCAGGGTCGCCTGGTGGAGCGGCCGGTCAAGACCGGCCTGCACAACTGGGAGTACGGGGAAGTGACCGAGGGACTGCGGAAGGACGACCTCGTGGTGATCTCGCTCGACCGCGCCGAGGTCAAGAAGGGGGCGCGCGCCGTCGTCAAGGAAGAGGAGAAGGGCGCCGGCGCCAAGGAGGAGCCGAAAGGCGCCGTCGTCGAAGAGGAGCCGAAAGGCGCCGGACGTTGATCGAGCTGCGGCGGCTGACGCGCCATTATCAGGTGGGGGACCAGACCGTCCGGGCCCTGCAGGAGGTCGATCTCACGATCCCCGACGGCGACTACCTGGCGATCATGGGCCCCTCCGGGTCCGGGAAGTCGACCCTGCTGCACCTCCTCGGCTGCCTCGACCGTCCCACCTCGGGGTCGTACAGGCTCGACGGCCGCGAGGTCGGCAGCCTCCCGGAGGCCGACCTGGCGCAGGTTCGAGGGCGCAAGATCGGCTTCGTCTTCCAGTTCTTCCATCTGGTGCCCCGCCTGACCGCCGCCGGCAACGTCGAGCTGCCGATGGTGCTGGCCGGGATCCGGCCGGCGGAGCGGCGTCCCCGCGTAGCGGCGGCCCTCGAGGCGGTCGGCCTCTCCGACCGCGCCGATCACCGGCCGGATCAGTTATCGGGCGGCCAGCGGCAGCGGGTCGCGATCGCCCGGGCCACGGTGATGAGCCCGTCGATCCTCCTTGCCGACGAGCCGACCGGCAATCTCGATCGCGCCTCGGGCCACGAGATCATCGATCTGATCGAGGCGATGAACCGCAGCGGCCTCACGCTCGTGGTCGTGACTCACGACCCGGAGGTCGGGGGACGCGCCCGGCGGGTGGTGCAGCTGGTCGACGGGCGGGTCGTCAAGGACGCGCCTCCGGATGCGACCCGCCCCGGGGCTCCGGCGGGCGCCGCGTGACCGGGTTCGAGATCCTGCGCTTCGCCTGGGGCGCCCTGCGCGGCCATCGACTGCGCGCGGGCCTGACGCTGTTGGGCGTGTCGATCGGCGTCGCCGCCGTCGTCCTGCTCACCGCGCTCGGTGAGGGGGCGCGTCTCTACGTCACGGGAGAGTTCGCCGCGCTCGGAAGCAATCTGCTCATCGTCCTGCCGGGCAAGGTCGAGACCAGCGGCAGCGCGCCGATCGTCGGCGGCACGCCACGCGACCTGACGCTCCTGGACGCCCAGGCGGTGCTGCGCCGCTGCCGGCAGGTGCGCAGGGTGGCGCCGATCTCCCTCGGCTCGGCGCGCGTCGGCTACGGCGATCGGCGCCGCGAGGTCACCATCCTCGGCGGCACGCCGGATCTGCTGCCGGTCCGCCATCTCGAGGTCGAAGTGGGCCGCTTCCTCCCCGACATCGACCCCGATCGGGCGGCCCCGGTGGCGGTGATCGGGCGGACGGTGCAGCGGGAGCTGTTCGGCGCCGAGAATCCTCTCGGCAAGCCGATCCGGATCGGCGATCGCCGTTTCCGGGTCAGCGGCGTGATGGGCGGCAAGGGAACGTCGCTGGGCATGAACATGGACGACATCGTGATCGTGCCGGTGGCCAGCGGGCTGCGGCTGTTCAATCAGACGTCGCTGTTTCGCATCCTGATCGAGGTGGGGGCGCACGAGCAGATCGAGTCGGCGCGGCAGGAGGTCCTGGCGATCCTGAAGCTGCGCCATGAAGGCGAGGAGGATGTCACCATCCTGACCCAGGACTCGGTCCTCTCGGCGTTCAACCGGATCCTCAGCGCGCTCACTCTCGCCATCGGCGGCATCGCGGCGATCTCGTTGTCGGTCGCCGGCATCGGCATCATGAACGTGATGCTGGTGTCGGTCTCGGAGCGCACCTCCGAAATCGGCCTCCTGAAGGCGCTGGGCGCGGCGCCGGGCGCCATCCTGCGCGTCTTCCTGGTCGAGGCACTCTTGTTGTCGGCGAGCGGCGGCCTCCTCGGCCTCCTGGTCGGCTATGGCGGCGCGGGGGCCCTGGCCCACATCTTCCCGGCCCTGCCGGCGTGGCCTCCGAACTGGGCGGTGGCCGCGGCGATTCTCCTGTCGACCGGATCCGGGATCATCTTCGGGGTCCTGCCCGCCCGGCGGGCGGCGCGGCTCGACCCGGTCACCGCGCTGGCGGGGAGGTGAGCCGGTGCGCGCCATCGATCTGGTGAAGCTGTCGTTCGGCGCCGTCGCCGGACACCGGCTGCGCTCCACGCTCACCATGCTCGGGATCGCCATCGGCATCGCGGCCGTCATCTTATTGACCTCGATCGGCGCGGGGATCCGCGAGTTCGTGCTGAGCGAGTTCACCCAGTTCGGCACGAACCTGATCGCCCTCAACCCCGGCAAGGCGGCGACCACCGGCTCCCCTGGGGCGCTCGGCGGGACGATCCGCAAGCTGACCGTCGAAGACGCCGAGGCGCTCCGCCGCCTGCCCCAGGTGAGCTCGACGATGCCGGTGGCCTTCGGCAACGCGCGCGTCGAGCACGGCGAGCGCGGGCGCAACGTCTTCGTCTACGGGGTCACCGCCGACATGCCGCAGGTGTGGAACTTCGGCGTGCGCCAGGGCCGCTTCCTGCCCGGCGGCGATCTGCGGCACGGCTCGCCCCTGGTCGTCCTCGGCACCAAGCTCAAGACGGAGATCTTCGGCGACGCGAACGCCCTGGGGGAGCGGGTGCGGATCGGTGGGCGTCCGTTCCGCGTCATCGGCGTGATGGTGCCGAAGGGGCAGTTTTTGCAGTTCGACCTGGATGACACCGCGTTCATCCCGGTCTCCGAGGCGATGAGCCTGTTCAACCGGGACGAGCTGGTCGAGATCGACGTCGTCTATCGCAGTGCCCGCTTCACCGGCGAGGTGGTCGCGGGCATCAAGCGGGTGATGCGCGACCGGCACGACGGGGAGGAAGACTTCACGGTCACCGACCAGCAGTCGATGCTCGACGTGCTGGGGCGCATCATCGGCGTCGTGTCAGCGGCCGTCGGGGCGATCGGCGGCATCTCGCTGGTCGTCGGCGCCATCGGCATCATGACCATGATGTGGATCTCGGTGAACGAGAGCACCAGCGAGATCGGCCTGCTGCGGGCGCTCGGCGCCACGCGGGGCCAGGTGCTGGCGCATTTTCTGCTGCAGGCGTCCCTGCTGTCGACCGCCGGCGGGGCCGCCGGCATCCTGGCGGGAATGGGGATCGCCCGTCTCCTGCGCCTCGCCCTGCCGCACCTTCCGGTTCACACCCCGTTGAATTACGTGGTCGCCGCGCTCGTCGTCTCGTTCCTCGTCGGTCTTCTGAGCGGGGTCCTCCCGGCGCGGCGCGCCGCCGCGCTCGACCCGATCGAGGCGCTGCGGGCTGAATGAGATCGGCCCTCGCGAAGCACCGGCCAGGCGGGGTCAGCCCTGGCGGAATTGCGGCAGGCTCCGATAGCGGTCGATCGAGTCGCAGAAAAAGGTCAGCACGCACGCTCCGTCGCGTGACAGGCGTCGCGCCACCGTCATGTTGGTGCCCGAGCTCGGCCCCACCTCGAACCCCATCCGGTGCAGGCGGTGCGTCTCCTCCAGCGCCTCCTGATCGCTGACCAGGAGGGCGTCGTGCAGCAGGTGCCGGTGCCGGCTGACGATCCCCGGGACCAGGCCGTCGCCGATCCCCTCCTGGAGATGGCAGACGGCGAGCGGGTAATCGAAGATCGGCGCGCAGGAGAGAGCCGGGCAGGCCCTCGAGAAGAGATGCTTGCAGATTAGCGGGCTGGCCTCGGGCTCGACGGCGTAGAGCCGCGTCTTCGGATGGTGCTCGAGCAGGACGCCGCCGGCGCCGATGAGCGTTCCGCCGGTCCCGACCCCCGCCACGACCGCGTCGAAGTGTGGCACGCCGGCGGCCCTGGCCTGCGCCAGCGCTTCGTGTCCGAGAGATCGCTGCGCCTCGACACCGGCTTCGTCGTCGAACTGGTCGAACAGCATCCGCCCCGGCGCCTCGGCCGCGTAGGCTCTCGATCTCTGGATGGCGCCGACGACGCCGTCCGCCTCCGGCGTCAGCACCAGGCGCGCACCGTGGCCGCGGATCATCGTCGTGCGCTCCGCCGACATGTTCTCCGGCATGAACACCACGGCCCGAAGACCGAGACGCGAGGCCCAGAACGCCAGCGCGATGCCGGCGTTGCCGGAGGTCGGCTCGACCACTTCCTGGCCGGGGATGAGCCGGCCGGAGCGCAGCCCCTCGATCAGCACGTGGCGCGCCACACGATCCTTGATGCTGCCGCTCGGGTTCTGAAACTCGAGCTTCACCCAGACGCCGTCGACGTGGACCAGCGGCGTGGACAGCGTGGGAAGATCCGGTTCGCGAACGTCCATGACCTGTGACCTCGGGCCCGATTGGGTGACGTCAGGGTAGCGTGGCGGGGGCGGCGGCCTCAATCCCTCGAGGGCGGTCGGTCCATCGTTTGAAACGATCCCCGGCGGCGTTGTGCGGAGCGGCACCTCCGATCCGCTTGCTGAAATCGCCGCGGCCCGGGCGGGGCCCTCAGGCCCGGATCGCCCCGAGAGCGTCCTGGATGTCGCGCAGGAGATCCCGCCAATCTTCGATGCCGATCGAGATCCGCACCAGGCCGTCGCCGATCCCGGCCATTTGCAGCTCCTCCTCCGACAGCTCCGAATGGGTCGTGGTGCGCGGGTGGCAGGCGAGCGACTCGACTCCGCCCAGGCTGACGGCGTTGTGGATAATGCGCAGCGAGCGCAGGAGGGTGAAGGCGGCGGCCTTGCCGCCGCGCAGGTCGAGGCAGAACACGCCGCCCGGGTAGGTGCACTGCGCGTCGCGGATCCGCAGCTGCTCCTTATCGTCGAAGAGCGAAGGATAGAGCACCCGTCGCACGGCCGGATGATCGGCCAGGCTCTCGGCGATGCGCTGCGCGTTCTTGCTCTGCCGGTTCATCCGCAGCGTCACCGTCGGCAGCCGGCTGTCGAGGAGCCAGCACTCGTCCGGCTGCAGGATGTTGCCGAGGACGGCGCGCGTGCCACGCAGCTGCGTCACCAGCTCCGGGTCGCTGGCCAGCACTACGCCGGCCAGGAGATCGCTGAAGCCGTTCAGGTACTTGGTCGCGGAGTAGACCACGAGGTCGGCGCCCAGCTCCAGGGGATGCTGGAAGGTCGGGCCGAGAAAGGTGTTGTCCACGACGACCAGCGGGGCGTCGGGGTGGCGGCCCGCGGCCTCGACCGCGGCCCGGATGTCGACCATGGTCAGGGTGGGGTTGGCCGGCGATTCGATGTACACGAGACGCAGGTTGACGGCCCGCTCGATCGCCTCGCGCAGGGCGGCGCCGTCGCCGGCGCGCACCGGGGTCGACTGGATGCCGAGCGGGCGGAGCACCGTCTCGAACAGGTGCTGCGTCCCGCCGTAGACGGGGACGCTGTGCACCAGGCTCCAGCCGGGGGAGCAGAACGACAGGCAGATGGTGGAGATCGCCGCCATCCCCGAATTGAACACGGCCGCCGCCTGCGCCGCCCGCTCCAGCGGCACGATCTGATCTTCCAGGATCTCCGCGTTCGGATGCGACAGGCGCGAGTAGATCAGATCGACGCTCTCATCCGCGGCCGGCCGAACCTTGCCGAGCGCCACCTCGAAGGCGCGCTCCGCCGACTCAGGAGTGCGGAACACGTAGGTCGAGGAGCGGAAGACCGCGGGGCGGACGGAGCCGAGCGACAGGGCCGGATCGAAGCCCCGGGTCAGGACCGCGGTGGGAGGCCGAACGACGTAATGGGGCTGGCGTTTTCCGGGCATCGGGTGGGCCCTCCGGCGACGCTCCTCGGGCGCGCCAAGACCGTTCCATTATAGAGAAGTATGAGTTCTGACTCCCCACGTGATCGAAACGTTCGAACTCGGCTTGGTTCGAACCAGGGATCGGCTGGGGGCACAGGTGATAGAACGTCCGAACCGTCGGACATCCAGGCTAAAGCCGCGGATCCACCGGCTCGCTCTCCAGGGCGAGGACGCCGAAGACGCATTCGTGTACGCGGTAGAGGGGCTCGCCCTCAGTGAAGCGGTGCAGAGCCTCCAGTCCCAGGGCATACTCGCGTAGGGCCAGAGAGCGCTTGTGTGAAAGTCCGCGGTTGCGGAGGCGTTCAAGGTGCTCGGGGGCGGTGTATTCCGGGCCGTAAATGATGCGCAGGTATTCGCGGCCGCGACACTTGACGGCGGGCTGGACAAGACCACGGCGGCCGGGTGTTACCCATTGAAGAGGTTTGACCACCATCCCCTCCGCCCCGCCGCCGGTGATCTCCTCCCACCACGCGACTCCTTGCTCCTCGCTCGTCTGGTCGGTGACATCGATGACCCGACATTGCGTCGCGCGCAGCAGCTCTGTGTCGGCACTGCACAGCTCGGCAAGGATCTCGATGTGCCAGAGATGCTCGCGATTCGTGTGGGTGCGCCCCTCCGTGGCGAGCAGATGGAACGGAGCGACCTTGAGATCCGTGACCCGCTCGACCGGCCAGCAGTAACGGCGGTAGGCCTCGACGTAGCGCTCGATGTTCTCTAAGCGGGATTCGAACCGGGCGAGCACCTCCTGGCTGCCGTCGTTCCTCGGGGATGATCGGCGAAGGGCGTCGATGGCGGCGCTAACGGACGCGCGTGCCGACGCGCCGGTGGGGGCGTATTGGAGGCGCAGCAACTCTTGGGCCTTGGCCGACCACGGCATGATCTCCGTGTCCAGGCAGACCCAGTCGGTCTCGAGGCGGCCCCAGAGTCCCGAGCGCTCCATGGCTCCTCGCAGACGGTCGAGGACTTCGGTCTCGAGCCCAGGTTCCGAGAAGAAGGGCCGCCCAGTCCGCGTGTGTATAACGCCGTCACCAGCGGGCACGCCGAAGCGGCGCCGCGCCACCTCGCTGTCGCGGCACAAAACCACAACCGCGCGCGAGCCCATGTGCTTCTCTTGGCATATGACCCGGGGCACTTCCTGGTGCCTGAAATAGGCGAACGTCTCGCGGGGATGTTCGAGAAAATCGCCGCTCTTACATGTCTCCGGCGGGGCCATGGTCGGAGGTAGGTAAATAAGCCAATGCGGATCGACCGCGAAGCGGCTCATCACCTCCAGCGCCGCCACCGCGTTCTCTTCACGGACCGTCACACTGTGGTGGACGCGTGTTGTGACGATTCGCTTGCCGGTCACATCCTTGATATCCAGCAGGTCGTTGTAGGGGCGTTCCCTAATCGGCGACGATGCGGCCGCCTGTTCTCCCGGGACACCTGGCTCGGCCGACGCCCTCGGCTCGTCCGCGGAACTTTGTAGGGCAGCCGAGGAAAGCGGAGCCAGCGGCCGGACCGGCGGGTAATACATTTTCCGCGCCGCAGCCCGGAACCGGCGTGTGGCCGTAGACGACCATCGCATCGCCGCGATAGTCGGCGGCCCAGTTGTAGCGCACCGGCAGTCCGAACTCGTCGGTTTCACCAGTCGTCTCGCCGAAGAGCGCGAAGTCGCGAACGCGCGCCGAGGCCCGGCCCTGCAGTTCCGCCTTCAATCCCGCATGAGCGACGACAAGCCGGCCACCATCGAGAACGTAGTGGCTTACGAGTTTGTCCAGGAAGGCGGCGACCTTCTGGCGGAAATCCTCCTGCTCCCCCTCCATCTGCTGCAGAGTTTCGGCCAGACCGTGAGTGATCCGTACGTCCCTACCGCGTAGCTTGCGAAGCAGCTTCGTATCGTGGTTCCCTGGAACGCACAGTGCGGTCCCCGCATCTACCATCGACATGACGAGTCGTAGGACCGACGGCGAGTCGGGTCCGCGGTCCACGAGGTCACCCAGAAAGATCACCTTGCGTCCATCGGGATGCCGGGCACGAGGCTCCGTCGGAAGGCCCTCAACCTCATACCCCATTTGCCGAAGAAGCTCCGCCAACTCCTCGAAGCAGCCGTGCACATCCCCGATGATGTCGAACGGCCCGGTCTCTCCGCGCCTATCAGGCCAGAGAGGCCGGCGCTCGACCGTGGCCGCATCGACCTCTTCCTGTGTCTTCAGTGTCGCGATGTGACGGAACCCCTCCCGGCCGAGCCCGCGCAGCGAGCGCCGGAGGTGCTGCGTCTGTTGACGGATGACGTGCGAGCCGAAGGTACGATCCGGGCGGCTGCGGTTTCGTTCGTGGCAAAGCGCCGCAGGTGGATCGAAGACGATTGCGACCGGGAGCACGTGGAATTGACGGGCCAAGTCAACCAGGCCCTTGCGGTCCTCCGCCTTGACGTTGGTGGCGTCAACGACCGTGAGGCGGGCCGCCGCCAACCGCTTGCCCGCGATGTATCGCAGGATCTCAAAGGCGTCGCCCGTGGCCGACTGATCATTCTCATTGTCGGCGACCAACCCCCGACACGTATCCGAGGACAAGACTTCCGTCGCACGGAAATGTTTGCGGGCGAAGGTCGATTTGCCGCTCCCGGATGCGCCAATCAACACGACCAGCGACGGAGAGGGGATCTCAATCATCATCGTGAGAATACCGCCATCTGGGTGGGCGGTCCGACCTCGGAATCCTCCGAGCCCACCGGTAGGAATCGAACGGCGTATCCGAAGCGTCGGCCGGCTGCGCTTGCCCAGGCCTGGAACTCTCCCCGCGTCCATTCGAAGCGGTGGTCGCGGTGCCGGAAGCGACCGGCCGGCAGCCCCGCGAAGCGGATGTTGAATTCCGCGTTGGGAGTTGTCACCACGAAGGTGGCCGGCCGGGCGAACTCGAAAACGCAGCGCTCGAAGGCGGGCAAACGAGGCGGGTCAAGATGCTCGATGACCTCGATGGCACACGCCGCATCGAAGCCGGCGAGCCGACTATCCCGATAGGTCAGGGCCCCCTGGAAGAGCTCCAGCCGATCCCTCACCATCTGCGGGAGGCGCTCCACGTCGAGGCGCCGGCGTGCGATCTCCAGCGCGCGCCATGAGACATCCATGCCGACGACGCGCTCGAAATCCCGGTCCCGGAGCAGAGCCTGGAGGAGCCGTCCTTCGCCGCATCCCAGATCGAGAACGCGCCGCGCCCCCGCCTGCTTTAGAACCGCGACGACGGCGCCCATCCGCTGCTCGTTGAGACTGATCTTCTCCTCGAGCGCTTCCTCCTGGCGGGTCTGGGATCCCTCGCTCTCCTCTGGATTGGGGTCCTCGTCCGCGACGAGGCGAGAGAGCGCCTCACGGACCAGGGGCCGCTGGCGCTTCAGGTAGCGGTTGACGATCAAGTCGCGCTCCGGATGAGACGCGAGCCACCCCTCCCCACGCGCCAGGAGTTTCTCAAGTTCGTCCTGCCCGACCCAGTAGTGCTTGTCGTCATCCAGCACCGGGAGCAGGACGTACAGGTGCGTCAGGAGGTCGCGCAGCCGACAGGTTGCCGAGAGTTTCACGCTGAAGTACGGGCTCTCGCCCCACGCGGGGAACTGTTCGTCGAGTGGCAGCCGATCTGCGCGCACCGAATAACCCAGCGGCTCGAAGAGGCCCGACAGCAGACGTTCGCCGCCGCGGCACGGGACGGCCGAAAGGGCCGCTTCGAGCGGAATGGTTGCCTCCGCGAGGTCGGGCCTATCCTTGCTCTGACCCTTCAAGGCGGATGCGTAGACCCTGGTGAGCGCGACACTGAGAAATGATGAGGAGACGTACGGCCGGTCATTGACATATTGCCCGAGCCCGCCGGAATCGCCGGTCGGCCCGCGCCATCCGCGCACGAGGCCCACAGGATCGAGGTCAAGCAGGAGCGCCGCTGTGCATCGCTCCTCCTCCGCCACTGGATAGAAGACGTGAGCCCGCCCGAAGGCAAGATCAAAGGACTGGCAGCGAGCCTGGTTCTTCATCAGCAGGTAGCCAAGATCGGTGGCTGGGCGGTGCGTGGTCGTGATCGAGAGCAACATGGTGATCCTTGCGATAGAAAAACTTCAGCATACACCGAGGGAGCGCGCTGAGGATGCGCTGCACGACCTTCACTTCCTCAGTCGCAGCTCTTAAGAAATGCTACCTCGAGACGTACCGCTTCTCGTAGGATCTCGACTGCTCGCTCCTGCCGGATGCGTCCTCGGAGATCCAAATTCTTCCGGAAATTAGTAAGAAACGAACACTTCTTGAGCACGGATGATCGATCATCGATATAGTATCTAAATTATTGATAATAAATATCTTATATATTAATACTAGCGAGTTGACATGGAAACGAGTCTGGTTAATACTACCATCGTGATCAAGTACGAGCTGCCACCGCGCTGGCTTCACTATGACCGTGAAGCCGTTTCCCGGGCCCTGGTTGAGGCAAAGGCAGCCGTAGACGCTCTGCGAATGTTCCCGTACCAGCGTGAATGGGTGGAAGAACTTCAGAACGTGCAACTAAAGCGTGAGGTCGCGGGCACCTCCAGAATCGAGGGTGCTGACTTCACCGAACGAGAACTTGAAGAGGCGATGAAACAGGAGCCAGAAACGCTTCTGACCCGCTCCCAACGACAGGCCAGCACGGCCGTCCGCGCCTACCGATGGATAGCTCAGGTTCCACCAGACAGACCTCTCGATAGCGATCTGATCAGGACCATTCATCGCTACCTAGTCAAGGGCGCAGACGACGATCACTGCCAACCAGGTGTGCTTCGTGGGCAAAATGACAACGTTCATTTCGGGTCGCCGCCGCACCGAGGCGCCGAAGGGGGAGAAGAGGTCCAGGCTGCGTTTGATAAGCTGATCGAGGTAATAAACGGAGAAGCTACTCAACACGACTCACTCATTCGAGCGCTGGCATTGCACTATCACTTCGCGGCGATTCATCCTTTCCAGGACGGCAACGGACGGACTGCGCGAGCTCTAGAGGCCCTATTGCTCGGCCGGGCTGGGCTGCGAGATATTTGCTTCATTGCGATGTCAAACTACTACTACGACGAGAAGACCGGCTATCTCAAAGCCTTGAGTGACGTTCGAGCGAACGACTTTGATTTAAGCTCATTTCTCATTTTCGGCCTGAAGGGGATCCAAATTCAAACTCAGGTCGTACTGCGCGAGATACGGACAAACATTTCCAAAGCTCTATATCGGAACGTGATGTACGATCTCTTCAAGCGACTCAAGTCGCCTCGAAAGCGCGTCATCGCCAATCGGCAGATCGAGATCCTCAAGATCCTTCTACAATCCGACTCCATCATGCTGGAGGATCTGGCGGAACGAACCGAACACCTGTACAAGAACCGAAAGAATCCTCGGAAAGCCTATATTCGGGACATCAATAACCTCATTCAGCTCCAGGCCATTTCTGCTAAAAGGGGTGGGGAGAACAGGTACAAGCTCGCTGTCAATCTCGAGTGGCCTACCCAGATTACGCAGACCGAATTCTTCAAGAGAATCAAGGAATTCCCAAAATCGAAAACCTACAGCTTCCTGCCCTAAAGCTGGGCAGAACCTTTCATATCTCGCTCTCAGCGGCTCGGAACAACTGCTCGCCTTGGTCCGGAATGCGCACCTCGACCTCTTCGGACTCTCGATCGTCCGGTTCCAACATCCTGCCCTCCCCCTCGCGGCCTTGGGCCGCTTCAGGAAGCAGGCTTTTACTCCACCAATTTATCGCTTAATCGAAGGACGAATTTCGAGAGGGAGGACACGGTCAACCCAGACACCTCCAAGGCTAAGCCGATCGCCAGAATCTTGCTATACAAGAACGCAGTGGCGGGAAAAATCCAGCAAGACACCTGATGCCCCGACTTAAAGCCCACACCAACAGGTCACAATACCGATCACGACCACAGTGGCGGGGTGCGATCCGCGTTGGTTTGCCGGCGATTCCCTTTCGCGACGCGGACGGGCTACAATGCCCGACGGGCGCGCTGCGGATGCGGCCCGTCCTGAAGCGGACGCGGTCCGCGCGGAATGCGACGCCCCGATGACCATGACTTCAAAACGACTCTCCGCGGCGATAACCGTTGGGCCCGACCGGGCCCCGGCCCGCGCCATGCTGAAGGCGGTCGGCTACACCGACGACGATCTGAAGCGACCGCTGGTCGGGGTGGCGAATACCTGGATCGAAGTGATGCCGTGCAACATCCACCTGCGTGACCTCGCGGTGGAAGTGAAAGCAGGGATCCGCGCCGCCGGCGGCACGCCGGTGGAGTTCAACACCATCGCGGTCTCCGACGGCATCAGCATGGGGACGGAGGGGATGAAGGCCTCGCTCGTCAGCCGCGAGATCGTGGCCGACTCGATCGAGCTGGTGGCGCGCGGGCACCTGTTTGACGCCGTGGTGGCGCTGGCGGGGTGCGACAAGACGATCCCGGGGACGGCCATGGCTCTGGCGCGGCTCGACCTCCCGTCGCTCGTCCTGTACGGCGGCTCGATCGAGCCGGGGCGCTTCCGTGGCCGGGACGTGACCATCCAGGATGTCTTCGAGGCGGTCGGCGCGCACGCGGCGGGGAAGATGACGCTTCAAGATTTGCACGATCTCGAGGACCGGGCCTGTCCGGGGGCCGGCGCCTGCGGCGGTCAATTCACCGCCAACACCATGGCGACGGCGCTCGAGTTCCTGGGGATCTCGGCGATGGGCAGCGCCGGGGTGCCGGCGACCGACCCGCGCAAGAAGGATGTCGCGCGCGAGGCGGGCCGGCGGGTGATGGATCTGCTGCGCCAGGATCTTCGTCCGAGCCGCATCCTGACCCGCGCCGCCTTCGAGAATGCCATCGCCTCGATCGCCGCCACCGGGGGGTCGACCAACGGGGTGCTGCATCTCCTGGCGCTCAGCCGCGAGGCGGGCGTTCCGCTGCGCATCGACGACTTCGACGTCATCAGCGCGCGCACGCCCCTGCTCGCCGATCTCAAGCCGGGGGGACGGTTCGTCGCGACCGATCTGCATCGCGCCGGCGGCAACCGCCTGGTCGCCCGGCGGCTTCTCGAAGCGGGGCGCCTCAACGCTGAGGCGATGACGGTCAGCGGACGGACCATCGGCGCCGAGGCAAACGAGGCGGTCGAAACTAGGGGACAGGAGGTCGTGCGGCCCCTTTCGAACCCGATCCAGCCGTCCGGCGGGCTGGTGATCCTCAAGGGAAATCTGGCGCCGGAGGGATGCGTCGTGAAGGTCGCCGGCCACGCGCGACGCAGCCACCAGGGCCCGGCGCGCGTCTTCGAGCGCGAGCAGGACGCCTTCGCCGCCGTGCAGGCCCGGCGGATCGTCCCCGGTGACGTGGTGGTGATCCGCTACGAGGGTCCGAGCGGCGGCCCGGGCATGCGCGAGATGCTGGCGGTCACGGCGGCGCTGGTGGGACAGGGGATCGGCGAGCAGGTGGCGCTGTTGACCGATGGCCGCTTCTCCGGCGCCACCCACGGTCTGATGGCCGGCCATGTCGCCCCGGAGGCGGCCCGCGGCGGACCGATCGCCGCGGTGCGCGACGGCGACACGATCCGCTTCGACGTCGACGCCCGCCGCCTGACGCTCGAGGTGCCGGAGGCGACGATTCGCGAGCGGCTGAGCCGCTTCACCCCGCCTCCGCCGCGCTACGCGCATGGCGTCTTCGCCAAGTATGCGCGCCTGGTCTCCTCGGCGAGCGAGGGAGCGGTGACCGGGTTTCCCGCCTGAGATGACGCCGATCGCGCCGGCGCGGCTGAAGGACGGCTTTCGTCCGGGCGCCGTTGGCTCGCCGGCCGCGTCGCCGGCGGGCTGCGCCGCGCCGCGCGTGGTGCGCGGCCGGGCGCTGATCTTCTGGGATCCGAAGCGCCCCGGCGCCAAGCTCGACGCCATCGACACCGATCAGATCACTCCCGCCGCCGATTGCGTCTCGGAGAGCCTGGAGCGGCTCGACGAACGCTGGAAGGCCGGCGCCTTCCGCTACCTGATGCCCGCCTTCCGCGCCCGCGTCCACGCCGGCGAGACGTTCCTGGTCGCGGGCGATCGCTTCGCCATCGGCTCGTCGCGCGAGATGTCGCCCGCCGGCCTCAAGGCGATCGCCGACGAGGCGGGGCTCGAGATGGTGATCGTCTGCGGCGCGGCCATGGGGGACATCTTCCGGAGAAACGCGATCAATCTGGGGTTGCACGTGGCCCAGTCGCCCGAGGCGGTGGCGGAGGCGCAGGAGGGTGACGAGCTCGCCTTCGACGTCCCCACGCGCGCCCTGACCAATGTCACCCGCGGCCGGACCTACCGGCCGCTGCCGTTGTCGGAGCAGGAGGAGGAGATCCGGCTCTCCGGCGGCATCGTCGAGGTCGGACGCCGGGAATTCGCGGCCTCGCTGCGCGTCACTCCAAGAGTTTATTTCCCCGACCAGGCGCAGGCCCGGACGTTGACCCTCACCGAGCAGATTGTCTGGGCGCACCGGGTCGATCGCAGCGTGGCCGTGCAGCCGGGCGCGAGCCTGCGCGTCTACGCCGATCTCCTGCCGGCCTCCGACGGCACGGCGCCGTTCGCGATCCACACCTTCAACCAGATCACCGGGGGGGCGGCCATCTTCCCGCGCCAGGCGGCGATCGCCAGCGATCATTTCGTGTTCACCGGGAAGGATGACGATGATCGGCAGACGGCGATCTCCCGGCAGTTCGCGGCCGTCCATGGCCTGCGCCCCCCGCACTATGCCGCCCCGGGCGATGGCATTTTTCACTTCTATTTCCCCGAGCAGGGGCTGATCGTGCCGGGCGGGCTCTACCCCGGCGCCGATTCGCACAGCCGGGCCTATGGCGCCTACGGCGCGATCGGCATCGGGGTCGGCAGCACGACGCTGGGGTTCGGCTGGGCCACGGGCGCGATCACCATGACGCTGGCGCGGGCGCGGCGGGTCGTCTTCAGCGGCCGGCTGCAGGCCTGGGTGGCCGGCAAGGACATCGTCCTCGAGCTGCTGCGCCGCTGGGGTACGGCGCAGGCGCAGGGGATGTCGGTGGAGTTCGTCGACGCCGACCGAGCGCTGCCGATGACCTACCGAAACACCATCGCCAACATGCTGGCCGAGGCCGAGGCGCAGAACGGCATCTTCGCGCAGGATGCGATCACCGAGACCTGGTTCCGGGAGCGCAGCC
>JBGPLZ010000064.1:0-19985 GCA_041486695.1 Acidobacteriota bacterium | reverse complement strand
GCTGGACCGTCGAGACGCTCGCCGACAGCCGCCGGCGTCACGCGGCGGTGATTCTCGTCGACAAGCTCCGCCGTCAGCTGTTGTTGATGCGCGGCGAAGATGAGATCGCGTCTTACGCGGTCGATCTGGGAGCGGGAGGCATCGGCTCGAAGACGCGCTCCGGCGACGACGCGACTCCCGAGGGGCGCTACCGGGTCATGGAGGTGCGCGGACCGGGCCAGACCCACTACTACCGTGCCTTGTTGATCGACTACCCGAACGCCGAGGATCGGGTCCGGTTCCGGCGCCTGCAGCGCGCCAGCCACGATCCTCCCGGTCTCGACATCGGCAGCCTGATCGAAATCCACGGCCACGGCGGGCGGGGGCAGAACTGGACGAAGGGGTGCGTGGCGCTCGAGAACGACGACATGGACGACCTGGTGAAATGGGTCGAGGTCGGAACGCCGGTGACCATCGTCGGCGCGATCCCGGAAGGAGTGCTCCCGTGAAGCGCTCGAGCTCGGCTCTGCTGGTGCTCGCCACGATGGTGGTGCTCGCCCTGGCGGTCTGGGCCTGGCGGGCGGCCTGGGCGCCGGCTGCCGCGCCGCCGGACCGGACGCCACTCGACGCGGCGGGCGAGAAGGAGCTGCGGACCCTGGAGCGGCGCGCGGAAGCATTGGAGAAGACGATGGTCTCGAGCCGTCCCGCGGGGACATATATCCTGATCGACACAGGGCGCAACCTTCTGACCCTCTTCGATGGTGGCAGGGACGTCCTGAAGGCGATCTGCTCCACCGGCAGCGGACGGGCGCTGTCCGACCCGGTGCGCAAGCGGCTCTGGGTCTTCGACACGCCGCGCGGCGAGTTGTTCATCCGCAACAAGTACCCCGAGCCGGTCTGGATCAAGCCCGACTGGGCATTCCTGGAGATGGGTGAACCGATCCCGACGAAGCTGGCCGAGAGGCTGGCGCCCGCCGAGCTTGGCGCCTACGCCATGGATCTGGGCAACGGTTATCTCATCCATGGAACGCTCTACCAGCGCGCCCTCGGCCTGAGCATCACGCATGGCTGCGTGCGCCTCGGCGACCAAGATCTCGAAACGGTGTACGGGAAGATCCGCATCGGCACCCCGGTCTTCATCTTTTGAGGGAGGCCCCCGTCCGCAACGGACGGGAGCCGTAGGAGCGAGAGCATGCGGCGCCGGGGACGAGAGAAAAAACTGGGGCCCGTGGAGGCCGCGCTCGCAGCGGCGTTGATCGTGATCGCGGCCCGGGCCCTCCCCGCCGTCCCGGCGTGGTCGGCGAGCCGGGCGGACGCGGCGACCCGGCCGGCGCAACCGGCCGGCACCCGTGCCGATCTGGACGCGGCGCGGCGGCGGGTCGATCGTCTGGATGGGGAGGCGGCGCTCACGGGGGGCCGCAAGCCCTACGTCGTGCTCGACCTCGAGCAAAAGGTCCTCCTCGTCCGCCTGATGGGAATGACGGTCCGCGAGATTCCGCTTCAAAATGTCGCGGCGCGCGGGTTCGTCGTTCCTCCCCGCTCCGGCTCCGCGCCGGGGTCCTTCGCCGTGGCCGGCATCTTCACGCTGCAGGAAAAGGAAGGAGACCCGCGGCTCTCCCCCCTGACCCCGGAGCAGATCGAGGCGGGGCTCGATGACGAGAACGTGGCCGATGCGCTGCCGCCCGAGCCGCCGTCGAGCTACGCTCTGCGCTTCAAGCAGCCGGTGCTGGTCCGGGTGATCGGCGGCGGCGGGCAGGGAGCGATCGGCGGTCTCGCCGGTCGGCTGCGCGCTTTCTGGCGCAGGCTTCGCGGCGACGGCTCCGGCGCCCCTCGTGCCGAGGCGGTGGTGGCGGTCACCTTGCAGCTCGACGAGACGGTGGCGCGCGAGCTCTATCGCACCATGATCCCGGGGGAGCGCTGGCTGGTGGTGCCGCCCGCCGGCCTGATGTTGCCGGGCGCCGGCCAGGAGCTGCCGCGCACCATCCGCCCGCCGCGACCCATTCCGCGGCCGACGCCTCCTCCGGCGGCGCCCCCGGGAGTCCCGTTCCAGATCCCGCCGCCGGTCGACAACGAAACCCCCGCGCCGGTGCCTGGCGGCGGAGAGGTGTTCCCGGGTTCTCCTCTGGGCGGAGACGAGGCGAGGCCGGACGCCGCGGCCTCTCCGTCTCCGGAAGCGGGGACCCCGGCGCGACCGAGGCCGCCCGACCCGGCCCCCCGCGCGGGTCCGCCATCCTGAGAGCGCTGCCGCCGGCGAGGCCGGCCCGCGATGCGGGCGGTTGCCTCCGGGCGCCGGGAGGAACATCTTAGATTCGTCAGGGTGGAGGCACGAATGCCGGGTGCGATCTCGATGCTCCAGGACGACCTGCTGGCGATCATGGACCGCAAGAACCACCGGGCCTGGTCGCACTTCAACGAGGGCCATGCCAGCCGGGCGCAACTTCTGCTTCATTTCCAGCAGGAGTTCGACGTCTACGTCCGTGACTTCCCGATCCTGCTGAGCCGCGTGCATGCCCGCTGCCCGCACCCGGAGGTGCGTCAGGATCTGGCGGAAAACCTCTATGAAGAGGAGACCGGCAAACTGAGCAAGGGAGTCCCTCATCCGGAGCTTTTCCTGGTCATGATGGAGGGACTCGGCTTTCCGAGGGCGCGCTTCACCGGCATCGAGAAAATCCCCGAGGCGGCGGCCTACCGGGCCTGGATCGACATGATCACCACGCGACGGCCCTGGATCGAAGGGGCGGCGCTGGTGACCATCTTCATCGAGGGAAGCGTCGACGATCGCAGGCGGGTGACGGCCGCCGAGCCGGAGGACCCCGTCGACGTCGAGCGGGAGCTGCGCGCCAACGCGCTGGTCCGACACTATGGCGTCGACCCGCGCTTCCTCGACCTCAAGAGAGCGCATCACATGGTCGAAACGGGGCACCGCAAGATGGCCTGGAAGATGGTGCTCGACCACGCCACCAAGGCGCCGGTCGCCGATCGGGTCCGCCAGATATTAAGGCGCTCCCTCGATCTCTGGCTGCTGTACCGCGACGGCATCGCCCGCGCCTGCCGGATAGAATCGGCTGCTTCCTAAGCAGATACGGGGTTTACCTTATCAATAATAGTTATTGATAATGATGGCGGACTGGTGTATCTTCGCTTTGCCTTTGGGGAGATGCGATGACCCGCCGGCCCGCTCATGCTCTTTCGACTGACGAACTCGATGGGCGCCTGCGCTCCCACGGCCTGCGCGCCACCCGGCAGCGTCGCGCGGTCTATGCCGCGCTCGCCGGGCATCTCGACCACCCGAGCGCCGAGAGCCTGCACCGGGAGGTTCGCCGGCGAATCCCGGGACTGTCGCTCGCAACCGTCTACAAGGCCCTGGAGGCGCTGGTCCGCGCGGGGGCGTCGGGGCGCATCGTTCATGCGGACGGCGTGGCGCGCTACGACGCCCGCACCGACCGGCATGACCACCGCCGCTGCGTGCGCTGCGGGCGGGTGGAGGATGTGGATCTTCCGCACCGTCCCGACCGCATTGCCGATATCCCCGGCGAGGGTTTCACGATCACTGGATACCGTCTCGAACTGCTCGGCCACTGCGCTCCCTGCGCCGCGGCCGGGGAACCGACCACCACGCACCTTCCTTCTTCCCTCACAGGAGACTCAGAATGACCGAACAGGCCAGCGTCAAGAAAGAAGACATCGTCGCCCGGGTCGGCCAGCCGACGCCGGACTTCCGCATGCTCTCGACCCGCAACATGGAATCGCTCAAGGAAGAAGTCAGCCTGGCCGATTACCGCGGCAAGTGGCTGGTGCTGTTCTTCTATCCGCTCGACTTCACCTTCGTCTGCCCGACCGAGATCCGCGCCTTCTCCGCCGCGGCCGACAAGTTCCGCAAGGCGGGCGCCGAGATTCTCGGCGTCAGCACCGACTCCGTCTATTCGCACCGCGCCTGGATCAAGGCCGGCAAGGATCTCAACGGGCTGGGTGAGCTCAACTTCCCGCTGGCCTCCGACATCACCCGCGAGGTCAGCCGCAAGTACGGCGTCCTGATCGAGGATAAGGGGATCGCGCTGCGCGGTCTGTTCATCGTCGACCCGAAGGGGATCCTACAGTACCAGGTGATCCACAACCTCGGCGTCGGCCGCAGCACGGATGAAACGCTGCGCGTGTTGCAGGCCTTCCAGACCGGCGAGCTCTGCCCGGCCGACTGGAAGGTGGGACAGGCGCCGCTCAAGGTCTGAGGACGGGATCGGTCCGAGGACGGGGTCGAGCTGCCGATGTCGAGTTGAATTATTGAGGGGCCTGGCCGGAAAGCGGTCAGGCCCCTCACCCCTCCCGCAACGCCGAGGTGATCGGCAGGCGGGAGGCCCGCAGCGACGGCAGGAGCCCTCCCAAAAGCCCCATGACCACCGCGAACCCCAGGCCGATGACCAGGGTCATCGGCGTGATCCGGAAGGCGAAGGCGATCTCGCTGAAGCTGGCGGTGTTGCCGGTCGCGGTCGTGAAGCCGTTCATCGGGAAGGCGAGCAGGCAGCCGACAACGCCCCCCACCAGGGCCAGGAAGACCGACTCGATGAGGAATGCGGCCAGGATGCTGCGGCGCGGGAACCCGAGCGCCCGCAGGGTGCCGATCTCCCGGGTGCGGGCGGCGACGATGGCATACATGGTGTTCATGGCGCCGAACACGGCGCCGATCCCCATCACGATGGCGACGAAGCCGGCCAGCGCCAGAAGCGATTTTGCGACCGGGCCGGCCTGGTCTTCGTAGTACCGGCGCTCCTGCACCATCTTCACCTGCATCTGCGGATTAGCCTCCAAATCCCGATCGAAGGCCTCGAGCCGGCCCGCGTCCTTCAGGCGGACGGTCAGGGAGTTCTGCCCGCCGGTGCGCATGAAGGCGGGGCCCATGACGTCGCCGTCTCCCCAGACCTCGCTTTCAAAGGAGCCGCCGTCGGCGGTGAACAACCCGACGATCTCCCACTGGCGCCTCTGGATCGTGATGCTGCCGCCGAGGTCGATGCCGCGCATCCGCTCGTGGATGCGCTTCCCGACGATCACCTCGTTCAGGCCCGGCTTGAAGCTCCGCCCTTCGACGATTCGCACCCCGCGGCGGACCTCGAAAGCGCGCGGCAGCACGCCGCGGATGGTGACGTTGGTCGGGGCTCCGTCGGCGCGCCGCGGCAGGTTGGCGACGATCACGATCTCCGGCGAGGCCAGAGGCGCTCCGTCCGCGCCCCGGGCCACCCGATCGTCGGCCATGATCAGGCTGGCCTGCTCGTGGCTGTAGAACGAGGTCAGCTCGGAGTTCGATCCGCGCTGCACCACGATGCCGTTGTCGGGGCTGCCGGTGGCGCGCAGGGCGATGCGGAAACCGTTCGCCATGGCGACCAGCACGACGAAGACGGTGACCACGAGACCGATGCCGAAGATCGCCAGGACGGTGACCTTCCAGCGGACGACCAGGTTGCGGACGTTGTACGACAGCGGGAGCGCCATCAGACCTGCCTCAGCATGTCGGTGATCCGGCTGCGATAAGCGAGCAGGGCCGGGACGAAGCCGGCCAGAATCCCGAGCAGGAGCGCCGCGGAGAAGCCGAGCGTCGCGATCATGGGAGAGAGGCCCAGGTTGGGGAAGCCGCGGACCGCATCACCCAGGAACGGCACGTTCGTCAGATTGCGGATCATGACGACGCCCAGGGCGATGCCGACCGTGCCGCCGAGCGCCCCGAGGAAGGCCGACTCCGCCAGGATCAGCCCCATGACACGCGCGCTCGAGAAGCCGAGCGTCTTGAGGACGGCGATCTCGGTGCGCCGCTCCCTCATCGCCATGCTCATGGTATTCGCGGTCACCAGCAGGATGGTGAACATCACCGCCAGGGCGATGCCGTTGAGGAGCAGGGCGAGATTGCCGGCCAGCGATGCGAAGCTGGCCCGGAAGGCGGCCTCGGTCTCGGTCTTCGTCTGCGCGTCGCTGTTGTCGAACAGGGCGTCGACCGCCCGCGCGATCGCGGTCGCCTGCGCCGGATTCGCGATCTCGATGACGTAGGTCCCGGCGCCGACCCGCTGCCCCGTGGCCTCGTAAAGATATTTCCACTGGAAGAACATGGCGGTGGTGTCGGTGCCGGGGAAGCGCGCCAGGTCGGTGTCGAAGATGCCGCGCACGACGAACTCGAACGGCTTGCCGACCCGGTAGGGCGGGATGAAGCTCTCGAGCTGGAAGGTATCGCCGATCTTCCATCCGAAGCGGTCCGCCGTCTTGCGGCCGATCATGCAGCCGCGCCGGTCCTCGAGAAAGGCGCGCTTCTGATCCTCGGGCAGGATGTACTCGGGGTGCATCGGCAGATAATCCGCCACCTCGACCGCGAAGTTCGGAAAGAAATCCTTGAAGTCGTTCGGCCGGCGCGACCCTCCGAACCAGTTGGTCGCCGCCACCCCGCGCACACCCGGCAGCGCGGCGATGCGCTCCTTGTAGGCGACCGGCAGGTTGAACACCAGGCTGACGGCGTGCCGGGTCACGAGGAGCGACGACTTGGCGCTCTGGAGGTTCCAGGTGACGGCCTCCACGAAGGTTCGCAGGGTGCAGAAGAGGAAGATGCAGACCGACATCGCCAGGACCGTGCTGGCGGTGCGGACCCAGCTTCGCCGCAGATGCTTCAGGATGTAGGGCAGGAACTTCATGCCTCCTCCCGCAGCACGCCCTTGTCCAGATGCTTCTGCGTGTGGGCCCGTTGCGAGGCCCGCGGGTCGTGGGTCACCATGACGATCGTCTTGTGGAACTCGCGATTCAGCGTCTCCATCAGCCCGAGGATCTCCTCGGCGCTCCGGGCGTCCAGATCGCCGGTCGGCTCGTCGGCGACCAGGACCTTCGGATCGGCCACGATCGCCCGGGCGATCGCCACGCGCTGCTCCTGGCCGCCGGAGAGCTGCCGCGGGTAGTGCGAGGCGCGGTCGGCCAGCTTAACTACTTTCAACGCGGTGACCGCCCGATCGCGCCGCTCCTTCCTCGACAGTCTGGTCAGCAGGAGCGGCAGCTCGACGTTCTCGATCGCGGTCAGGACCGGGATCAGGTTGTAGAACTGGAAGATGAAACCGATGCTGCGGCTGCGCCACTGGGCCAGGGCGCTTTCGGAGAGCTGCCCGACGTCGGTCCCCGCCACCCGCACCACCCCCGAGGTCGGGCGGTCGATGCCGGCGATCAGGTTGAGAAGCGTCGTCTTCCCCGATCCCGAAGGCCCCATCAGGGCGACGAACTCGCCCTCGGGGACCGTCAGGTCGATCCCATCGAGCACCGTGATCTCCTGGGTATCGCGGCGGTAGACCCGGCGCACCTTCTGAAGCTCGACCATCGCCATCAAACGTTCCTCCGTTGCCTCGTCGTCATCGGCGTCGCCGCCATCGTCCTCGTCGTCATCCCTTAACCCGCACCCGATCGCCGTCCCGCAGCGTTTCGGGCGGGTGGGCCACCAGGGTCTCGGAGCCCGCCAGCCCCTCCCGCACCACCACCTGCCCGCCGCGCGCCACGCCGGCCACAACCGTGCGGGCCCGGGCGCGTCCTTCCTGGACCTCGAAGACGACCGAGGCCCCGTCGCGCGACACGACCGTCTCCTCCGGGACCATGATGAACGGCGCCGGTGGGGCCGCCGACGCGGTGGCGGCCGCCTCCTTCGCCAGGAATACGATGCGGGCCGACATCTCCGGCTTGAGCTTGTCGTCCCGGTCGAGGATGGTGACCTTCACCTGCACCGTCGCCTTGGTTCGATCCGCGGTTGGAATGATCTGCCGCAGCACCGCCTTGTAGCGCCGGTCGGGGAAGGCCTCGACCGCGACCTCGGCCGGCTGCTCGGGCGCGAGCTTGGCGACGTTCGACTCGCCGACGTCGGCCTCGACCTCGAGCGTGTCGAGGTCGGCGAGCGCCACGATCGCTCCCGAGGAGCTGGAGATATTGACTCCGGGTGGGATCGGAGCGACGCTCTCTCCGACCTCCGCCATTTTCTTCAGCACCGTGCCGGTGAAGGGCGCCCGGATCTGGGTGTTCTGATAGAGCGCCTCGCTGAGCGCCAGGTCGGCGCGCGCCTGCTCGAGCGCCGCCTCGCCGATCGTCACCCGGCTCCTGGCCGCGTCGACCTGGTCCTGGGAGACGATTTTGTCGCGGACAAGATTCTCCGAGAGCCGCAGCAATCGGCGGCTCTCCGCCAGGTCCGCCTCCGCCCGCTGCACCGTCGCCCGGGCCCGCTGGACCTGGGCGACGAAATCGGCGCTCTCCAGCCGGGCGATCACTTCCCCTTCGCGCACCCGGCTTCCTTCCTCGACCTTGAGAACCGCGAGGCGGCCCTGGATCTTCGAGGAGACGACCGCCTTGCGGCGCGGCACGACGTAGCCGGAGGCGGACAGGATCGCCGTGCCCGAGGCGGGGCCGGAGACCGGAGCGAACGCCGCGCGGACCGTCTCGACTTCGATGCCCCGCGGCGCCAGGCGGTCGCGCAGGGCGAACGCCGCGGCGCCCCCGAGCAGGATGACCAGGCCGAGAATGAACGGCCAGCGCGCGCGGCGCCGCGCCGGGGCGTCGCGGTCGATCTGAAGGGAGGCGAGATCCTGCCTGAGCTCGGTCATCGCCCACCGCGCTCCGGAAGCCGGTGGTCCATGCCGCGTGAGCGCCCGGCCATCAAAGCGCCTTTAGGACCTCGGCCGGATGGGTTCTCGCGTCGACCTTGGGATAGGCCTGCTTGATCGACCCATCGGGGCCGATGATGTAGGAGATCCGCCGGGCGTTCTCGTCGTTCCGGTTCGCGCATGCGCCGTAGGCCAGGCCGATCGAGCGTTGCGTGTCGCACAGCAGCGGATAGGGGAAATGCATCTTGGCGGCGAAGGCGGCGTTCTCTTCCATCGTGTCGAACGAGACGCCCAGGATCGCCGCGTTCTTCTTCTCGAACTCGGGGGAGAGGTCGCGGTACCCGCAACCCTCGATCGTTCATCCCGGAGTATCGGCTTTCGGGTAGAACCAGAGGACCACGTTGCGCCCCGCGAAGTCGGACAGCGACACCTCGCGACCCAGGTGATCCTTGATGCGAAACGCCGGGGCTTTGGAACCGACGGCCAGCATACGACCCTCCTCCTCGTAGAGAGACATGATCGGAACGGTCAAGGGTACCATCCCGGGTCCGCAGGCTCAAGAGCCTTTCCCTCGATCGCCGAGCGTCCGGAGATCTGGGGGGCGGCGCATGCGGGTCGCGGGGCACGCGGTCACCGCGCGCGGGTACGGCCAGGTGGCTGGAAGCCCACACTCAGCACCACGGGGCCTACGCGCGCGGCGCCGCTCGGGTCTCACTCGCCTGGTCGCGCGCCACAGCGCGCTCCTCAGGCTCGCTCCGACACGGCCCCGCGACCCGCATGCGCCGCCCCCCGTGACCATTGTCTCTCGCCGATCGAGGTCGCCTTGGGTTGGGCGTCTGGATTGCGCTTGTCGAGGGTCTCTGCGTTTCCGCACCGCATTGGTCACCATGGTCACCAAACCTCGCGGCCTGGTTGGGAGATCGTAGGGGAGGCGGGGCGGCGGGTCTTTGCGGTGGGGGGCGTCGCGGAGCGAGCCTGAGGAGCGCGCTTTTCAGCGCGACCAGGCGAGTGAGCGCCAGCCGCGCCGCGCACGTAGGCCCCGTGATGCCGACAGCGGGCTTCCAGCCACCTGGCCGTATCCGTGCGCGGCGACGAGCGTGCCCCCCGCCGCAAAGACCCGCCGCCCCGTCGGCGCGACGATCTCCCAAAGCGGTCAGCCGATGCGATGCTCGACCACCGCCGTGCTGAAGCCCCGCCCGCCGACATCCAGGTAGAGCTGCCGTTCGGTGATCGAGACCGACACTTCGGCGCGTCTCGGCACCACCGCCGCGACCGAGTCGATGAAGCCTCGCCCGAACTCGTAGACCGGGATCTCCGAGGCGCGGTGGATCTTCTTGCCGCTCAGCTCCGCCAGCAGATGCGCGGTCGCCCGATGGGTGTAGACGGCCGCTCGCCCCGCGAGCTTGCTGCCGCGGTGGAGTCGTTGCGCATCGGGGCTGCCGACTTCGATCCAGGCGGTGATCCGCCCCGTCAGGTCCCGCACCAGCACCGCCGGTTGATCGCCCGCCGCGACACCCTCGGTGAGCTCGATCCCCTCCGTGTACTCCAGGCAATAGGCGAGGAACCGCGTGACCATGTACTCGACCGTCTCGGAGGGTTGCCGGGCCAGCCGCAGCTCGAGCGTCTCGTAGACGCCGCGATCGATGTCGGCCAGCTCGGTGCGCAGAGTGTAGATGGTCGCCGTGAGTGCCATGGACGGCGCCAGCTTACACGATGGCCGCCGCGCCGCGGCCCGCGGCCCGTCCCGTCGCCCACGCCCAGAGAAAGTTGTATCCGCCGATCGGGCCGAACGCGTCGAGCAGCTCGCCGCAGAGAAACAGCCCGGGATGTTTCCGGCTCTGCAGCGTTCTCGGGTCGATCTCCCCAAGGCTCACCCCGCCGCCGGTCACTTCGGCCTTCCTGTACCCTTCGTCTCCGGACCACGGCAGCTCGCCCCGGACGAGCGTCTCGATCACCCGGAGCCGTTCGTCGCGCCGCAGATCCGCAAGAGCGCGCCCCGGATCGACCCCGGCGCTCCCGAGCAGGGCGCTCGCGAGCCGCTCCGGCATCTGCGCGCGCAACGCGCCCCCCACGGTCCGGGATCCCGATGGACGCAGCGCCAGCTCCCAGTCCTTGTCCCCGAGGGGAGTCCAGCGCACGGTGATGCGCGCCGGGGGGCCCTTACCGGCGCGGGAGCGCACGGCGATATGGGAGATGTCGAGCACCGCGGGCCCGCTATAGCCGCGATGCGTGAACAGGAACCCCCCGGTTGCCGTCGCGGCGCGCCCGTCGGCGCGAGCCGTGAGCGTGACCGGCAGCGACACCCCGGCGAGGTTCCCGAACGGAGGCGGGGTCGCGATGAGCGGCGTGAGCGCGGCATAGGTCGGATGCACCGTGTGTCCCAGGCCCTCGACAATCCGAAGACCGAGCCCGTCGCTCCCCGTGTTCGGGACCGAGAGCCCGCCGGTGGCCACGATCACGGCGTCGGCCTCGAGCGGCGGCGCCCCCTGCCGATCGATTCGCCATCCGTCTGCGACAGGCTCGAATCTGGTCACCAGCGTGTCCATCATGAGGGTCACGCCCCTGCGGACCGCCAGCGACAGCAGGCCATCCCGCACCTCGCGGGCGCGGTTCGAGGCCGGGAAGAATTTCCCCGACTCCTTCTCTTCCGCCAGCGGGATTCCGATCTCCTCCTCGAAGAAGGTGATCTGCTCGGCGAGAGGCCAGGAGCGGATCATCTTGCGCAGGATGTGCGGCGACGAATCGCTGACGAAGCGGGACTCGTCGACCGCGGTCGGCAGGACGTTGCATCGGCCGCCGCCGCTGATCAGGATCTTGCGCCCGCCGTCGCTGGTGCGCTCGAGGAGCTGCGTCGGCGCGCCGCCGGACGCCGCGAAGATCGCCGCCATCGTTCCGGCGGCGCCCGCCCCGATCACCACGACGCGCGGCGCTCTACTCCCGGCCGAAGAGGCGGACCCCATCACCACTCATGTAGTTTTTCGGGCTTGGCTTGACGGGTCTGCCAGAAGCGCTCACAGCTATTCAAGAAGACATCCTTCGGCGGCAGCTTCGTGATCGCATTCTTCGTGTCGGGCAGGAGAGAGTAGAGCCGCTGATCGTCCAGCCAGCATCGATCGTCCCCCCGCTCGTCGCGATGCTGCCGTATGCCGGCGCGCAGCCGCGCCGCCTCCGCTTCCAGTTGATCCCTGGTCATCGTCTTGAGGTCCTTGTCCACGGCCATGAGTGTCACCCCAGAGGTGCGATCGCAGCTTCGTTCAGATCACGACGTCAGCCGGGACAGGGATCGAATCCGCGGCGCGATGGCGTAGTTCAGTTGCACCAGCACGATGAACCCGATGCTCCAGGTGGTGTTGATGAGGCAGAGCGTGGCGCCGAAGGCATAGAGCCCCTGGGCTACCGCGATCCGGCGCGTGATGGCCCCGGAGATCTCCGCGGAGATGCCATCGTTCACCAGACCCGCCCGGCTCGCGTAATGCCAGGTGGCATAGAGAGCGGCACCGAGGACGAGCAGGTTGAACCAGTACACCACGAGCGCGGCGCGGAAGGTGATGAACTCGGCCAGAAGCTTGGTCGAGAATGGCGTCGTCGCGACTCCCGTCAGGAACGCCAGGTGAAGCCAGGTGAGGTGCCGGTTGGCGCGACCGCAGAGGTTCAGCTGCGTCTGCTGCCCCACCCAGAAGATGCCGAGGGTCAGGAAGCTCATCAGATAGGTGATGATGCGCGGCGCCAGATCGCGCAGGGCGCGCCAGAGCGCGTGGTCGGTGTGAATCGCAGCCGGCGACGGTAGTCGGATCTCGAGCACGATCAGCGTCATGGCGATCGCGAACAACCCGTCGCTCAGCGCCGCGATCCGTTCGAGACTCGTTCCCGCGACCTTGTTGTAGGGGTTTGTCATGAGCAATGCTTCCACGGATGGCCAGACGGGGTCAAGAAAATGAGAAAATGGGCTTCCGCTGTCGAAACCGGGCCGGCTGGCGCGTCGTAGCAGTGAGGGGACGGAGATCCCATCCCCGATCAACAAGGAGGAACCGCCGTGCGCTACATGCTTCTCATCCACGATGATGAGTCGATTTTCCCGAAGATGTCGCCTCAGGAAATGGAAAAGCTGATGAAGGAATATCACAAGTTCAGCGAGGAGTTGCAGGCATCGGGCGCCTACAAGGACTCGGCGCGGCTTCGGCCGGTGACCACGGCCACCACGGTGCGGGTGCGAAACGGCAGGTCCCTCACCACCGACGGCCCCTTCGCAGAGACCAAGGAGCAGCTCGGCGGCTACTACCTGATCGACGTCAAGAACCTGGACGAGGCGATCAAGTGGGCCTCGAAGATCCCCTCGGCGAAGCTGGGGTGCGTCGAGGTCCGTCCCGTGTGGGAGATGTCCGCGTAAGTCAAACGAGACAGTTAAAAAGAAACAACCAAAGGAGGAAGCGATGCGAAGATCGATCAACCTGATCTGCCTCGTCGCCCTGGCCGTCGCCGGGGCCCTGTGCGCCGCAGTCCTGTACGCCGGCGACAAGCCGGAGGCCAAGGCCGCTGCGGCCGCCGCCAAACCGGCCGTCCCCGGCAAGCTCGAAATCATTAAGAAGCTGACGGGCGACTGGGTCGAGGTGGGTGACGACGGTCGGCCGACCGGCAAGGTGGTCTCCACCTACCGCGTCACCGCGGGCGGCAGCGCGGTGGAAGAGACCCTGTTCGCCGGCACCGAGCACGAAATGATCACCGTCTACTACATGGACGGCGAGGACCTCGCCCTGACGCACTTCTGCGTTGAGGGGAACCAGCCGCGCATGAAGGCGGAGAAGCAGACCGATCGCAGCCGGCTCGTCTTCAAGTGCGCCGGCGGCACCAACATCAAGTCGGAAAACGACGAGCACATGCACCAGGCGACGATCGTCTGGAAGGATGACGACCACATCCACTCCGAGTGGGACGATGTGAAGGACGGCAAGAAAGTCATGACCGCCTCGTTCAACCTGGCCCGCAAGTAACGCCGCGTCGCCCCTCCCGCGGCGCTCGAGGCCGCGGGAGGGCGTCTCCCGAGGTGACCGTCTCGCGTCGGGCCATCGAGCGCGTCTTTCGCGAGGAGTCGGGCCGCATCCTGGCGAGTCTTATTCGTGTGCTCGGCGACTTCGCCCTGGCCGAAGACGCGCTTCAGGATGCGTTAGCGACGGCGCTCGAGCGCTGGCCCGAAGAGGGGGCGCCGGACAACCCGGGCGCCTGGATCACCACCGCCGCGCGGCACAAGGCGATCGACATGCTGCGCCGCCGGAAGGTGCGTGGCGAAGAGGCCGGTGGTCCCGCGCAGGAAACGATCGCCATGCTCGAATCGCGCCCCGATGTCGCGCTCGAAGACGACCGCCTGCGGCTGATCTTCACCTGCTGCCACCCGGCGATCAACCAGGACGCGCAGGTGGCCTTGACCCTGCGGACCCTGGGAGGCCTGACCACTCCGGAGATCGCCCGCGCGTTCCTCGTCCCCTCCGCCACCCTCGGCCAGCGCCTGGTGCGCGCCCAGGCCAAGATCCGCGAAGCCAGAATCCCGTATGAAGTCCCCGACGGCGCCGCGCTCGCCGAGCGTCTCCCCGCGGTCCTGGCGGTCCTGTATCTCATCTTCAACGAGGGGTATTCCGCCTCGACGGGCGACGATCTCATCCGGTGCGAGCTGTGCGCTGAAGCGATCCGCCTGGCGCGTATCCTGAAAGCGCTCATGCCCGAAGAGCCCGAGGTGCTGGGCCTCGTGGCCCTGATGCTGTTGCAGGACTCGCGCCGCGCCGCCAGGGTCTCGCCGGGCGGGGAGATCGTGCTTCTCGAAGACCAGGAGCGCGCTCGCTGGGACCGCGGCGAGATCGAAGAGGGAAGGGAGACGCTCGACCACGCCCTGCGGATGCGCCGCGCCGGCGGCTACCAGATCCAGGCCGCCATCGCCGCGCTGCATTCGGAAGCGGAGCGTCCCGAGAAGACCGACTGGCTGCAGATCGTCGCACTGTACGACACGCTGCTGCGGATCCAGCCGTCGCCCGTGGTGGCTCTGAACCGCGCCGTGGCGGTCGCCATGGCGCAGGGGCCCGGGTGCGGTCTCGATCTCATCGAAGAGATCGGGCGCTCCGGCGCGCTCGAGGAGTACATTCACTTCCACTCCGCCCGCGCCAACCTGCTGGGCCGCCTCGGCCGCCGGGAGGAGGCTCGCGCCGCATACCGCCGCGCCCTCGGCCTCGCCGGCAGCACGCCGGAGCGCACCTTCCTGCGCCGTCGCCTGGAGGTCCTCGGCGGCGACTAACTCTTCCTGCTCCCATACAGCAGGAGGATGCCGCCAACCACGATCGCCGCCACCCCAGCCCAGGCCGGGATGTTGACCGTCTCCTTGTCCTTGATCGACAGCTCGATCGGGCCCAGCTTGGCCTCGTGGGTCTCCTTTGTGTAGGTGAAGCCTCCATACATCAACCCGAGAATGCCGGCCAGGATCAGCACGATGGCCAGAATCTTGATTTGGGTCATTCCTGTCCTCATAGACGGGAGCCTCTCGCAAAGGCTGTGGCGTTCCCGGGACTATAGGCCGGGCCGGACGAGGACGCAAGCCGACGCCCGATAGTCCGACGCCCGAAGGTCTCGGGCCCGCCAGCGCGGTGGCCCGCGCCGCCTGCGAGCAGTCGGCATCGCCTGCGCTATGATCCCCGTCCTCATGCCAAGCTACGATGCGATCATCATCGGGGCCGGAGTGTCGGGGCTCGCGGCGGCCCGCCGGCTGCTTCAGGCGGGGCGGCGGATCCTGGTGCTCGAAGGGCGTGACCGCATCGGCGGCCGCGCCTTCACCGACACGGTCACCTTCCGCCGACCGTTCGACCAAGGTTGCCACTGGCTGCACTCGCCGGGGGAGAACCCGTTCACGCGCATCGCCGACGAGCACGGCTTCGCGTCCGCGCCCGTGGCGGCGAGCGGGGCCATTTACGTCGGCGGTGCCAGGCTGTCAACGCGCCAGGAGCGCGCGGTGGAGGAGTGCCGCGAGCGAGCCTTCGCCGCCATCCGCGGCACCGGCGCCGACCTGCCGGTGTCGGAGATCATCGACTGGAACGACCACGCTGCGGCGCACGCGGCACACGCCTTCACCGCCAAGATGGGTATCGAGCCACAGCAGGCCTCGAGCCTCGACTTCGCCAGGTATCGCTGGATCGGAGAGGACCGGCCGGTGCGCGACGGTCTCGGGGCGCTGGTGCACCGCCACTTCGCCGGCATCCCGGTGACGCTCTCCGCCCGCGTGCGCCGCATCGACTGGACCGGCTCGCGCCTGCGCGTCGAATCAGACGCCGGCATCGCCGAAGCGCCGCAGGTCCTCATCTCCGTCTCGACCGGCGTGCTGCGGGCCGAGGCGATCGCCTTCACGCCGCGCCTCCCTGACTGGAAGATCCGGGCGATCGAGGGGATTCCCATGGCGCGGGCGCTGAAGGTCGGGCTGGAGTTTTCCCGGGAGATCTTCGGCATCGCCGGCCCGGCGTTCATGACCGCGGTCCCGTCCGCCGAAACGGGCGCGCGGAAGATCGATGCAATGGATTTCGAAATCTGGCCGGCAGGATGGAATGGCGCCACCTGCTACCTCGACGGCGACCTGGCGCGCCGCCTCGAGAAGGCGGGCGGTCGCGCCGTGGAGGAGTTCGCTCTCGACACGCTCGCGGGAATATTCGGGACGTCGGTGCGCCAGGCGCTGCAGACCGCCGCCCGCACCGGCTGGAACCAGGACGACCTGACCCACGGCACTTACTCGGCCCCGCTCCCGGGCCGCGCGGCCGAGCGCGCCGAGCTTGGCCGCCCCGTCGACGGCCGCCTGCACTTCGCCGGCGAGGCGGTGTCGATCCCTTACTCGGGCGACATGCACGGGGCTTATCTGAGCGGGCTGGATGCGGCGGAGGCGATCCTCGGCGGGCAGCCTGCCGGGGAAATGATCAGGCCGGGCTCACAGGCCGCGTCGCCGACGGACGAGTCGCGATAGCCGACTACCGCCCGACGCGCCGTTCCTCCAGGAGCAGGGCGACCGGGTCGACCTCGAGCTTCAATGGGGGCGGCAGTCGCACCTCCTGCAGGCTGGGCACACGCCGCAGGGGTTTGCGCACCCTGAGAGGCTCGGTCGCGGCGCTGTAAGGAAGAAGCCGGGCGATCGGGGTCTTCCGGATTCCGATTCTCTTCATGACCATGAAGATAGTCAGATCTGGCCACGGCGTCAAAGGGCATTGGAGGCACAGGGCAGATGTACACAAGACCGCCAATCAGCAGTGCAAACGCGATCTCTCTGCCACGTAGTGAAGTCTCCCTAGTCCTCCTTGGGCACGATCACCCAGAGCAGGATGTACACGAGGATGCCAGGAAACGCGACTGAACAGATCGAGCCGACGACGTACACCACCCGAGCGAGGGTCGGGTCAATATCGAAGTATTTGGACAGCCCACCCACCACACCGGCGATCATGCGATCCGACCGCGAACGCCGCAGTGGGGCCCTTAGACTCGGCACGGTAGCCTCCCAAGGAAAGGTGTTGTCTGCTTCACTGCGCCATGACGAGTGTCAGCATGTCCTTTTCGTCCACTTGGACCGTGACGACCTGCGCATGGGAAAGCGCCGATTGCCAGGCAACCGCCTCACCGATCTCTGCTGCGGCAGCCAGATTCAGATACCTGCCCAGGTCATGAAAGTTGCTTGCCGTCCCTGCCATGCCCAGAAACATGCCGCCAACAACCGCCAGTGCCGCCGCGGCATTGCCGTTCTGCGGCAATCTGACCCAAACGTAGGACTTCCGGGACTCTGGTTTCCCCGACAGGGGATTCAAGAGACTCACGTAGCTCGGTGGCCTATCCGTCGGCCCCAGAAGCATGAGAGCGAACTCAAAAGGCATTCCCGCGACGAGCTGTCCTCTCGTCAGCGCTTCAACATGTTCCTCAGTGTACCTGCCGCGATATTTGGGGATTGCGGCCAGACACTCTCGCATCGTGGAAAAGTGCTCGAGCGTGCGCCACGTTGCGATGGGGACAACGAGACCTTCCCAAACGCCGTTGGCGTCCTCTAGCTTGACATCCTCATTCCAGTCACGCACGGTCGTGCTGACTGGGGTGCACTCTGGCAGGCTCGCTTCTCCGGAGACGAATGCTGTCGCGTAGAAGTCGAAGGAAGGAGACTCCTTCTTCTTTTTCTGGCCAGCGCTAAGAGAATCTGTCGCCACCGTGGCTATCGTAAGCAGAACGAAAAGCCCGCCTGCACCGAAGCGCTGGGCCCGGTTCATTTCTGGTGCTCTCCTCCTATACTGTGGAATCTCGCGCGGTTATTAAGGCTCATTTCATGCAGCCGCCCATTCCTGCGACAGCACTTCCGCCTGTTCCAGCACGGTCTGAGTCGCCTTCTCCTGCTTGTCCGGCGGGTAGCCGTGCTTGCGGAGAATCCGCTTGACGATCACCCGAAGCTGGGCGCGCACGTTCTCACGCACCGTCCAGTCGATGGTCACGTTGGCGCGCACCGACGCCACGAGCTCGCGCGCGAGGCCGCGCAGCGTCTCATCGCCCAGCACCTTCACGGCGCTGTCGTTGGTCTCGAGCGCGTCGTAGAACGCCAGCTCGTCCTCGGAGAGACCCATCTCCTCGCCGCGCCGGTCCGCCGCGCGCATCTGCCGGGCCAGCCCGATCAGCTCCTCGATCACCTGGGCGGCTTCGATGGCCCGATTCTGGTAGCGGCGGATCGACTGCTCCAGCATGTCCGCGAAGGAGCGCGCCTGCACGACGTTCTTGCGCCGGCGCGTGCGCAGCTCGCCGGAGAGGAGCTTGCGCAGCAGCTCGACCGCGAGGTTGCGCTGCGGCATGCCGCGCACCTCGGAGAGGAACTGGTCCGAAAGAATCGAGATATCCGGCTTGTCGAGGCCGGCGGCGGCGAAGATGTCGACCACGCCCTCGGGCGTCACGGCGCGGGAGATGATCTGCCGGACGGCGTAGTCGAGCTCCTCCTCGGGCCTGGCCTCGCCCGGGGCGCGTTTGGCGAGCACGGCCTGCACCGCCTGGAAGAATGCGACGTCGTCCCGGATGCGCAGCGCGTCGCGGTGCGGCACGGACAGCGCGAAGGCCTGGGAGAGCTCCCGCACCGCGCGCAGCAGCCGGTCCTTCCCGTTCGGCTGCGCGAGAATGTGCTCCTGCGCGGCGGGCAGCAGGCCGAGGCGCTCCGCCGGCGTCCCCGTGACCCACTTCGACCAGCCGAAGCCCCGCCACACGGCGCCGCCCGGTGCGGTGAACGAACCGAACAGAGCGCGGCAGACCTCGTGCTTCTCCAGCATCACGGCGACGGCTTCGTCCTGGTCGAGCGCCGTGCGACCCGTGCCGCCGCTTTCGGTGTACGTGGCGAGCGCGGCCTTGAGCTCGTGCGCCAGGCCGAGGTAGTCCACGACCAGGCCGCCCGGCTTGTCCCGGAACACCCGATTGACGCGGGCGATCGCCTGCATCAGACCATGGCCGCGCATCGGTTTGTCCACGTACATCGTGTGGAGGCTCGGGGCGTCGAAGCCGGTGAGCCACATGTCGCGCACGAGCACCACTTTCAATGCATCGGCCGCATCGCGGAAGCGGTTGGCCAATGCCTCGCGGCGCGGCTTGTTGCGGATGTGCGGCTGCCAGTCCACCGGGTCGGACGCCGAGCCGGTCATCACGATCTTGACCGCGCCCTTGTCGTCGTCTTCGTGCTGCCACTCGGGCTTGAGCAGCACGATCTGGCGGTAGAGCTCGACGCAGATGCGCCGGCTCATGCAGACCACCATCGCCTTCCCGTCCAGGGCTTCGAGCCGCTTCTCGAAGTGCTCGACGATGTCCCTGGCGACCAGCGCGAGGCGCTGCCCGGCCCCGACGATCGCCTCGAGCTGCGCCCACTTGGTCTTGAGCTTTTCCTTGCGCTCGACCTCCTCGCCCTCGGTGGCCGCTTCGAACTCCGGGTCGATCTTGGGCCGCGCGACCTCGTTGAGCTCGAGCTTCGCGAGCCGGCTCTCGTAGTAGATGGGTACGGTCGCGCCGTCCTCGACCGCGCGCTGGATGTCGTACACGCTGATGTAATCGCCGAACACCGCCCGCGTGCTGGCATCCTGCAGCTCGATCGGCGTGCCGGTGAAACCGATGAACGACGCGTGCGGCAGGGCGTCGCGCATGTGCCGCGCGAAGCCGTCGACGAAGTCGTATTGGCTGCGGTGCGCTTCGTCCGCGATGACGACGATGTTGCGTCGATCGGACAGCATCGGGTACGCGTCGCCCTTTTCTTCAGGAAAGAACTTCTGGATGGTGGTGAACACGACGCCCCCGGCGGCGACGGAGAGCTTGGCGCGCAGGTCGGCGCGGTCCATGGCCTGGACCGGCGGCTGGCGCAGCAAGTCGCTGCAGTGGGCGAAGGTGCCGAAGAGCTGGTCG
>JBGPLZ010000063.1:0-19987 GCA_041486695.1 Acidobacteriota bacterium | reverse complement strand
GGGCGCCCCAGATGCGCGTATCGCACCCCCCCCCCGGCGTGGGTCGCGGGGTGCTGTGTGCGCGGGGCCCGGGCCGGGCGAACACAGCTCCCGGCACCGCACGTCGGGGTTGCCGTGGATCCCTGGTTGTGGCAGACTGAAACGAGTAATAGTGGAGGCTCGATGCCGGCGCCTGCCGATTACCAGAACAAGTTCCTGAAGAAGCCGCCGAAGCGGCTGGCGGTGGTGGATCAGCATGGTTGTTCCGGCTGCGCCAACTCGCCCGCCTGCGTCGCTTTCTGCGAGACGGTCACGGTCAAGAACCAGATCGTCGACGCGATCCGTTACGTCAGCTCCCCGGACGCCCCGAACAATCTCGCGGTCATCGAGTACGACAAGTGCATCGGCTGCGCGCTGTGCGCGGAGGTCTGTCCCTGGGAGACGATCACGATGTTCAACTTCGATGAGGCCTGGGACGCGGCCGCCGACCTGACGCTCGTGCCGTATCGTTCGGACCTGGATGTGAACCCGCAGGAGGAGCAGCCGGCCGGAGTGGCCGCACCTCCCACCTGAAATCCTCTGGAGCGACTGTGGACGTCGTCGCAGTCCTTCTGGCCGCCGGCGAATCGGAGCGCATGGGAGCGCCCAAGGCGCTTGTCGATTGGCGTGGCCAGCCGCTCCTGACCCACCAGCTGCAGCAGATCCAGAAGAGCGCCGTCTGCGAGTGCGTCGTGGTGCTGGGCCGCGAGATCGAGCGCCTCCGCCCGCTCGTCGACCCCACCCTGCGTCCCGGCTGGAAGGCGCGTGCCGCGATCAACCCGGCTCCCGATGCGGGCAAGGCGTCATCGATCCTGATCGGTCTCGGGGCCCTCTGGTCGCGGCCGGAGGGGATCGTCGTCGCCTCGGTCGATCAACCGCTCGACGCCCGGCTCCTCGACGCCCTCATCGCCGCCGCGGAACAAGAATGGGAGCGCTGCACGGCGTGCCAGCCCCGGACGATCATCCTGCCGGTCTATCACGGCCGCCGGGGCCATCCGGCGCTCTTCTCGTCGATGCTTCTGGGCGAAATGATGGGGATCTCCGAAACCGGGGAAGGGCTGAAGTCGGTGGTCCGCCGCGATCCGTCCCGCGTCCTCGAGGTGCCGTGGGAGAGCTCCGAGATCCTGCTCAACCTGAACCAGCCCCTCGATCTGCTGCGCGCTGACCCGCGCGGCCCGCAGCTCGAGGGGTAGGCGAGCGTCTCTCATCGTCACGATTACGAACGCGCCCGGGGGGAAGAAGGCATGGCCAGGCCGAAGCGCAAGCGTAGTGGCCCGCCGAAGGGGTTCAGCCGGCGGGCCTTCCTGAAGGGATTCGGCGGCGGCGCGGTCGGCGCCGGCCTGCTGGCCGCCGCGCCGGCCGCGGTCAAGGCGCCGCCGGCGGCCGGGCCGCGGACCATCGGCCCCGGCGAGGTCTCGATCAACCTCAAGGTCAACGGGCAGCCGCGCACCCTCAAGGTCGAGCCGCGCCTGACGCTGCTCGATGCCCTGCGCGATCGGCTCGATCTCACCGGAGCCAAGAAGATCTGCGACCGCGGCGAGTGCGGCGGCTGCACCGTCCTGCTCGACGGCAAGCCGGTCTACGCGTGCATGCTGCTGGCGGTCGACGCCCGCGGGCGCGCCATCACCACGGTCGAGGGGATCGCGCCGAAGGGGAAGCTGCACCCGGTGCAGGCGGCCTTCATCGACAAGGACGCCCTGCAGTGCGGTTTCTGCACGCCCGGGTTCGTGGTCGCCTCCAAGGCGCTGCTCGACGCGCGCCCGAGCCCCAGTCTGGACGAGGTGCGCGCGGCGCTGTGCGGACATCTCTGCCGCTGCGGCACCTATCCGCGGGTTTTCGAAGCGGTTCTGGCGGCCGCCGGCCGCGGTAAGACCTAGGGGCAGGCGCGCTTCGTCGGAGGAGTCGGGATGGCGCAGACGCGGAAGATCAAGATCGGCTATGGCAACAAGCTCGAGCAGGTCGAGGTCCAGGTCCCCGAGACCGAGCCGCCGATCTGGGACGCCGACGCGACCCTGAGCGTCGTCGGCACGGCGGTGCCGCGCCTCGATGGCGCGGCCAAGGTGACGGGCGCGGCGCGCTACACCTCCGACGTCAACCTGCCGGGGCTGCTGCACGGCAAGATCCTGCGCAACCCGCAGCCGCACGCGCGCATCGTCTCGATCGACGCCTCGCGGGCCGCCCGGCTGCCGGGCGTCAAGGCGGTCCTCACCTTCGAGAAGCCGGACACCTTCTCGGCCCTGGGCGAGACGGACGAGAACGGCAAGCCGATCGATCGCAGCGGCGCCACGCCCGGCGGTCCCGGCAGGCGCAGCGTCATGTTCGCGGGCGAGGAGGTGGCGGCGGTGGCGGCGACGACGCCGCAGATCGCCGAGGACGCGATCCATCTGATCGACGTCACCTACGAGCCGCTGCCGCACGTCGTCGACCTCGATCAGGCGCGACAAGAGGGCGCGCCGCGGGTGTTCCCCGACCAGGAGAATGCCCAGCCGGCGTCGGTCAGGAAGCGCGGCGACCTGGAGGCCGGCTTCATGCAGGCCGAGGTCACCGTCGAGGGGACCTACACCACGCCGGTGGCGCTGCACAACGCCCTGGAGAGCCACGGCGCCGTCGCCCGCTGGGAGAACGGCAAGCTGTCGGTCTGGGCCTCGACCCAGGGGGTGTTCGGCTTCCGGGACGATCTCGCCAAGTTCTTCAAGATCCCGACCGCCAACGTGCGGGTGGTGACCGAGTACGTCGGCGGCGGCTTCGGCGCCAAGTTCGGCGCCGGCATCACCGGGGTGGTGGCGGCGCTGCTGGCCCGCAAGGCCGGCGCGCCCGTCAAGCTGATGCTCGACCGGCACGAGGAGAACCTGGCGACCGGCAACCGCCCCAGCTCGGTGCAGTGGCTGAAGATCGGCGCCAAGCGGGACGGGCGGCTCACCGCGCTCCATCTGAAGTCGTACGGCACCGGCGGCATCGCGGGCGGGGCGGGCGTCGGCGGGCCGGCCTGGATGATCTACGCCTGCCCGAACGTCCGGATCGAGGAGCAGGACGTGATGACCAACGGCGGTCCGGCGATGCCGTTCCGCGCCCCGGGCTTTCCGCAGGGGTCGTTCGGGCTCGAATCGTCGCTCGATGAGCTGGCCGACAAGCTCACGATCGACCCGCTCGACCTGCGCCGCCGGAACTACATCGAGGCGCCCGCCAAGGCGCTCGACGCGCAGTACGAGCTGGCGGCCAAGGAGATCCGCTGGGAGCGGCGCAAGGCGCCCGTCGCCGCGGCGGCCCCAGGAGCGCCGGATGGCGGCAAGGTGCTGCGCGGCTTCGGTCTCGGGACGGCGATGTGGCCGGTCTACGGCGGCCCGCCGACCGACGCCACGGTCACCATCCATTCCGATGGTGCGGTCGAATGCATCTGCGGCGTCCAGGACATCGGCACCGGGACGCGCACGGCGATGGCGATCGTGGTCGCCGAGGTGCTCGGGCTGAAGCCGGAGCAGATCCAGATCACCATGGGCGACACGGCGACGAAGATGTACGCGCCCGCCTCGGGCGGCAGCGTCACCCTGACCTCGGTCCTCCCGGCGGTGCGCTCGGCGGCGGAGGGGGCGCGGGCCCGCCTGCTGCAGGCGGTCGCGCCCGCCCTCGGCGGCCAGCCGGACAAGCTTGAACTGCGCGACGGGCAGGTGCGCACCAGGGACGGCGCCCGGACGCTGCCCTTCGCGCTGGCGGCGTCGCGCCTGAAGACCACCGTCATCTCGTCGCAGGCGTCGCGGGCCGAGAACTACAACGGGCGGGGCGGAGAGATGTTCGGCGCGCAGTTCGCCGAGGTCGAGGTCGACACCGGCACCGGCAAGGTGCGGGTGGTGAAGATCGCCGCCGCCCACGACTGCGGCAGGACGATCAACCGGCTGGCCGCCGAGAGCCAGGTGAACGGCGGCGTCATCATGGGGCTGTCGTACGCTCTCCTCGAGGAACGGGTCATGGACGGCCCGACCGGCAATGTCATGAACCCCAACCTCGAGGATTACAAGATCGCCGGCACCCTCGAGATGCCCGAGATCGTGCCGATCATGGTCGACGTCTACGACCCGAACAACAACGTCGGCGTGAAGGGTCTCGGCGAGCCGGTGATCGTACCGACCGCGGCCGCCATCGCCAATGCCGTCAGCAACGCCATCGGCCGGCGGGTGCGCGACCTGCCGATCACCCCGGCCCGGGTCCTGGCGCTTCTGGCCGAGAGCAGGGAGGCCTGAATGAAGGCGTTCGCCTACGTCGAGCCCGACTCGCTGCAGGCTGCGACCCAGGCGCTGGCCAAGGCCGGCCCGCGCGCCCGGCTCATCGCCGGCGGCGTCGATCTCCTCGGCGAGATGAAGGATCGGCTGATCGAGCCCGACACCGTCGTCAACCTCAAGTCCGTACCGGGCCTCGATGCCATCCGCGTCGACGCCGACCAGACGCTCAGGATCGGGGCGCTCGTCACCCTGACGGCGCTGGCGGAGCACGAGACGGTGCGCCGCGCCTTCCCCGCGGTGGCCGATGCGGCCAGAAGCGTCGGCTCGCCTGAGATCCGCAATGTCGGGACGGTCGGCGGCAACCTCTGCCAGAGGCCGCGCTGCTGGTATTACCGCTCGCCGCTGCACGCCTGCCTGAAGAAGGGGGGCGACGTCTGTTTCACGACGACCGGCGACAGCCGCTACCACGCGATCTTCGGGGGCGGCCCGTCCTTCATCGTGCACCCATCCGACCTGGCGCCGGCGCTGATCGCCTGCGAGGCGCGGGTGACCATCACGGGCCCGTCCGGAAAGCGCGAGCTGCCGCTCGAGCAGCTCTACGTGCTGCCGCGGGTGCGGATCGACCACGAGACCATTCTTCAGCCGGGGGAGATCGTCACCGAGGTCGCGCTGCCGGCCTCCGCCTCGACCACCGCGGGGACGAAGAGCCTCTATCTGAAGTTCAAGGAAAAGGACTCGTTCGACTTCGCCCTGGTGGCGGTGGCGGCCGCGCTCCGCGTCCAGGGCGGCCAGGTCGCAGCGGCCCGGCTGGTGCTGGGCGCCGTCGCTCCGGTGCCCTGGCGCTCGAAGGAAGGGGAGAGCGCCCTGATCGGCGGGGCGCTCGACGCCGCGGCCGCCGCCCGGGCCGCCGACGCCGCGCTCGCGGCCGCCGACCCGATGCCGCATAACGGTTACAAGGTGCCTCTGGCCAAGACCCTGATCACGCGCGCCCTCCTCGCACTCGCGGGCGGCTCGGTTCGATGAGCAACGCACCGGACGATCGACTTCCGGCCGGCGGCCTTCCCAGCCTCTGCCGCCACCTGCGCACCAAGCGCTACTACTACGGCACGATCGAGGATGTCCTGGAGACCAGCGAGCTGTCGACCACGGCTCAGTTCTGGTGCCTGCGCACCATGCGCGTCGTCGGCCCCGACCAGGGCTCCGTGTCGGCCCAGACCTGCCGCCTCGGCCGCGGTTGCTGCGAGCCGTCCGACCTCTAGCCCGCGGGCTCGAGCCCTCTGGGGGCAAGTGGCCTGGCGAAAGCTAGAGCGCCCGGTAGGCGGCCGCCAGGTGGTCGGCGAACGCTTCAAAGGTCGTCGGCGCGGTGTTCTTCGGGGTGCGCCCCTGGAGCGGACGGATCTTCCCGGCGCTCAGGGCGTGCGCCATCTCGACGAAGGCGTCGGCGAGCCCTTTCGAGAATCCCATCTTGAGCAAGGCGTTGACGAAGTCGGCGTCCGGGAACCGGACGTACTTGAGATCCGGCTTGCCGATCTTCGCTCCGAGGATGCGGGTCGTCTCGCTCATCGTGTAGTCGCGGGGGCCGAGCACCTCGCGCACCGAGACGCCCTTGAAGGCGGCGCGGGCCAGCTCGTCGGCCGCCGCCGCGCCGATGTCCGCGGTCGCGGTCATCGGGAACGGCGCGTCCGGCTCGATGGCGCCGCCATTGATGCCCTGCTGCTTGATGAGACCGAGCGAGCCGTAGAAATTCTCGTAGAAGGATCCCGGGCGGAGGATCAAGAGATCCAGCTTCAGATCCCTGAACCGCTCCTCGAGATCGTGCAGCCCTTTGATGGGGCCCGTTCCGCTCGGAAGCTCGCCTCCGAGGCTGCTCAGGAAGACCAGCCGCTTCACGTCCGAACGTAAGAGCGCCTCGACGATCGTCTCTCCGAAGCGGTTGTAATACTTGCGCGGGTCGGGATGCGCGAAGTCGGGCGGGATCATGACGTAGACGGCGTCGGCGCCGTCGAACGCCGAGGTCAGGAAGGGGATGTCGGTCGCGTCGCCCACCGCCGCCCTGGCCCCGCGATCGACCAGCGGCTGCAGGCGCTCGGCCGACCGGCCGATCACCCGGATCATCTTGCCCGCGGCCAGGAGCCGCTCCGCGGTCACCTTGCCCGTGTTGCCCGCGGCACCCATCACCGTGATCATCGCTCGAGCCTCCTTGACTTGGTGGCGACGATGATAGCTCAAGCGGCAAGATTCTGGATATTGATGTAGACTGCCGCACGAGGAAAACGATCCCGATGGCGGTTCTCGGCAACCTGATCTGCCTGACCCCGCGTGATTCCTACGTCGTCGACGAGCCGATCCGCCGCAAGGGCTTGCTGGGGCGGCTCGAGCGCTCGACCGGGCCGTTCATCCGGAGCCCCGGGCTCGGTTACCCCTACCTGGTCGGGTTCCTGCGCAAGAGCGGGGCGCTGGCGGACGGCGCGCGCGTCGTCGTGCAGCATGACAAGATCGAGGGACCGACCCCCTTCGATGAGATCCTGCGGGACAAGGTCGACCAGAGCCGCGGCGACCATGATGTCCTGTTCATCACCGCGTACACGAACTCCGCCCGCGAGGCCTACCGGCGGGCGCGCGAGGCGCGCTCCGCGTACGCCGCGGCGGGGAAGCGCCTCACCATCGCCTTCGGCGGGCCGCATGCCTCGGCGGTCCCCGAGGAGGGCACGCGCCGGGGATACGTCGACGTCGCGGTCGTAGGAGAAGGGGAGTGGGCCGCCTCCGCCCTGCTCGCCGACCTCAAGGCGGATCGCGTTCCCGAGCCGATCTACCGGGCGACGTTCGACCGGATCCGCGACCGCGGCACCCTGTCCCTCGACGTGGGCATCTGGGATGGTCTCAAGAACCGCCCGCAGCAGATCGTGGCCTCGACCACCTTCGCGCGCGGCTGCAAGCTCGACTGCCACTTCTGCGCCGTCTTCCTGACCAACGGCCCGAACGTGCGCAACCGCGACGTGGACGATGTGGTCGGGGAGATCCGGGGCCAGGAGCCGAGGTACACGAGGGAGACCATCGACACGATTCCTCCGGGGCTCTACAACTCGCTCCTCAAGGCCGCCGTCAAGCTGCCGCTCATCGGCTCGCGCTTCGGTCACCGGCTGATCGCCCGGATGGGCCCGGGCTTCACCGAGCAGTTCTTCTTCTGGGACGACAACCTCTACAACGCCGCGGGGTCCTTCAAGGCGCTGTGCGACGCGGTCCGCCCCCTGCAGCGCCCCTGGGCGGCCGAGCTCACCATCGACCTGGCGCAGAAGCCGGAGCTCTTGAAGGCCGCCTACGACAGCGGTTGCCGCGATCTGTTCCTGGGGATCGAGTCGGTCAGCCAGACGGCGATCGACGGCCTCGACAAGTGGTCGAACGACACGGCGTCGATGCAGGAGATGGTCGCGCGCGTGCACGACGCCGGGATCAACGTCATGGGAGCCTTCGTCTTCGGGCTGGACGGCGACGGTCCCTCGAGCTTCGATCGGACCCTCGAATTCATCTATGACACCGGCATCGACTTCGTGGTGGCGAACATCATCCAGCCGTACCCCGGCACTGGGACCTTCAAAGATGCGCTCGCCGGCGACGATTTTCTCCCCTGGGCCCGCTGCCCGGAGGACTCCGACGTGGCGATGGATTACAACTGGCCGTTGTTCGACGGGGCCCACGTCCTGATCCGACCCAAGAAGATGACGGTCGATCAGCTTCAGGAAGGGTATTACTACTTCCTGCGCGAAGCGTACTCGCTGACCGGCATCATGCGGCGCTACCGCGGTGCGGCCTGGGACCTGCCCCGCGCCGCATCGCACATGGGGCGCAACTACCTCGTGAGCCGCTATGGGATGCTGAAGACCGCGCACGCCATCCGCAGGAAGGGCACGAACCCGGTCGGGATGGAACGCGCCGCCGCCGAGGCGCTTGCCACTGCCGAGATGGAAGGCGCCACCGCCGGCGCGTCGGTCGCCACCGAATCGGAGCCGGCCTCCTAGAGGTCTCCTGACGCTTGCTCCCCACGCCAGCAGCCCGCCGCGCCCTGACCCTGTCCCTCCCGCTGCTCGTCCTGCTCGCCGTCTGGTTCGGCAGCCTCGAATACCGCAAGCTGGTCAAGCCCGATGAAGGGCGCTACGCGGAGATCCCCCGCGAGATGGTGGCGACCGCCGACTGGCTCACCCCGCGCCTGAACGGCATCAAGTATCTCGAGAAACCGCCGCTGCAATACTGGGCGACCGCCGCCGCCTTCACCCTGTTCGGCGAGCATCAATGGACGGCGCGGCTGTGGAGCGCCCTCACCGGGTTTCTCGGCGTCCTGACGGTCTTCTACGCGGGCGGCGTGCTGTTCGGCGCCGAGGCGGGCCTGTATGCCGCTTTGGTGCTCGTCAGCAGTTTCTTCTACGTCGGCATGGCCCAGCTCAACACGCTCGACATGGGGATGACCTTCTTCATGACCCTCGCGCTGTCGGCATTCATGCTGGCGCAGCGCAACGGCGCCACGGCACGGCAGAGCCGCACCTTCATGCTCGTCGTCTGGGCCGCCATGGGGCTGGCGGTGATGAGCAAAGGGTTGATCGGCCTCGTGCTGCCATGCGCGGCCCTGGCGATCGACGTCGTGCTGCAACGGGACCTTTCGATCCTGCGGCGCCTGCATTTGCGCGCCGGGATGGCGGTGATGCTCCTGGTCGCCGCGCCCTGGTTCGTCGCCGTGTCGATCGCCAACCCCGAGTTCCCCGGCTTCTTCTTCGTGCACGAGCACCTGCAGCGCTTCCTGACCACCGTGCACCAGCGCGACGAGCCGGTCTTCTTCTTCGTACCGTTCCTGCTGGGGGGAATGCTTCCCTGGTCCGTGACCATGGTCGACGCGCTGGCTCGTTCCTGGAGGGCGCGCGACGCGGGCGGCGGCTTCCAGCCGGGCCGCTTCCTGCTGATCTACGCGACGTTTATCTTTCTCTTCTTCAGCCTCTCCCAGTCGAAGCTCCCGCCCTACATCCTGCCGATCTTCCCGGCGATCGCGCTGTTGATCGGGGACCGCTTCACCCGCACCGCGCCGCGCGTTCTGTTTTGGCAGACGATGCCGGTGGCGGTGCTCGCGGCCCTGGTCGCGACGTTGTCGCCGCTGGTGCGGAACTACTCGAAGCATGCCGTTCCGATCGAGCTGTTGGAGCGCTGCCAATGGTGGCTCGTCGCGGCGGCCCTGTCGTTGCTCGCCGCGGCGACCTGCGCGCTGTTCGAGTTTCACCGGGGGCGCGTGCGGCGGGGCGTGATCGCGCTGGCGCTCGGCGGGTTGGTCATGACCCAGCTGGTCATGACCGGGTACGAAACCCTCTCGCCGATTTATTCCACCTACGAGGTCGCGGAGACGATCCGCCCGCAACTGACACTTGGCGCCCCGTTCTATAGCATCAAGATGTACGACCAGACGCTGCCGTTCTATCTGAAGCGGACCCTGACCCTGGTCGACTTCAAGGACGAGATGGGCTTCGGGCTCGAGCAGGAGCCGGCTCTCTGGGTGCCGACCCTTCAGGAATTCGAGAAACGCTGGGCGGGCGCCTCCGAGGGGTTCGCTCTGATGACGCCCGAGACCTACGACCAGCTGGCCGGACGCGGCCTGCCGATGAATATCCTGGTGCGTGACGCCCGGCGGGTCATCGTGCGCCGCTGATCTCGTTCCCCGCTAGCCTCGTGCGCCGCCAGTGGCGCGCTCCTTCGTCCGGTAGGAGAGCCTGGTCCAGAGGACCCATAATGAGGCGCACAGCGTAAGCCCGGCGACCGCGTTCCACAGCGACAGGAGAACCGAGGCGCCATAGACCACCGGTCCGACGGCATAGGCGCGGCGCACGCGCTCCAGGACTTCCTCCGGCACCTCCCGGCGCACCAGGCGGCGGCGCCGCGCCGGTGCCGAGATACCTCGCCAGCACCGCGGTCGGGAACGGCACGAAGGTCACGAGCAGCGGCACGAACCCATTCGCGAACAGGAACGGGTAATCGACATGATGGACCAGCCGCATGAACTCATGGTGGTTGACCCACATGACGAGGATGACGAAGAAGCTCAGGAAAAACGCCAGGAACGATGGCCACAGACCGGCGAGGGCGGAGAACAAGGGGCCGTTGGCCGCGGCCGCCTTCAGCGCCGGCACCCGGATCTCGAGAATGAGCAGCGTGATCGCGATGGCGAAGACGCCATCGCTGAAGGCCTCGGCGCGCGCCGTATCTTTGTCCATCGACCCTCCCGAGTCCGTTCGTCTCTCTATGCGCCGGACCGCCGGCGCGCCAGCCAGAAATCGATCGAGATGCGGTCTTCGCCTTGCGGCATGACGAGCACGAAGAGCAGCAGCGCCGCCCGCGGAATGACGTGCGTGTGGAACTCGTACAGTGGCTCGGCCAGCAGATGCCCGAAGGTCACGAGCACGAGCACCGCGCCCAGCGCGTAGAGCGCCGGGCGGGTCCGCCAGCCGACGAGGACCAGCGCCCCCGCGACCAGCTCGACCAGCGGGACCGTGATGCCCGTGGCCCACAGCGACCAGCGGGGGAGAAATGTCTGAGCATACGGCTCGACGAAGAACCGGCGCGCATGCTGCAGCGGCCCGAGCTGGAAGACCTTCCAGACTCCGGCCATGAAGAAGATGAGACCCAGGATGGCGCGCGCGAAGAAGACCGCCCAGGTGCGGCTGGTCGCGTCAGCGGGGGTCATCTCTTAGCCGTTGAGGACGATGCGCCGCTTGATGTTGATCTTCATTTTCGATCTCGATCCCAATGAAACTTGTGGATGAGGCGATGGAACGCCGGAGCCAGCAGCAGACTAGCGGCGATCAGGAAGACCAGGCCGGCATAGAGGGCGTAGAAGCCCTCGAACAGCTTCCCGCCGTCGGTGTGGGGCGGGTCGATCGGCCCCATGCCTCCCAGCAACATGGCGGCGTTGAGGAACCCGTCGCGCCAGGCGAGGCCCTCGAAATATTTGTACCCGGCCATGCCGAGGAGCAGCGACCCGAGCACCAGTCCGGCCGCGCCCGCTCCGTGACGTGCGAGGCGCCGCATGAAGCGGTGTCGGGGGAGCGGCGGCTGCTTGCGGGACTCGTACACGGCGCGATTTAGTGCGCGACCGGCGGCTGGTTGCTGTTCCAGATATCGCGATACATGCGCCAGGATCCATGCTCGCGCTTCCAGACGACCACGTCCTTGCCGGCCTCGGTCAGGTGGCCGTCCGCGCCGTACATCCAGTAGCGCCCGAGCTCGAAGGCGAAGTCGCCGGCGCCCGTGAGCTCGATCATTTCGACCTTGACCGCCTTCATGCCGGAATCCAGCGCGCCCTGCCAGAAAGTCTTCAACGCTTCGCGCCCCGTCAGGGTCTCGCCGCCGGGAGGCAGCAGCTGTCCCGATTCGGAATAGAGGGCCGCCAGGGCCGCGGCGTCGCCGCGCGCCGTCGCGGCGACGAACTGCCCGTTGGCCGCCTCGATCGCTTCGCGCAGCTTGGGGTCATCCTTGGCCCACGAGACGCCGGCCAGGCCGACCGGACCGAGCATGCCAATCAGGACGAGCAGGACCAGGGTCACCACGACGCTTCTCTTCGTCCGGCTTCTCACGCGATGCGCCTCCCAGAAATTGTTGAGGCCATTATCTCAGATCGACCCGCCGACCGGCTCGCGCCACATCGTATCGACCTTGGGACCACCGGATGGGAGGATGAATTCTCCGACCTTGGCGAACCCGAGTTGCTCGTACCGTGGGAGATTCCCGGGGTTCGTCGACTCCAGATAGGCGGGCATCCGCTGCGCGTCGATCAGGGCGAGGTTGTCCCGCAGCAGCGCCATGCCGAGGCCCTTACCCCGGTGGTCGTCGTGGGTTCCGAGCAGGCTCAGGTAGTAGTGCGGCCGCTCGCGCGGGTGCGTGGCCTCGAACAGCTCGCCCCCCTTCAAGAACGCGCCGGCATGGTCGCCGAGCAGCTCCTTGGCCATCGAGACGAGCCGCTGCTCGTTCTCCTTCGTGTTCTCGGCTTCGCCCGGCGGGATCCACACCGCGACCGCCTCGCAGCGCTGCGTGACCCGAACCCAGCGATGCCGGAGCGCACTCGTCAGCCACAATCCAAAGAACGCCCGCCGGAGCGCGCTGGCGCGCCGGCGGTCAGGAAAAGCCCACCCGCCCCAGACAGGATCGTCCGCAAACGCCAGGGTCAAGGTTTCGATGATCACCCCGGAATCCTGGTCGGTCGCCTGGCGGCTGAAGGCGGATGGGTTCATCTTCGCATCATACCCGACCACCCTTCCGAAGATGCGGCCCTCGCCCGACGTCAGCCCTCAGGCAGGCCTTCCCCCTGCAGGCTGACGCTGCGACCGTCGGTCGAGCGCAGGTCGCGGAAGATGACGGCGGAAAGGATCGTCAGCAGGCCGAGAACGACGAACGCCTTGTGGACCCCGTGGATCATCTGCCCCGCATCGGTGTGGAAGCGATCGGGGATGAACAAGGCGGTGACGAGCGAGGCCGAGGCCACTCCGAAGCTCATCGACATCTGCTGCATGGTGCTGGCGATGGTGCTCGCCATGCTGGTCTGGCCGTCGCTCACGTCGGCGTAGACCAGCGTGTTCATGCTGGTGAATTGCAGCGAGGCGACGAAGCCGAAGCAGAAGGCCTGGACGATGATGAGCCAGACCGGCGTCGAGGCCCCGATGGTGGCGAACAGGCCAATCAGCAGACCCAGCAGCAAGGTGTTGGCCATCAGCACCCGGCGGTAGCCGAGACGGTTCAGGATCACGGGCATGGTCAGCTTCAGGCTCATGGCCGCCAGCGACTGTGGCATGATCAGCAGCCCCGACTGGACCGGCGTGAAGCCCAGGCCGATCTGGTACAGCAGTGGCAGCAGGAACGGTGTCCCGCCTGCTCCCAGGCGGGTGATGAAGCTGCCGGTGACCGCGCTGCGGAAGGTTCTGATCCGGAACAGCCCCAGGCGCAGCAGCGGCTGCTCGCTGGTCGCGGCATAACGGACATAGCCGAGCAGCAGCACCACGGCGATCGACAGAAGGCCCAGGATCTCGCGCCCGCTCAGGGCATGCTCGCCGAAGATCTCGAGCACGTACGACAGTAGGGCGATCCCCGATCCGAACAGGATGAGCCCGATCAGGTCGAGCCGATCGGTATTGTCGGTGCGATAGTCGGGCAGATGGCGGTAGACGAAGTAGAGGCCCAGGATGCCGATCGGCAGGTTGACGAAGAAGATCATCCGCCAGTGGAGGTAGCCGACGATCAGCCCGCCGGCCAGCGGCCCGAGCAGCGGGCCGATCAGACCCGGGATGGCGACGAAGCTGATGGCGCGGATCAGCTCCGACTTGGCGAAGGTGCGGACGATGGTGAGACGCCCGACCGGCACCATCATGGCGCCGCCGAACCCCTGCAGGATGCGGCTGGCGACCAGCAGATGGATGTCGTTCGAGATGCCGCACAGCAACGAGCCGAACGTGAAGATGCCGATCGCCGAGGCGAAGACCCTGCGGGTGCCGTACCGATCCGCCACCCAGCCGCTGACCGGAATGAACACCGCCAGGCTCAGGGTGTAGCTCGCCAGCACCGACTTCATGCTGAGCGGCGCCACGCGCAGCGCCGCCGCCACGGTCGGCACGGCGGTGTTCAGGATCGTGGTGTCGAGCGCCTCCATGAAAAAGGCGACCGCCACGAGCCACGGCACCAATCGCTTGACGGGCCCCTCTGGCAGGGGTGACGGTGCGGACGCACTACGGGAGGGGCTCAGCGCAGGCATTCCCCGCTGGCGCTCGGGTTCTCGACGCACGAGTACTCGATCAGAATCCATGATCGACAGACGTCCATCATGGTCACGGGTGGGATCTGACTGAGAAGCAGCAGGCTGCTCAATACGATGATTGCCGCAACTGCGATTTTGCTCTGCATCGATAACCTCCCACCATCCCCGCCAGCAGGTTATAGAGCCCTGCCATGATCAGAGCCATGAGGAATCCCAGGCAACCATAGATGAGTAGCACCAGGACGACCGCCCCCACGCCGAAGAGAAGACCGAAGACGGCCGGCGCTTCAGGCGGCTTCAGCGCGAACCCCACCGAGGCGATCAAAGAGACTATCGCGCCGATGAAGAGGCCGAGCACCGCATAAAGGGTCCCCGCGATCTTCGCCAACGAAACCGGGCCGACTCTCTTGAGCACCATGCCTGCCTCCCTCGAGATGAGCCTTCAGGGCCAGTGTTTCCTCAGCACGACGAACGTCAGGTAGTGCGTCACCAGGAGCGCGGGAACCCAGAACGCCGGGATCCAGTAGGCCGCGCCCATGTAGACGGGCGCCTTATACAGCGTGGCCAGCGTGACGGCCACGATCAGGTCGAGCGTTCCGAAGCAGTTGAAGACCCAGACGAGTGGACGGCCGATCTCCCAGCCGTTGGCCACGGCCGGAATGCACGCGAAGGCAAGCAGGGACGTCACCAGGTCGCCGAGGGCTGCGGGCCAGGCGAACTGTGGCGGCATCCCGGCGCGGACCGCTCCTCGAGTCAGAAACATCAACGCGAGATGCCGCAGCGAATGCAGCAGCAGGATCGGCAGCAAGACCCTGCGCGGCGCAAGCTCCTCCAACCTTGGCAGAACGTAGATCCGGGCGGCGACGTAGAACACCAGGGTCGTGCCGATGAGGTTGAAGGTCAGGATCCGATCCAGGATGGCTTGCATGCGAGCCTCCTCTGTCCCGGTCACCAGGTGCCCGCAGTATAGCGAGACTACGTCGCGTCTGTCGACGCTCAGGTCGCGAAAGCCCCGGCCAACCCCTCGACCAGACGAGCCAGCGTCGACCCGTCGGCGGCGCCGTGATCGGGGTTCAGCTCGCCGAGAGACAGGCCGCGCACCCTGGGGTCGCGAAGCAAGACGCCGAGCGCTTGCAGCGCCGCGGTCAGCGGCACCCCCTTGCCGCGGGCCGGGTGCTCGGAGAGCGGGGCATCGTTGAAATCGACCAGATCGACGTCGAAATGAAGCATCAAGTTCTGTTCATGGTTCAAGTGCGCCAGCGCCTGGCGAGCCGCTGCCTGGGGCTCGGCGCGCAAGCGTTCTCGCGGCACGACCGCGATCGATTTCTCCCGAATCCGGGCGCGTTCCCACTCGGTGGCTTCGGATTCCTGCAACCCCAGATAGCAGAGGTCGGTCGGCTCGATGAGCGGGGTGCGCGGGCCGATCTCGCGCAGCTCCGTGGTCGTCCCCGGCAAAGCGAGCGCGTGGGCTACGCCCATCCAATCGAGCGCCCCGTCGACCGTCGACTCGGGGATGTTGAGGTCACCGTGGAGGTCCAGATAGATCGACCCGGTCCCGCCCAGGACCTCGACGGCGGCAGAGAGCAGCGCCAGGTGATGCGTGCAATCGCCGCCCAGCAGCAGGATGAACTCGCCGTTCTTCAGAGCCGTCCTGCAGGCGGCCGCGGCATGAACGATGCTCTCTCGCGCCCAACCGAGGTTCTGGGCGCGCGGGTTGGCCGCATCCGGTTGCCAGCGGAAGCTGGGGCCCTGGCCGCCGTCGCGCACGGTGTAGCCGGCGGACGCGAGCCGGTCCAAGAGCCCCGCGGCACGCAGCGCCGCCGGCGCCTTCTCCTGGCCGGGGGAATAACTGGCCGCGCTGGATGGCGCGCCGATGACCGCCACCTGCCGAGGCCGCACTTCGTTGGACCTGCGAATTGCCTGGCTCATGCTCGACCTCCCTGTCATTGTGCAGTTCAGAACAGCGCAGCTTCATGATTGCCGAGGTGGAAGAAATCTTTGACAACATCGATCGCGCGGCTTTCGTCGAATGGGCCACAGGTATAGATGATGGTCGACAGGAATTTCGGTGCGACCCAGACCGCGATGTAAATGCCGGAATCGACCAAAGGCACGAATCCGTCGAAGCCTTCGTTGATGTCTCGACCTTGACCGGCGGTCCGATGAATGATCGGATCCCCGTAGGTTCGAAGGCCCAGCTCGCGGGTGATGGTCTCGAAATAGGCCACGAGGGTCTCGGCCGTGATCTCGCGGCGGAAATATCCTTCAACGATCAGGCGCTTTCGAAAGATCTCCGGCGCGATCGTCGTCAGCGGCATGGTGTTCACGGGCGTACCGACCTTCGGTCGTCGAGTCGCGTCCGCTCTGCACCAGTATATGTCAACATACTGGTGCAGATTATCCGATGGCCCCGGGCTTGTCAAGAGCCGAATGCGGCCTCTATACTGTGGTATGCGACAGACCAGCCTCGCCCAGGCCCGGCCGCTCAAGTGTGTGGGCGGCGACCCCAGCCTCGATCTCGTCAACACCGCCGACTGGACCGAGCACGGCATCGAGAACGACCGGCTGCGCGACTACGCGGGTCTGCTGCGCTGGGCGGTGGCGGCGGGCGTGATCACCGAGGCCCGCGCCCGCCAGCTTCGCTCACGCGCCGCAGGCCGTCCGGCGGCGGGGCGCGCGGCGGCGCGGAAGGCCAGGCGCGTCCGGGCGGAGCTTCGGCGGCTGTTCGGCAGCGTCGCGCGCGGCGCCGTGGCAGGGGAGGCCTGGGGGGATTTCGATCGGTTGGTCGGCGATGCGCTGCGACGGCTGCACCTGGCGCCCGCCCGGCGAGGCGATGCCGCGGCGCGCTGGGAATGGCGCGAGGACGACCGGCTGGAATCGGTGCTCTGGCCCGTCGTCAGGTCGGCAGCCACACTACTGACGTCGGAGGAGGCGGGACAGGTTCGGCTCTGCCCGGGCGATTCCTGCGGCTGGCTATTCGTCGACCGCAGCCGGAACGGCCTGCGCCGCTGGTGCGAGATGCGCAGCTGCGGCACCACCGCCAAGAGCGATCGCCGCCGCGATCGAAGCGGGCGCCACACTGCCGGTGCCAGAGCGCGCGGCCGCCAGTAAGCGGCTACGGTGTCCGGTTCGCCTCGACGATCTCATCGTACCCCCGTCCCTTGAACTGCAGCAGGCAGAACCCATGGCCGAACGGGTCGGCCATCCTCGCCATCCGTCCCCAGGCCCGCTCTTCGATGCGGCCCTCGAGCCTCGCGCCGGCCGACAGGGCGCGGTCGACCGCGGACTGCAGCTCCTCGACGGCGAAATCGAGATGCACCGGCGTCCAGTGGCGGCCGTAATCGCGACGCGACGTCGCCTCGGCGAACGGGCGCGTGTCGCCCGGCTGCTTCAAGAGATAGATCGGACAGGCGGCGCCGAGCATCTCGCGAGCGTCCGGACCAACACGGCGCCCCGGCGTCAGCCCGAGGCGGCGGACGTAGAACTCGACGGCCTCGTCGAGATCATCGACGTCGATATTGACTAGAAGCTCGGCGGTCACGGTCATCAGGCAACTCCGGTGTGCGGCGCCTCAGGGCGTGACGACCGCATCGAGCACCTGATGGAGCGCCCAATTCGGGTCGAGCTCGGGCTTATCGTAGATGTTCCAGCCGTTGACGACCGCGATCAGGTCGCGCTGGGGATCCACGAACAGAAATTGGCCGCCGTATCCCCAGCAGGTCCAGACCGTCCGCTTATTGCCGCCAGACATCAGCCACCACTGATAGCCGTAGAACGTTGTGTTTCCCATTCCCGGATCCGCGCGCGGCCGCATCGTCTCGTCGACCCAGCCCTCGGGCAGGATCCGCTTGCCGTCCCAGACGCCGTCATGCAGGTAGAGCATGCCGAAGCGCGCCAAGTCGGCGCGCGTCAGGTAAAGCCCGCCCTCGGTGTCCGGCAGGCCGGTCGGCGTTCGCTTCCAGTAATAGCGCTCGATGCCGAGTGGCTTCCACAGATGCTCGACTGCGTAGTCGTCCGCCTGCCGGCCGGTCGCCTTATAAAGGATGTGCGCCAGCAGCTCGCTCACGCCGCTGCTGTAGCGGAAGACCTTCCCGGGCTCGTTCGCCATCGGCTGATCGATGACGAAGCGCGCCCAGTCGGCGCTCGCCTCCATGGCGGCGCACGAGTTCGCCTTGTCGGTGTACGGCACCGAATCCTCGTCCCACTTGAACCCCGCGGTCATCGTCAGGAGATCCCGCAGGGTGATCCGCTTCTTGCGCGCGTCCAGGTTGGCGACCGCCGCCGCGTCGAAGTACCGCAGGATCGACACCTCGACCCCCGGGATCTCCCCGCGCCCGATGGCGATGCCGATGAGCGCCGAGGTGACGCTCTTGGTCACCGACTGCAGCGTGTGCAGGTCGCTCTTCCGGTACCACGGATGCCAATCGGGGTCGTAATAGTTGTACGGCCCGCGGACCGGGTCCTTCCCGGCGAACAGCGCCTCGAAGTCGTAGTTGTACTGCCGGTCGAACGCGACCTTCCCGTGCCGCATCACAAGCAAAGCGTCGACGTAGCCGCGCGCGCCGGAGGCGAAGACCGAATCGAGCGCGGCGAGCTTCGCGGGGTCGAGGCCCAGCGTCTCGGGGTGGGTCGTGGCGGACAGGGCCGCGCCAGGCGAGGCTGCGCCGACTGGAGCTGCAGGATTCGGCGCGGCCGTGCAGCCGATGACGAGACCCGCGCTGCTGAGGCAGGCGATCATCAAGCGCACCCGATTCCACGAACGAGATGGAGGCAGCGCGCGTGCCCGGCGTGACTTCGGGAGACTCACTTGCCTTCACCCTCGGCGAGCGCGCGCTGGAGCAGATGCCGATCCGACACTTCATTGCCCATGCGGTACCACCGCAGTTTTTGCAGGAGAATATCTTCGGGAGTATAGACGTAGAGCCAACAGTCGGGATCCGTCGACACCTTCACGCGCTGTCGGCGGTCCATCTGTTGCTTGTCGAGAGGGGAGCCACCTGTGATGAACAGGTTGACCTTAGTTGATGTCGCTGAATGAATCAGGTGGGTGCTGGACCGTTCACGGATGGCCCGGCGCAGAGCGTCGGCATCGACGTGAAACCGGTCGCCCAGCGCAGTGGTGAACGGCTCGACGTCCTTTTCTGTCAGCTCCACAACCAAATCTGCGTCCAAGGTCGACCGGGGCTCGCCGCTGACCGCGCTGGCGAGCGACCCGCCGACCGGATAGCGTACCCGGCACGCCTCCAGGGCCTCGGCAACGATCAGGGCGACGCGAAGCGGATCGGCAACCAAGGTCAGAAACCAGAGAGACGCGCGGCTTCGGGATAGACCAGACAGGCCAGCTGGCGACCCAGCTTCAGAATCGCGAGACGCAGCATGCACTCCCTGTCGAGCCATTTAAGAAAGTAACTTTGGGGTTCTTCGTCGCGCCATTTAGAAAGTAACTCTGCAGTTGTGCCTGTGGAGCCTGTGGGCGGCGCGTTGTGTGCGCCGTCCAAGGACCGGTGGGCGACGCGTTGTTGGCGTCGTCCACGGGTCCGGCAGGATCCATAGGCACGGTTCTCATCACCTCGTCCTTCGGTCACGCTCCGGACCGGGGATGTTCTGTCAGGCGTTGGCTCACGAGCAGTAGAGCGACGTCAAGGAGACTCCAGGCCGGTGCTTGTAACTCCAGCGCCAGGGATGCTCCGCCCCTGCTCGAGGACCCCGGGTCGGCCGGGGTCGGCGCGGGTCGCTGGCCAGGGCGTGGATCCGCTCGAGCTTCCGGTCGATGGCCTGGGAGAGGGCGAACGGGTCGAGCTCGTCCCGCAGCCTCGTCAGCGTGGCGACCTTGACCGGGTCGCCCTGGCCACGAGCGAGGAGGCGTTCGAACGGTGTTTGCGGCGCGTTGTACTCCCGGCGGGTCCGGGATCCGACCCGTACCTTGCGCACCAGCTTCACCGACGGCAGGAACAGGTTCTGCAACAGCCGCAGCTCGTTGCGG
>JBGPLZ010000062.1:0-19995 GCA_041486695.1 Acidobacteriota bacterium | reverse complement strand
GCCGGGCACGGGTCCGGCTCGCTGCGCGAGCCTCCCCTCGGCTCGCCTCGCTCCCACCCACCGCGCTGTGAAGCGCGCGGCGGGGCCCTGGTCGCTCGGTCTCACACGACCCGACAACTGCAGAGCGCGGCGCTTCACACCAGAGATTCCTCTGACGTTTGGAGGCTTGGCGGGGCGGCGCGAGCGGCGCCAACCCTGCCGGCGTCGGAGACGATCTCGGCGTGGCTACTCATCCTGGGCGCGGCCTCGCCGAGCCGCGACGTCTTGCCTGAGCGCCGGATGCCGGCCGTGGCGCGGCGGAACGGGACCGTCAATAGCGGCGAGGGGATTCCAGCGTGAAGCGCCGCGCCCTGCAGTTGCCGGGCCGTGCGAGACCGAGCGACCAGGGCCCCACCGCGCGGTCCTCAGCGCGGTGGGTGGGAGCGAGGCGAACCGAGGAGAGGGTCGCGCAGCGACCCGGACCCGTGCCCGGCAACTGCAGGGCGCCGCGCTTCACACCGGGGGCACATAAGGGCTGATAAAATCCCGTCCCGGAAGAGCACATCGGCGGGCGCGCAAGGAGGAGACGATGGCGGAACCAAAGACGGTCGCGAAGCGGGTCGAAGAGGTCGTGCCGGGCCTGTTCCATTATCAGATCGAGGACGAGCGGATCCGGCACATCAGTGACGGCTACGCCCTGGTGGCCGATGGAAGCGTCACCCTGATCGATCCGCTCCCGGTCGAGGAAGCGGCCCTGCGTCCCTTCGGCATGATCGCCGCCGTCGTGATCGGCGCCGCTTCGCACCAGCGGTCGGCATGGAGCCTCCGGGCCCGGAGCGGGGCGAAGGTGCATGCGCCCGCCGGGGCCCAGGGGCTCGACGAAGCCCCGGACGTCGAGTACAAGGAAGGGGCCCTCCTCCCCGGCGGGCTGAAGGCGGTGCCGGCACCGGGTCCGAAAGCCCCCCATTTCGCGCTGCATCTCGACCGGGATCCGGGCGTCCTGTTCGTCGGCGACCTGCTGATGAACGAGCCGGGCCGGGGCCTGGTCTTTCTGCCGGACAAGTACATGCAGGACCCGGCCGCGGGCCCGAAGACCGCCCGGCGCCTGCTCGATCTCGACTTCGATGTGCTGTGCTGCGCGCATGGGGTGCCGCTGACGCGCGGCGCCAGGAAGGCGATCGAAGATCTCTTGAAGAAGCGCGGCGCCTGAGCGCGACGCTTCGGCAGCGCCCCGTCAGATCGGCGCCGGCGCCTCGCCGTCGAGCAGACGCGGCAGCTCGGAGGCCTTGAATTGCAGGCCGACGTAGAAGGGCCCGAACTCGGCGTAATCGGCGGTCGCTTCGTCGAACCGCAGCTCGTAGATCAGCTTCTTGAACACGACCGGGTCATCCGCAAACAGATCGACGCCCCACTCCCAGTCGTCGAAGCCGACCGCGCCCGAGATGACCTGCGTGACCTGGCCGGAGTAGGCGCGGCCGATGAAGCCGTGCTCGCGCATCATCGCGGCGCGCTTGTCGAAAGGCACCGTGTACCAGTTCTTCACCTCGCCGCGGCGTTTGCTCATCGGGTAGAAACAGACATGCCGCCGGGGCGGGATCTCGGTGAACAGACGGCCCATCATCCGTTCCCGCTGACGGGCGATCTCCTCGTCGAAGGCGCGCTCGAACGGCTCGCTGCCGGTCTGGAGGCCGCGCGTCTTGAGCTCCTCGTGGATCTTGCCGGTCATCTCGTAGAGCCCGAGCTCGACCATCGACACGAAGGAAGTGGCCGGGGTCATGAAGTCGTGGAGGCGCGCCCGGGCGACGTCCGCCTTGACCCGGGCCAGCTCCTCGAAGCTCTTGCGGAAATGGATCAGCATCAGGTCGGCCTTGTGGCCGAGAAGCTGGACGACCGCGCTCGGCCCTTCGGCCCGCCCTTCCATCGCGCCCAGCAGCTCGGCCGCCTCGTGCGCCAGGGCGCGTCGATCGGATGGGGCGAGGGCGCGGAGACGCTCCCGGCCAAGCGTGAACATCTGGTGGAGTACACTCCACCCCTCGAGCGTTTCCGGTACTTGGGGATTATGCATCGGTCGTTCTCCGCGGCCCCTGCGAATACTCGGACAGGCCCCTAGTCTAGCCGCTCCGGCGCCACGGCACAACCGCGCGCCCGCGCGCGCCATGGTGCCGCCCGGGCGAGGGATCATGAACATCGTGCGTGGATTCATCCTGCATCCGACCTACCGGATCGAGAAGGGCCGATCGGTGGTTCACCTCTACGGCCGGCTCGAGACGGGAGAGTCGTTCCTGATTCGCGACACCCGCCTGGCGCCGCATTTCTTCGTGCGCGTGGAGGACGCCCCGGTGGTGCGCGCCCGCGGGGCCCGCGTCGTCGTCCCGACGGGGTTGAAGAGCATGCTCGGGGAGGAGGTGGCGAGGGTCGAGGTCGCCCTGCCGGCCGATACGCCGCCGATCCGCGAGGCGCTTCGGGCCCAGGGCCTACCCACGTTCGAGGCCGATGTCCGCTTCGCCATGCGGCTCTTGATCGACCGCGGCATCAGGGGATCGGTGGCGATCGGGGGGAGCGGGACCGTGACGCGCGCACCGATCCCCGGAGCCGCCGGGTCTCCCGTCGCGGGCCTTCCCGTGACCGCCGTCGCCCGGATCTTCGAGAACCCCGATCTGGCGCCCTCCGACTGGGAGCCGCGGCCGGAGGATTTGGTCATCCTCGCACTCGATCTCGAGACTGATCCGCGCGGTGAGCGGATCCTCTCGGCGGCGCTCGCCGGCCGCGGGGTGGATGAAGTGCTCCTGGCGCTGCCGGAAGCGGTCGTGGATCGGGCCCGGCCGGCCATCGCCACGGAAGGCGGGTCGGTGCACGCCTGCGGAGACGAGGCGGGCCTGCTGCGCCGGCTCTTCAAGCGCCTGCGCGGCCTCGATTTCGACATCCTGACCGGCTGGAATGTCATCGACTTCGACCTCGCCGTCCTGGTCGCGGCCGCGCGCCGCCTCGGGCTCCCGTTCGAGATCGGGAGGGGTCCGGGGGCGACCCGGGTGGTGCGGGATGGGACGGGGTGGCAGCGGGGCCGCGCGGGGATCCCCGGGCGCCTGGTCCTGGACGGCATCGATCTTCTCAAGGGAGCCTTCGTCAAGCTCGAGGACTACCGTCTCGACACGGCGGCCAGGACCCTCTTGGGCGAGGGCAAGGTGAAGCTCGATGCGGGCGGTGAGGAGGGGAGGGAAAATCCGCCAGGGACTCCGAGCGGACGCGCCGAGGCGATCCAGCGGACCTTCCGCAGCGACCTGCCGCGCTTCGTGCGCTACAACCGCGCCGACGCCCGGCTGGTTCTCGGGATACTGCAGAAGGCCCGGCTGATCGAGCTGGCGGTGCGCCGCAGCCGTTTGACCGGCATGCCGCTCGACCGGGTCGGCGCCAGCATCGCCTCGTTCGACGCCCTCTACCTTCACGCCCTGCGCGAGCGCGGCCGGGTCGCTCCGACCGTCGGCGGAAAAGGGAGCGAGGTGGAGCCGACCCTCGGCGGCGCCGTCCTTCAGCCCTTGCCGGGCCTGTACGAAAACGTCCTGGCCTTCGACTTCAAGAGCCTCTACCCCAGCTTGATCCGCACTTTCAACATCGACCCCCTCGGCCATGTCCCCGACCCGGCGCCGGGCGAGGAGCCTCTGCTTATCCGCGCCCCGAACGGCGCCTGCTTCCGGCGCGATCCCGGGATCCTGCCGGAGCTGCTGAAGGATCTCTTCCCGCAGCGCGAGGAGGCGAAGCGGCGCGGGGATGCGATCGGAGCCCACGCCATCAAGATCCTGATGAACTCCTTCTACGGCGTCCTGGCGACGCCCGCCTGCCGCTTCTACTCGTCCCAGGTGGCGAACGCCATGACCCATTTCGGGCAGTGGGTGCTGCACTGGGCGCGCGATCGCGTCCTTGCGTCGGGCCACCGGGTGCTCTACGGCGACACCGACTCGCTGTTCGTGGAGACGGGGCTGTCGGGACCCGGGAGCGCCGCGCCGGCGCGGCGTCTCGGGGCGGCCCTCGCCGCGCGGATCAACGCTGAGCTGGCCGACACGATTCGCGAGCGTCACGGTGTTGTGAGCTTCCTCGAGCTGGAGTTCGAGGCGCTGTACCTCAAGCTGCTCCTCCCGGGAATGCGGCATGGCCGCGGCGGGGCGCGCAAGCGTTACGCCGGGCTGGCGGAGCCTGCCGGGGGACAGGGCCCGGTCGAGACGGTCTTCGTCGGCATGGAGGTGGTGCGGCGCGACTGGACCGAGCTGAGCAAGGAGTTCCAGCGCGGGCTCTACGAGCGGCTGTTCCAGGGGGACTCGAAGGAGTCGATCGCCGCCTACCTGCGCGCCTTTGTCGGCGACCTGCGCGCCGGCCGCCACGACGCGAAGCTGGTGTATCGCAAGGCGCTGCGCAAGAATCTCGACGACTACACGGCGACCACGCCGCCGCATGTCAAGGCGGCGCGGCAGATGACCGGGCGCGTCGGCGGGTTGATCGAGTATGTCATGACGACCTCGGGGCCCGAGCCGGCCGCGCTGCGCCTGGCGCCTTTCGACTACCAGCATTACGTCGACAAGCAGATCCGTCCGATCGCCGAAACTGTCCTGCCGCACGTCGGCGTCGATCTCGAGGCGGTGCTGGACGACGATCGCCAGCGGCGGCTGTTCTAGGATCGTGTCCGGGTCCGAGCATGGGCCGCCTGGCGTGGCAGGTGCGGACGCGGACGCCCTCCGCTATACTTCCGGCGGGAGATCCGCCCATGGACACCATCGACAGCACGCCGGAGTACGTTCGCTCGGTGTACGACGCCATGCGTCGCCGCCTGGCGATCGCGCGGCGCCGTTTCAACCGGCCCCTGACCCTTTCCGAGAAAATCCTCCTCGGCCACCTGAACGATCCGGCGGGCCAGCCGTTCGAGCCCGGACGCAGCTACATCCTGCTCCGGCCGGACCGCGTGGCGATGCAGGACGCGACGGCGCAGATGGCGCTGCTGCAGTTCATGCAGGCGGGCCGGGACAAGGTCGCGGTGCCCACGACCGTGCATTGCGACCATCTGATCCAGGCGCGCGTCGGCGCCGCCGCCGACATGCAGACGGCGATCCAGGGAAACCACGAGGTGTACGAGTTCCTGCGCACGGTCTGCGCCCGCTACGGGATCGGCTTCTGGCGCCCGGGGGCCGGCATCATCCATCAGGTCCTGCTGGAGCACTATGCCTTTCCCGGCGGCCTGATGATCGGCACCGACTCCCACACGCCCAACGCCGGCGGGCTGGGGATGGCCGCCATCGGCGTCGGGGGAGCCGACGCGGTGGACGTGATGGCTGATTTTCCCTGGGAGGTCCTGGCTCCGAACCTCATCGGCGTGCGTCTGACCGGCCGGCTCTCCGGGTGGACGGCGCCGAAGGATGTGATCCTGAAGCTCCTCGGGATCCTGACCGTCAACGGCGGCACCAACCGGATCGTCGAGTACTTCGGGCCGGGCGCCCGCGCCATCTCCTGCACGGGCAAGGGGACCATCACCAACATGGGCGCCGAGCTCGGCGCCACGACCTCGATCTTCCCCTACGACGGGAAGATGGACGCCTACCTGCGCGCCACCGAGCGGGCCGCCCTCGCCGAGCTGGCGCAGGAGAACCGCGATCTCCTGGAGGCGGACGCGGAGGTCGAGGCCGGCCCCGGGCGGTTCTTCGAGCGGGTGGTCGAGATCGATCTCTCCACGCTCGAGCCGCACCTCGTCGGTCCTCACACCCCCGACCTGGCGCGCCCGGTCTCGGCGCTCCGGGACGCGGTCCGCCAGCATGACTACCCGGACGCGATCTCGGTCGCCCTGATCGGCTCGTGCACCAATTCGTCCTACGAGGACATCACGCGCGCGGCCGACGTCGCCGCCCAGGCCAGCGCCCATGGCGCGCGCATGGTGGTGCCGCTGCTGGTGACGCCGGGAAGCGATCAGATCGACCAGACGATCCGCCGCGACGGCCAGATGGCCGCCCTGGAGGCCGTCGGTGCGACGGTGCTGGCCAATGCCTGCGGGCCGTGCATCGGCCAGTGGCACCGGCCCGGGATGAAGAAGGGAGAGCGCAACACGATCGTCACGTCCTTCAACCGCAACTTCCCGGGACGCAACGACGCCAACCCCGAGACCCTGGCGTTCATGGGAAGCCCCGAGATCGTGATGGCGTACGGCCTCTCCGGCAGGCTTTCGTTCGACCCGGTCCACGACACGCTCCCGGGCCCGAAGGGGCCGTGGCGTCTCGACCCGCCGCGCACCGCGCCCGAGCTGCCGGAGCGCGGCTTCGTCCGCTCGCTGGCCGGCTACCTCCCTCCCGTGGAGGACCCGCAAAGCATCGAGGTCCGCGTCGACCCGAAGAGCGAGCGGCTGCAGATCCTCGATCCGTTCGACCCGGTCGTCGACGAGGCCTTCGTCGAGATGCCGTTGCTGTTCAAGACCAAAGGGAAGACGACGACGGATCACATCTCACCGGCCGGCTTCTGGCTGCGATTCCGGGGTCACCTCGACAAGATCAGCGACAACATGTTCACCGGCGCCGTCAACGCGTTCGACGGGGAGCGCGGCAAGACGCTCAACCAGCTCGACGGCCAGCGCGGGCAGGACGTCCCCAAGGTGGCGCGGGCCTACAAGGCCGCGGGCAAGAAGTGGGTCGTGGTGGGGGACGAGAACTACGGCGAGGGGAGCAGTCGCGAGCATGCGGCGATGTCGCCGCGCCACCTCGGCGCGGCGGCCATCGTGGCGCGCAGCTTCGCCCGCATCCACGAGAGCAATCTCAAGAAGCAGGGGGTCCTGCCCCTCACCTTCGCCGACCCTGCCGACTATGAGCGGGTCCGCGAGGCGGACCGGATCACGCTGACCAACCTGCGCGACCTAACGCCTGTGCTCCCGGTCACCGCCCTCCTGCACCACGACGATGGCACGGTCGAGACGATCGAGCTTCGGCACACTCTCAACCAGGAGCAGATCGCCTGGTTCCGCGCCGGCTCGGCCCTGAATCTATTGCGGCATCAGGAAGGGCCGGCCTCGGCGGGGGCGCCTCCGCTCGGTTGAAGGGCCGGCCCGCACCTTCAGCGCGAAAGGGGAGTGACCACCGGCCGCAGGATGTAGCTGCCCGAGGCGGTCTCGTTGACCTGGACCGAGGCATCCGCCTGGAAATCGAGCGTCACGGCCGCCGTATCGTCGATCTTGACCTCGAAGCGGATCGGGATGTCGATCTTGTTCGAATCGATCTTGAGCGGGGTCGTCGTTCCGTCCTTGAACGTCAGGGTGGCCGACGAGATGTTGAGCCGGATCCTCTGGTAGAAGCCGGCCGGCAGCTCGCCCGTTGCAGGGACAATGTCGAGATTAGGCGCATGGGACGCCTCCAATTGAGATTCTAGGGAACCGCTCAATGATAAGCGACGGGATCGGGCAAGGCAAGCAGGCTGGCTTGACGTGGTCGTCCCTGCCTCCGGGCCAGGTCTTCGTCGCCGGCACTCTCGCGGCCTCCCTGCTGTCGCTGGGATTGGCGCTTCGCGGCCTGACCCGCCAGCCGATCTGGCTGGACGAGGCCTACGCGATCGCGGTCGCGAGCCAGCCGTTTCCCGCCATCGCCCGATCGCTGGCCGACGAGTCGGGCCCGCCGCTCTATTACTGGGTCCTGCACGGCTTCATCGCCCTGTTCGGGGACGGCCCCGCCGCGGTTCGCGTGCTGTCGGTCCTGTTCGGCGTTCTGCTGGTGCCGGCGACGGCGCTCCTCGGCCGGCGGCTCGCCGGCCGGCGGGCCGGCCTCGCGGCCGCCTGGGTGATCGCCGCCTCGCCGATGGCGGTGCAGTTCTCTCAGGAGACGCGCATGTACACGCTCCTGCCGCTACTGACGGCGCTCACGGTCGAGCGTCTCGCCGCCGTGGTGCAGAAGGGGGGGAGGGGCCGGATCGCCGCCTATGCGCTGTTGCTGTCGGCGGTCTGGTACACGCACAACTGGGGGCTCCTCCTGCTCCCCGGGCTGGCCGCCGGGGCTCTCCTCCTGGCGGCGGCGTCACCGCCCCGTGCCGACCCGGCCGGCGGCGGAGGCGTCGGTGACCGTCCGCTCTCCGGCGCGCTCTTCGACTGGCTTCTGGGCACCGCGGCGGCGCTCCTGATCTACGCTCCCTGGATGCCGGTGTTGCGCTCCCAGGCGGGGGCGCTCTCCTATCTCTTCATCGGAATGGTCCAGAAGCTGCCGGCCTGGCAGCTCCCGTTCCGCTCTCTGGTGCTGTTCGGGAGCGGTGTCGGGACGACGGGCGGCGAGGCCCGCAGTCTCCTGCCCGGGGCGGGCGGCATCCTCGTCGCCGTCGGATGGGGGTGCCTGATCCTGGCGGCGCTCCATGACGCGCGCCTGCGCCGCGCCGGGCTGGCGCTTCTCGTGATGACGGCGACCCCGTTGGCGGCGGCCGCCGTCTACGGAGCGCTGTGGCGCCCGATCTATCTGGTGGGACGCTATGAGGTGATGGTCCTGCCGCTGCTGGTCGTCCTGGTGACCGGTGGAGCGGCGGCCATCCTGAGACGCCGGGCCTTCGTCGTTCTGGTCGCGGTCTGGGTCGCCATGCTGTCGGCGCTGTCGCTCGGCTACACGGCGAGGCCGCAGAGGCGATTCCCGGAACCGGCGCTGGCCGAGCGTCTGGCCCCGGCGCTGCGCGATGGCGATCGCGTCATGTTCACGGGGCTCTACCGCGCGGCCATGGAATACCACCTGCGCCGCGCGGGCGTCCGCCTCGAAGCCGCTTCGTTTCCGCCCGACGTCGCCGACCATCTGGGCTGGTTCTACGACGGTCTCTATGCCCTCGACGATGCCGGCCTCGCCGCGGCGGCGCGCGCCGCCTGCCCCGCCCCGGGCAGGCGGACCTGGGTGGTCGCGACCGGGACGGCGACCTGCCGGCTGCTCCTCGAGCAGCTCTCCGCCTGCGCCAGGATCACCAGCCCCTTCGCGGGCCTCGGCCCGCCGGCAAGCGTGCTTCTCCTGGCCGAGTCGCCCGGACCGCGGCCGCCCTCCTGAAGGTGCCCCCTTCCTGAAGTAACATGAATAGGGCTGTGCGATCCCTCGCTCAGCCCGGTGTCGCGCCAAAAGTGGCGACAGGAGAGTCCCGCGTGCCCGAGCTTCCAGAAGTCGAGACCATCAGGCGCGGGCTCTCCCCGCTGGTCACCGGCCGGCGGATCCTGGACGTGCAGGTGCGGGACCGGCGCCTGAGGGAGCCGGTCCGTCCGGGTCAGCTGCGCGGTCTGCGCGGCGCCGAAGTGGAAGGAATCCGCCGGCGCAGCAAGTATCTCCTGATCGATACCAGCGCGGGGCTCACGCTCCTGGTCCACCTCGGCATGACCGGTCAGCTCTGGGTGGCCGACCGATGTCGCCCGCGCCGCGCGCACGAGCATGTGGTGATCCGTCTCGATGATGGGCGCGACCTGCGTTTCGCCGACGCCCGCCGGTTCGGTCTCCTGCGGGTCATGAGGAGCGATCGTGTCGATCGCGACCCGAGGATCCGGGGCCTCGGCCCGGAGCCGCTCGACCCGGCGCTCGACGGCGCCGCCCTGTTCCGGGCGACTCGCGGCCGGCGCAAGCCGATCAAGAACTTCCTGCTCGACACGCGCGCCATCGCGGGAGTCGGGAACATCTATGCCTGCGAGGCGCTGCACCGCTCGGGGATTAATCCGAAGCGCGCCGTCGGCCGGATCGGCCCGGCGGCCTGGGACCGGCTCCTCAAGGAGCTGCGCGAGGTCCTGAACGAGGCGATCGAAGCTGGCGGGACGACGCTGCGGGATTTTCTGAACGCTGAAGGGGAGGCCGGCTACTTCGCCACCTCCCTGCGGGTCTACGATCGGGCCAATAAACCCTGTGGTGCGTGCGGCGCGGTGATCCGCAGAATCGTCCAGGCCGGCCGGAGCACCTTCTACTGCTTGCGCTGCCAGCGCTGAGGGCAAAGGTCATCCCCGCGTCGCCGCGCCCCCTCCCGGCACCCACAGGCGATCGTTCCGGCCGTTGTCATTGGCGCGCCGGCTCATGACGAACAGCAGATCGGAGAGCCGGTTCAGATAGACGATGACGCGCGGGTTGACGCGCTCCCGGCGCGCCAGCGCGACGACGCGCCTCTCGGCGCGCCGGCAGACGGTCCGCGCCAGATGGAGCCAGGCGGAGGCGGGCGTCCCGCCCGGCAGGACGAAGCTGCGCAGCGTCGACAGGCTCGCGTTCCACCGATCGATCGCTTCCTCGAGGGGCCGGACATGCCGATCGGTTGTCCGCAGCACCGTCCGCTTCGGTCCGCGGCCCGGCGCTTCGGGGACGCAGAGATCGGCCCCGAGATCAAACAGGTCGTTCTGGATCCGGCCGAGCAGGGCGGCAGCCTCCGGGTCGAGGCCCGCCTCAAGGGCAAGACCGAGCACCGCATTGAGCTCGTCGACCGTGCCGTAGGCCTCGATCCTCGGATGGTCCTTCGGCACTCGGCGGCCGGTGCCGAGCGCCGTGGTTCCCTTGTCCCCGGTCTTGGTGTAGATGCGCGACAGCACGACCATCGACGCTCCCCTCCTCCGGCGCCCTTCGCCCCCGAGGCGCGAGCCCGGCAGGCCCATGTTAGACCAACGGCTGCGGAGATGCGCGCTGCGGAGATGCGCCCTTGACAGCGCGGCGGGGCCGCGCTGTAATCGGCCCGTGGGCCGGAATATGAAACGCGAGACGGTGCCCCGCCGCGGGCGCTCGAGCGTTCACCTCAGCCTCCGGGTGAACGGTGAGGAGCGCGAGGTCGCCTGCGGCTTGCACAAGACGCTCCTCGAGATCCTGCGTGAGGATCTCGGCCTGACCGGCACGAAGCACGGCTGCGAGCTGGGGGAGTGCGGCACCTGCACCATCCTGCTGGACGGGCGGCCCCAGCTCTCCTGTCTCGTTCTCGGCTTAGAGAGCCAGGATCGACCGATCGTCACCATCGAGGGCCTGGCGCGAGGGCCGGAGCCGCACCCGCTGCAGACCGCCTTCGCCGATCTGGGCGCGGCGCAGTGCGGCTACTGCACCCCCGGCATCCTGTGCGCCGCCAAGGCGCTGCTCGATGATCGCCCGTCGCCGAGCCGGGACGAGATCCGCGAGGCCCTGTCGGGAAACCTCTGCCGCTGCACCGGATATCTGAAGATTTTCGAAGCGGTCGAGCTGGCCGCCCGCCGTCTGCGCGAGGAGGCGGCGCCGCCGGCTCGAGGCACCGTGCCGCGACCGGCCCGGGCGCGTCGATGAGCGAACCGCCGCGCCTGCGGGTCGTCGGGCAATCGGTCCGCAAGGTCGATGGGCTGTCGAAGTGCGCCGGCCGGACCCTGTTCGCCGACGACATCATGCTGCCCCGGATGCTGGTCTGCAAGATCCATCGCGCGCCGCTGCCGCACGCGCGGATCGTGAAGGTCGACACCACCCGCGCCGCGGCCATGCCCGGCGTCATCGCCGTGCTGACCGGGGCCGATCTGCCGATCCCGTTCGGGATCCTGCCGGTCAGCCAGGACGAGCACGCGCTCTGCCGCGATCGGGTCCGGTTCGTCGGCGACCCGGTGGCGGCGGTGGCGGCGGTCGATGAAGAGGCCGCCTTCGAGGCGATGAACGCCATCCGCGTCATCTACGATCGCCTCGAGCCGATCCTGTCGATCGAGCAGGCGCTCGACACGCCGTCGCCGCGGATTCACGACTACGGAGACGAAGGGAACGTCCACAAGAAGGTCGCCCTCGAATTCGGCGACGTGCAGCGCGGCTTCGACGAGGCGGCGACGATCTTCGACGATACGTTCTTCTACGAGGGCAGCACGCATCTTCCGATGGAGCAGCACGCCGCCGTCGGCATGGTCGAGCCGGACGGCCGGCTGACCGTCTGGTCCAGCACCCAGACCCCGCACTACGTCCATCGGGCGCTGTCGAAGGTGCTCGAGATGCCGGCCTCGCGCATCCGCGTCATCGCCTGCCCGAACGGCGGCGGCTTCGGCGGCAAGAGCGACCCTTTCAGCCACGAGATCGTGGTGGCCAAGCTGGCGCTCTTGACCGGCCGGCCGGTGAAGGCGACCCTGACGCGCGAGGAGGTCTTCTACTGCCACCGCGGCCGCCACCCGGTGCTGATGCGCATCAAGACCGGCGTCCGTAAGGACGGCTCGATCTCCGCCATGCACTTCACCAGTCTCCTCGACGGCGGCGGATATGGCTCGTACGGAGTGGCAAGCACTTACTACACCGGCGCCCTGCAGACGGTGACCTACCCGATCGCCAACTACAAATTCGAGGGAGCGCGGCTGTTCACCAACAAGCCTCCCTGCGGGCCGAAGCGCGGCCACGGCACGCCGCAGCCGCGGTTCGCTCTCGAGGTCCAGATCGACCGGATCGCCGAGCGTCTCGGCGCCGACCCGGCGGAGTTCCGGCTGCGCCATCTCGTCCCGCCCCACTCCCTCACGGCGAATCATTTGAAGATCGGTTCGATGGGGCTCGGGGCCTGCATCGAGAAGGTGGTCGCCGGCTCGGGATGGAAGGGGAAGTTCGGCCGGCTGCCGCGCGGTCGGGGGATCGGTCTGGCCTGCTCCTCCTACATCTGCGGCGCGGGCCTGCCGATCTACTGGAATGCGATGCCGCACACGGGGGTGCAGCTCAAGCTCGATCGCGGCGGCGGCGTGACCGTCTTCTGCGGTGAGATCGACATCGGCCAGGGGTCCGACACGGTGCTGGCGCAGGTGGTCGCCGAGATGCTCGGCGTCGATCTGCTCGACATCCGGATCGTCGCCGGCGACACCGACCTGACGCCGGTCGATCTCGGCTCGTACAGCAGCCGCGTCACCCTGATGATGGGAAACGCCGCCATCCAGGCCGCGGAGCGCGCCCGGGAGATCGTCGGGCGGGCGGTGGCCGACAAGCTGCGCGTGCCGGCCGAGCGGATCGGGTTCGCCGCGGGCCGGGTGTTCGACGTCGAGGCGCCCGGCGCCGGCCTGTCGTTTGCCGAGGCGGTGGTCGAGGCGGAAGCGCGGTTCGGCACCATCGGCACGGTGGGGTCGTACACCCCCCCGCCCTCTTCCGCGCGCTACAAGGGCTCCGGTGTCGGCCCATCCCCCGCCTACTCCTACAGCGCGGCCGTGGTCGAGCTCGAGGTCGACGAGGCGACCGGGTGGATCCGCGTGGAGCGGGTTCATCTGGCCCACGACGTCGGGCAATGCATCAACCCGGTCCTGGTGGTCGGCCAGGTGGAGGGGAGCGTCTACATGGGGCTGGGAGAAGCGTTGATGGAGGAGCAGATCTTCCGGGCCAACCGCCACGGGGTGCACAAGAACCCGTCGATGCTCGAGTACAAGAGCCTGACGACGATGGAGATGCCGGAGGTGATCACCTATCTCGTGGAGGATCGGGACGCGCAGGGTCCCTTCGGCGCCAAGGAGGTGGGGCAGGGTCCGCTCCTCCCGGTCATGCCGGCGGTGGTGAACGCCATCCATGGCGCCCTGGGCATCCGGATCGACGAGGTGCCGATCACGCCGGAGAAGATCCTCAAGGCGCTGGCCTCCCCCTCGAAGCGGGTCGGGCCGGCGCGCCTTCCCGAGGTGCGCTGGCCCGAGCCGATCCGGGTGCCGACCCCCTGGGAGGGAGGGGGCGCAGAAAGCTCCGCCGGAGCGCGACCCGGCGGCGCCGGCTCGACGCCACGAGAGGCGCCGCGCCGATGATGCGCCTGCCGCGGTTCCGGTACCTTGCGCCCCGGAGCCTCGCCGAGGCGGCGGCGATCCTGGCGGGGGAGGGGCCGAAGGCGATGATCGTCGCCGGCGGCACCGACCTCCTGCCGAACATGAAGCGGCGGCACCAGATGCCGCAGGTTCTCGTCGGCCTGCGGGCCATCGAGGGGCTCCGGGGGATCCGCGGGGGCGCCTCGCGCGGCGTGTCGATTGGTCCCGCGACCACGCTCACCGATCTCGAGGAAGCGCCGGCCATCCGTGCCGGTTACCCAGGACTGTTCGAGGCGGTCCGTTCGATCTCGACCCCGATCCTGAGGAACATGGGTACGATCGGCGGAAATCTCCTCCTCGACACCCGCTGCAACTACTACAACCAGAATTACGAATGGCGCCGGGCGATCGATTTCTGCATGAAGTGCGACGGGAGCGTCTGCTGGGTCGCCCCCGGCAGCGACACCTGTCTCGCGATCTCCTCGAGCGACAGCGCGCCGATCCTCTGCGCTCTCGGAGCGCGGCTGCGGCTGATCTCGAAGGGGGGCACGCGAACGATCCCCGCGAGCGACCTCTACCGGCGGGACGGCATTCACTATCTGACCAAACGTCCCGAAGAGATCCTGGCGGAGATCGTCCTGCCGCCTGCCGGGCGCTGGCGGACCGCCTACCGCAAGCTGCGCCGCCGCGAGGCGTTCGACTTTCCGGTCCTCGGCGTCGCCGTCGCCGTGCGCTTCGAGAAGGGAGCCGTGGCCGAAGCGCGGATCTGGCTCGGCGCCGTCTCGATGGCGCCGGTCGAAGCGACCGAGTCGCAAGCCGCCCTGCGCGGCCGCACCCTCACCGACGATGCCATCGCCGAAGCTGCCGGGCTGGCCTACCCTCGCGCCAAGCCGGTCGACAACACCGACTTCGCCGTCCGTTACCGCAAAGAGATGACCCCGCGCCTGGTCGCGGATGCCCTGCGGAGCGTACGCCAGAGTCGTGCCGGCCCGACGCCTTGACCAGCGCGCAGGCTTAGCCTAAAGTCCCCGCCCATGGCGCACGACCAGAAGGGTTCGGCCGCCGCATCCTCTCCCCCGAAGGCGACAACCTTCCAGCTTGTGTTCATGACCTACTCGGTCATCTGCAGCGGAGCCTACGGGCTCGAGCAGATGGTGTCGGCCTCAGGGCCCGGGATGACGATGTTCACGCTCCTGGTGCTGCCGATCATCTGGGCGGTGCCGGTGGCGCTCGCCTGCGCCGAGCTGTCGGCCAGCTATCCGGTCGAGGGGGGGTATTACCGCTGGGCGCGCATGGCGTTCGGCGACTTCACCGGATACATGGCCGGCTGGCTGGTCTGGCTGGCCAATCTGATGACCAACGGCACCTTCGCGGTCCTGTTCGCCAACTACCTGCGCTACTTCTTCCCCGATCTGCACGAGGGCGTGCACTGGTTGGTGGCCGTGGCGTTGATCTGGGGCACGGTCTTCATGAATTACCGCGGCATCCGGCTCGTCGGCACGACCTCGGTGGTCCTGACGATCCTGATTTTCTTCCCGTTTCTGGTCATGACGCTCCTCGGCGTTCTCAAGTGGCAATTCAACCCCTTCGTGCCGTTCGTCAACCCGGAGAGGGGGTTGCTCTCGGCCTTCAACGCCGGCCTGCTGATCGCCATCTGGCTCTACTCGGGGTTCGAGAAGCTGACGACCAACGCCGGGGAGGTCGAAAATCCCTCGCGCGCCTTCCCGGTCGCCCTCGCGTTCGCCGTGCCGATGGCGTCTCTCAGCTATATCGTCCCGACCTTCGCGGCCCTGGCGGCCCACGGTCACTGGGCCGATTGGGGCGAGTCGTACTTCTCCGTCGCCGCCGCCGCCATCGGCGGGCCGATGCTGGGAGCGGCGATGGCGGCGGGGGGCCTGGTCGCCGACGCCTGCCTGCTCATGGTGACCATTCTCGGACAGTCACGCCTGCCGATGGTGATGGCCGAAGATGGTCTCTTCCCGGCCTGCTTTCGGAAGACCCACCCGCGCTTCGGGACACCGGTGATTTCGCTCGTGGTCGGAGGCCTCCTGCTGAGCGGCCTCGTCCTGCTGCCTTTCGCGGACTTGGCCGGGCTGTTCGCGCTCGTGCAGGTATTCGCCTATCTGCTGATCTTCGGCGCGCTCCTGAAGCTGCGGGCGCACGGTCCGCGCCCCGGGTCGGAGGTCGTTGAGGCCGGCGTGTCGGGGGACACCTCCGGCCGCAAACCATTCCGCATCCCGCTCGGGCTGACCGGTCTGGCCTTGATGACGCTGCCCGCGGTGGCCCTGTCGATCCTGGTGGTCGTCCAGAGCGTATGGCACGACGGCGCCTTCGATCAGCACAACCTGCGCTGGGTCGTCGCCATCTTCGCTTCCGGGCCGCTCACCTACCTGGTCTTCCGCCGCAAAAAGTAGGCCCTTGGGGAGGGGGGCAGTTTTTTTCGCCGGGGTCTAGACAGGAGACGCGGACTTCGGAGACAATACGTCCATTCCATGGGACAACCGGTCTTCATGAATTGAGTTAATGCACGCCAGCGGTGGCGGCGACCGGACACGGCCCATGCATTTTGGAGGTTGAGTCGGATGGCTAGAGGCAAGGTCAAGTGGTTTAACGACGCGAAGGGTTACGGCTTCATCACCCCGGACGACGGAAGCAAGGACGTCTTCGTCCACCACAGCGCGATCCAGGCGCAGGGCTTCCGGACGCTTGCCGAGGGCGATGCAGTCGAGTTCGAGATCGAGCAGGGCCAGAAGGGTCCCGCCGCCGCGAACGTTCGCAAGGTCTAACGCGTTACCTGATTTGGCTCGATGAGTTCGGGGCCGCTTCCCGCGAGGGGGCGGCCCCAAGTTTTTTGCCCTTGAGGGCACGGTCGAAGTGGGCGACGAGGCGCTCCTCGAGGTAGCGGCGGTCGTCCTCGCCACGCGGCAGGTGGCGCTCGTCGGGGAAGATCAGGAGGTCGTATCGCCGCTGCGCGGCGTTGAGGGCGTTGAGGAACCGGGCGGTGTGCCGGAAGTGAACGTTCTCGTCCGCCATCCCGTGGATGATCAGCAACGCCCCCTGAAGCCTCGAGGCGAGCGGCAGCAGCGAGCTGTCACGATAGCCGTCGGGATTCTCCTGCGGCCGGCCCATGTAGCGCTCGGTGTAGTAGGTGTCGTACCCGTCCCAGTCGGTCACCGGCGCTCCGGCCACCGCCGCCTTGAACAGATCGGGCGCCAGGAGCAGGCAGCGCGCCGCCATGTACCCCCCGTAGGACCAGCCGTAGATCCCGATGCGCTCCCCATCGACGAAAGGCAGCGAGGCGAGATAGCGCGCCCCCGCGATCTGATCCTCCACCTCGACCGATCCGAGGTGGTGGTAGAGCGCCGCCTGGAATGCCTGGCCGCGGCGGTCCGTCCCCCGGTTGTCGAGCCGGAGGACCACGTACCCCTGATCCGTCAGGTATTGCACCCTCAGATCCCGGGTCAGCTCCCAGGAGTTCTGCACCATCTGATCCGTCGGGCCGCCGTAGACCTTGACGATCGCGGGGTAGCGGCGGCCGGGCTCGAGATGACGGGGGGTGGCGAGGGCGCCATAGAGAAGTGTGCCATCGGCGGCCTTCAGCGTGACGATTTTCGGCGGGCGGAGAGCCAGGGCGGCGATCTCGGGGTCATCGTTGGCGTCGAGGACGCGGAGCGTCTCTCCGGTAGCCCGGCGCAGCAGGACCCGAGGCGGCGCCGTGGCGCTGTCATGGACGTCCACGAACCACCGGCCGTCGCGGGACATCGTCGGCGTGTGGCACCCCGGCTCCCCGGCCACGGTAAGGACGCTGTCGCCCTCGAGCGGGACCCTGTAAACCCGGCGCTCGATGGGCGTGTCCTTGCCGGCGGTGAAATAGACCAGGCCGCGCTCCTCATCCAGGCCCGCGATGGCATCGACCGACCAGGCTCCCGAGGTCAGGGTGCGCACCAGCGTGCCGTCGCGGCCATACAGCTCGAGATGCCGGAAGCCGCTGCGCTCGCTCGACCAGAGGAACCGGCCGTCCGCGATCATGCGAAGATCGTCGTGCAGGTTGAGGAAGGTCGCCGAGCGATCCGTGAGGAGAGTCGTCCCCTGGCCGGTCGTCGGATCGAAACGCAGCAGGCGCAGCGTCTTCTGGTCCCGGCTCTCGACCTGGGCCCAGAGGCTCCCTTCGGCACGGTCCCATCCGACGCGCGCCAGATAGATGTCGTCGTCCGCGCCGAGATCGAGCCAGAGCGACGTCCCGCCATCGACCGCCAGGATGCCGAGGTGGATGCGGGCGTTGGGTCCTCCCGCGAAGGGATAACGGTGCGGTTCGACCTCGATCGTGCTTCCTCCCTGGTGGACGATCGGGTAGACGGGGATCCGGCTGTCGTCCACCTCGGTGTAGGCAATTCGCCCGCCATCCGGCGACCACCAGAATCCGGAGGACCGATCCATCTCCTCCTGGGCGATGTACTCCGCCACGCCATGCGTCAGACCGTCGCGGGCACCCTCGGTCAGCCGCCTCTCGGCCCGGGTCGAAAGGTCGAGCAGAAAGAGATCATCGCTCCTCACGAAGGCCAGCAACCGCCCGTCGGGCGACAGCTGCGGATCGAGAGCGATCGATCCTGCCGCGGTGAGCCGCAGCGGCTCCTGTCCGGGACGAACCAGGAACAGGGCTCCGTCGTAGGCGAACACGGCGACGTCCGCTCTCTCGGCCAGAACGTACTGGGTGATGCCGCGATCCTGGATTCGCTGTCGCTCGCGCCGCAGGACCTCCTCGCGGCCCAGCGCCTGGCCGGTGCTCTCCGATGAGGCGGGCGGCCGGGCGACGATCTCCCGGCGCCCGGTCGCAACCTCCTCGCGGACCAGGACACGAATCGGCTCCCGGCTTTCGTTCGCCAGGAAGTAGAGGAAGCGGGCGTCGAAGGTGAAGCGGAAATCGCCCGGGATGCGCCCACCGGGAGGCGGGTATCGGGCCACGCGCTCGAGGGTGACGAGGGAGGGCGGAGATGGCATCGCGGACCGGCTCATCAGAACCCCAAGCGTCAGCGCGAGGAGAACCTCCCGACGTCGCGTCAAGTGACTCCTTTGGATCCCCGGGCGGCTGTCCTCGTGGACCCGGGCGGGCCGGTCCGGGCACCCCGAGGCGCTCGTATAGCCCGATACCCGCCTCCGAGTCAACCGTCGCGAAACCCTAGCGTGAAGCGCCGCGCCCTGCAGTTGCCGGGCACGGGTCCGGGTCGCTGCGCGACCCTCCCCTCGGCTCGCCTCGCTCCCACCCCCCGGGCTGTGGACCGCGGGGTGGGGCCCTGGGCGCTGGGTCTCACACGACCGGGCGAGTGCTGGGCGCGGCGCTTCACGCTGGGCATACCTCAGGTCCCGCGCAGCCTTGACACGATCGGAGGGCTCGGCCAGAATGACCGCCTTGCATCAGCGAATCCGCATGGCAGAAGGAGACGCCGTTTCATGGCCGGTTCGCCGTTTCCACCCGACGCTCTTGGCGACTATCCGAAGATCACGACACCGTTGCCCGGCCCGAAGGCCAGGGAGTTCATCGCCCGGGACGCACGCCTGGTGTCGCAGAACCTGACCAAGGACGTCCCGCTCGTGGTGGCGCGCGCCCGGGGCGCGGTCGTCGAGGACGTCGACGGCAACCGCTTCCTCGACTTCGCCGCCGGCATCTCGACCGTCTCGACCGGCCACTGCCACCCCGAGGTCGTGCAGGCGGTGAAGGAGCAGGCCGAGAAGCTGATTCATATCTGCTACACCGACTTCTACTACCCGATCTACATTGAGCTCTGCGAGGCGCTGGCCCGCATCGCACCGATCTCCGGAGCGAAGCGGGTCTTCCTCACGAACTCGGGCGCGGAAGCGGTCGAGACCGCCGTCAAGCTAGCGCGGCTGCGCACCGGCCGGCAGACGATCGTCGGCTTCTTCGGCGCCTTTCACGGCCGCACCTACGGGGCCATGACCCTCACGGCCAGCAAGCCGGTGCAGCGCAGGGGCTACGGACCATTCCTGCCCGAGGTTCTGCACACCCATTACGCTTACTGCTACCGCTGCCCGGTGAACCGGACCCCCGACAGCTGCGCGGTGCAGTGCCTGGATCTCCTGACCGAATCGTACTTCCACACCTCGGTCGACCCCAGGGAAGTCGCCGCGGTCATCGTCGAGCCGGTCCAGGGCGAGGGCGGCTTCATCCCGCCCCACCGCGATTTCCTGCCGAAGCTGCAGGCGCTGTGCCGGGAACATGGCATTCTGCTGATCGCCGACGAGGTGCAGAGCGGCATGGGGCGCACCGGCAAGATGTTCGCCTTCGAGCACTACGGCATCGATCCCGACATGATCATTCTGGCGAAGGGGAT
>JBGPLZ010000061.1:0-20470 GCA_041486695.1 Acidobacteriota bacterium | reverse complement strand
CTGTTCGGCTGGACCCTGGCGCTCGGCGTCCTGGCGGCGCTCGCTGCTCTCTATCCCTGGGAGCTCGGCGCAAAGGCCGACATGTTCGCCCCGGCTCCGGCGGACATCCGACCCGAGTGGTACTTCATGTTCATGTTCCAGACCCTCAAGCTCGTGCCCGGCGGGCAGGTGCTGGGTCTGGAGAACGAGGTGATCCCGATCCTGGGCTTCGGGCTCGCGGGCCTCGCAGTGTTCCTTCTCCCGTTCCTCGACCGCGGCGCCGCGCGGGGACGACCCGGCCCCGTGATCCCGATGCTGGGAGCGCTCGCCCTGCTGTTCATCGTCGGCATGACGGCCTTCGGCTACCGGGCCTGGTGGCCCATCGCCGCGCTGGCCGCCCTCCTGGTGATTCCGCGTCTGGTGGGCCGGCCTGCTGCTTCGGGCTCAGCGGGGAGAGTCGGTCGGTGAACGCTTCGGGAGTCCGCCCGCTCTGCTGCAGCCTCGCGCTGTTGGTCGTCGGTCTCGCCGCAGCGCTCGCCGGCGCTCCCGCAGCCACCCCTGCGCCCACGACCGCCTCCGCGCCGACGGCCACTCCCAAGCCCGCCGAAGCCGCTTCGTGCATCGCCTGCCACGGCCAGCTCGACGGTCCGCTGGTCGAGCCCGTGAGCCATTGGAAGGGAGACGTGCACGGCGAGGCGGGGCTGGGGTGCGAGTCGTGCCACGGCGGCGACGCCTCCCCCGCGCTCGCCTCCGATGCAGAGGCGGCCATGAACCCTGCGAAGGGCTTTCGTCCGGCGCCGGATCGCCTGGCGGTGGCGGGGTTCTGCGCCCGCTGTCACTCCGACCCGGCCTATATGAAGCGCTTCAACCCGCAACAACGCGTCGATCAGCTGGCCGAGTACCGCACCAGCATGCACGGACGGCTCAACGCACAGAAAGACCCGGCGCCCGCAACCTGCGTGGACTGCCACGGAGTCCACGGCATCCGCCCGGTGACTTCGCCGGATTCCCCGGCCTACGCCACGAACGTGCCCAAGACCTGCGCGCGCTGCCACCAGGATGAGCCGCTGATGCGGCGCTACGGCAAGAAAACCGGGCAGTATGAGGATTACCGGCGCAGCGTCCACGGCGTGGCCCTCCTGGAGCGCGGGGATACGGCGGCGCCGGCCTGCAACGACTGTCACGGCAACCACGGCGCCGCCCCGCCGGGCGCGTCGTCGATCGCGCAGGTCTGCGGCCAATGCCACGGCCGCGAGGCGATGCTCTTCCGGGCGTCCTTCAAGAAGCAGCTCTTTGACGGTATCGGTGTGCCGGAATGCATCGTCTGCCACGACCACCACCGGATCAAACATCCCACCCCGGATCTGTTCCACGGCCTCGCCGCCCCTGCGGTCAGCGTCGGCAAGATGGCCGGCGACGATCCGGTCTCCGCCGATCTGGGCGATCTGGCCCCGGGCAGCGCGGCGTCGACAACCTTCCGCGCCGTCCTTCGTCTGCACCTGAATCCCGACGACCCGAAGCTGTCTCACCGCGTCGTGGTCTCGGCCGACGGGCAGGCCTCGATCGTCCTCGATGCGACGGTGCGACCGGGCGCTTCGGAGTTGCACGCGCCGGCAGGACGCGCCACCTCGGGGCCGCTCGCGGCCGACCTCACCATCAACGCTCCTTCGGGCCTCCCGGTGGAGGCCGGCGACGCCCTGCTCTACCGTGTCGACGTGCGCTCCGCGGGGGATCGACCGCTGACCCATGTGAGGGTGGTTTCGCAACCCGCCGAGGGCGTGCAGACCGTCCGCGGCTCTGTGTGCCTGACGTGTCACCAGCCCGGGGACTCCTGCGACAAGGCGAGCGAGCGGATGTATGGGGCGCTGATGTCCCTCGATGTCGATCTCCGCCGCGCCACGGTGCTGCTGCGGCGCGCCGAGCTGGCCGGCATGGACGTCAGCGCGTCCCTTTTCGAGTTGAAGAGCAAGGGTGTGACGGCCGCCGTCGAGGCGCGGGCGCTCATCCACTCGTTCGACCCCGATCGCCTGGTGAAGCGCTCCGAAGAGGGACGCCAGGACGCCGCCGACGCGCTCCAGGCCGGCAAGAGCGCCTTCGCCGAGCTACAATACCGCCGGAAGGGACTCGCCGTCTCGCTGGTCCTCGTGGGGCTGGTCCTGGCCGCGCTCTACATCAAGATCCGGCAGGTTGGCTAGGAGCCTGTCCGAGTAATAGCATGGAGGCCCGCATGACGAAACCCTACCGAGCTGTTCTTCCGAGCGTGGTGTCTCTCCTGGCGGCTCTGTTCCTGCAGAACGCGCCGCTCGCCGCCTCCACGATGGCGCCGATCATCCTGGCGGTGGACGCCAGCGAGGCGCCGCGCAAGATCTTTCACGCCCGGCTCTCGGTGCCGGCGCCGCCGGGGCCACTGACCCTGCTCTATCCGAAATGGATTCCCGGCGAGCACGGGCCGAGCGGGCCGATCGTCGATCTCGCCAGCCTGACGCTGCGCGCCGGCGGCCACACCATCCCCTGGCGGCGCGACACCGTCGACATGTTCACCTTCCATTGCGAGGTGCCGCCCGGCGCGACGGGCGTCGACGTCACCCTCGACTATCTGTCGCCCGCGGCGGCGGACGGCTTCTCGGCCGGAGCCTCCGCGACCTCCCAGCTCGCGGTCATTTCCTGGAACCAGATGCTCCTCTACCCCGCCGGAGCAGCCTCGGACGATCTCATCTACACCGCCAGCCTGAAGCTGCCGTCCGGATGGAAGTACGGCACCGCCCTGCCGGTCGACAAGGACGACGGGCAGACGGTGCAGTTCAAGCCGGTGTCGCTGACCACGCTGGTCGACTCGCCGGTCCTCTCCGGCGCGATTTTCAGGAAAATTCCGCTCAGCCCCGGGACCAGGCCGCCGCACGAGATCGACATGGCCTCGGACTCGTGGGCGGCGCTGGAGATGACTCCCGACCAGCTCGCCGCCCACTCACGGTTGGTCGACGAGGCGCTGGCCCTGTTCGGCGCCACCCATGACCGCGAGTACCACTTCCTGTACACGCTCAGCGATCACACGGCGCACTTCGGCCTGGAGCACCACGAGTCGAGCGACGATCGCGTCCCCGAGCGCACGCTGATTGACGAGGACACGCGTCGCCTGCACGCCAGCCTGCTGCCGCACGAGTTCGTGCATTCATGGAACGGCAAGTACCGCCGGCCGGCCGATCTGGCGACGCCCGACTACCAGAAGCCGATGCAGAGCGAGCTGCTGTGGGTGTACGAGGGCTTGACGGACTACCTCGGCTATGTCCTGATGGCGCGCAGCGGTCTGGAGACGCCGGAGATCTTCCGTCAGGTCATGGCCCACATCGCCTCCGAGCTGGCGCACCGGCCGGGACGCGAGTGGCGGCCGCTCGTCGACACCGCCACCGCGGCCCAGATCCTGTACGAAGCGCCGAGAGGCTGGGCGTCGTTGCGGCGCGGCACCGATTTCTACCGGGAAGGCGTGCTCATCTGGCTCGAGGCCGACACGATCATCCGGCAGCAGAGCAAGGGACAGCGATCGCTGGACGATTTCTGCCGCCGGTTCCACGGCGGCGCGAGCGGCCCGCCACTGGTGAAGACCTACACCGCCGAGGACGTCTACGCGGCGCTCAACGAGGTCTCCCCCTACGATTGGCGAGGGTTCTTCAAGTCTCGCGTCTACGACATCGCGCCGCGCCCGCCCCTGGGCGGAATCGAAGCGAGCGGCTGGCGGCTGGCCACCTCCGACAAGCGGCCCGATTACCTCAAGTCGCTGGAGGCGGCGGACAAGACGATCGATCTGATCGATTCGATCGGCTGCATCCTGAAGCTGGGCGACGAGAAGGGCGAGGCGATCGTGGTCGACGTCGTACCGGGCATGGCCGCGGCGCAGGCGGGTGTCGGACCTGGGATGAAGCTGATCGCCGTCAACGGTCGCCGCTTCTCGGCGGCGGGTCTGCGCGACGCGCTGCGGGCGACGAAGGGAAAGGGCGACGGGCTCGAGTTGCTGATCGAAAACGCCGAGTACTTCCGCACCTGCCGTCTCGACTACCACGAGGGCGAAAAGTACGCGGTGCTGGAGCGCGACGCTGCGAAGCCGGATCTGCTGGGAGCGATCATCAAGCCACGATCCGCGAAGCCGGCGGGACACTGAGCGAGAGTCCGGCCACAAGCGGAGGCCGGCGCGGGGCCCTCGGGGGGAGGCGCACATGAACAGACGGCACTTGCTAGGCGCAGCGGCGACGGCGGGCATGGCTCTTTTCGTTCCACGTGGAGGACGGTCCCTGGCCGCGGAGACCGCCACGGCCGGCGCGGACTCGAAAATGAAGGGCGGCCCCGGCCTTCCGCCCGGTCAGCACAGCATGAAACCGCTGCCGTTCGACCCCCGGAAACTCCTCGGGCTCTCCGAGCGTCTGCTCGTCTCGCACCACGACAACAATTACGGCGGCGCGTTGAAGAACCTGAACAAGGTGGAGGAGGAGCTGGTGCGCGTGACCCGGGAGACGCCGGGGTTCATCGTCGCCGGGCTCAAGGAGCGCGAGCTCACCTTCACCAACTCCGTGATCCTGCATGAGCTGTATTTCGCGAATCTCGGAGGGACCGGCAAGCCCGACGGCCCGATCCAAAAGGCCCTGTCGGATGCTCCGGGCGGCTTCGGCCGCTGGGAGGAGATCTTCCGGGCGACCGGCATGAGCCTCGCGGGAGGGAGCGGCTGGGCAATGCTCGACTTCAACTTCCATACCGGCGACCTGCGCACCTACTGGGCGGGGAACCACACGCAGGCCCTGGCCTTCGGCCAGCCGCTCCTGGTCATGGACATGTACGAACATGCCTATCAGATCGACTACGGCGCTGCGGCCGCCAAATACGTCGACGCATTCTTCCAGAACATCAATTGGGAGGAGGCGAACCGCAGGCTGGAGCGCGCGCGGAGGGCCATGGCAGTTTTCAATGGCTGATGACCCACACGGCGCATCGTCCGCACTTCCCTTCCCGACGGCGGTCCGGGTCTGGATCCGGGTCGCCCTGAACAGCTTCGGAGGACCGGCCGGCCAGATCGCGGTCATGCACCGCATCCTCGTCGAAGAGAAGCGCTGGATCAGCGAGAATCGGTTTCTGCATGCGCTCAATTACTGCATGCTCCTTCCAGGGCCCGAGGCGCAACAGCTCGCCATCTACATCGGCTGGTTGCTGAACGGCACTGCAGGCGGCCTGGCTGCCGGGACTCTCTTTGTCCTGCCCGGGTTCGTCGCCATCCTGGCGCTCAGCTATGTGTACGCCGCGTTCCAGAGCGTCGGCTTCGTGACGGCGATGTTCTTCGGCCTCAAGGCGGCCGTTCTCGCCGTTGTCGTCGAAGCCGTGGTGCGGATCGGCCGCCGGGTTCTCAAGAACAGGGTGATGCTTTTGATCGCCGCGCTGGCTTTCATCGGCATCTTCTTCTTCGGGGTGCCGTTCCCCTTCATCGTCCTGGGAGCGGGCCTTACCGGCCTGCTGGGCGGGCAGCTTCGTCCGGAGTCCTTCGTCGTCATCAGGCCTCATGAGACCGAGCCGGCCCCTGGTGACGAACCGATCGTCGATGCTCTTGCCCATGACCGCGCTTCGGCGCGCGCCCAGACTTCCATCTCACGTGCGCTGCGAGTCGCCGTCCTCTTCCTGATTCTCTGGTTCGCCCCGCTCGCCATCCTTGCTGCGCTGTTCGGGCCGGATGACATCTTCGTGAAGGTGGGGCTGTTCTTCAGCAAGGCCGCCACGGTCACCTTCGGCGGAGCCTACTCGGTTCTCGCGTACATCGCGCAGCAGGCCGTGGAGCATTACCACTGGCTCCGTCCCGGGGAGATGCTCGATGGCCTGGGGATGGCCGAGACGACTCCGGGCCCGTTGATTCAGGTGGTCCAGTTTGTCGGGTTCATGGGTTGCTATCGCAACCCGGGTTCTCTTCACCCGCTCGTGGCCGGAACTCTCGGGGCGGTGCTCACCGCCTGGGTCACCTTCGTGCCATGTTTTCTCTGGATCTTCGTCGGGGCGCCCTATATCGAGTCACTCCGCGGCAACAGAAGACTCGGCGCGGCCCTCTCGACCATCACGGCCGCCGTGGTCGGGGTGGTGCTCAACCTGGCGGTCTGGTTCGCCCTCCATATTCTGTTCTCCGAAGTCCACGCACTCCACATCCCGCTCGGCGTGAGGCTCCTGGTGCCGGTGTGGAGCACGCTCAACGTGTCGGCGATGCTCATTTCGCTCGGCGCGTTCGTGGCCCTCTTCCGGTTCAGGCTCGGGATGTTGCCGGTCCTCGGATTGAGCACGCTGGCAGGTCTTCTCGTTCATGCCTGATCCGATGGATTCCTTGCGGAAGCTCTATCAGGCCACCTTTCCTGACGCCCGCCTCCGCAGGCTTTGCTTGCGGGCCGTTCCGCTGTTGGCGCTTCTGCTGCCCCGCCCGGCGCTCGCCGCCCAGGCGCCCCCTCCGGCGCAGCCGCGGATCTCGGCGGTGCGGACCGAGGGGGAGATCACGATCGACGGGCGGCTCGACGAAGCGGACTGGCAGCGCGCCGCCATGATCGCCCCGCTCATCCAGCAGAACCCTCACCCCGGGGAGCCGACGCCCTACCGCACGGAAGTGCGGATCCTGGTCGATCGCGAGAACCTGTACTTCGGGGTCACGTGCGCCGACCCCGAGCCGCGGAAGATCGCGATGCACACGATGCAGCGTGATACGACCGAGCCGTACGGCGACGATTTCCTCGATCTCATCTTCGACACCTTCGGCGATCGTCATACCGGCTACCTGTTCGAGATCTACCCGACCGGGGCGCAAACCGACGGGCTGATCGGAGGACCGGGCAACCTGTCGACCGACTGGGACGGCATCTGGGAGTCCAGGACGCAGATCACCGGGAATGGCTGGACGGCGGAGATCAAGATTCCCTCACGGACGGTCCACTTCAGGATCGGCCTCGACGCCTGGGGCTTCAACGTCTCCCGGTTCGTGGCCCGCGATCGGACCCTCCTCACCTGGTGCTGCGCCAGCCTCGACAACGACCTGCTCGATCTCACCCGTGCCGGCAGGCTCGAGGGTGTCGGAGATCTGAGCCAGGGGCTCGGCCTCAGCGTCAGCCCGTATGGGCTCGGGCGGGTCGACCGGCCGATCACCGATCCGGGCCAGACGACCACCGGCAATGCCGGCCTCGATCTCGCTTATTCGCTGACGCCGGGGTTGCCCGCGGTCCTGACGCTCAATACCGATTTCGCGGAGACCGAGGTCGACACACGCCAGGTCAACCTGACGCGCTTCTCGCTCTTCTTCCCCGAGAAGCGCTCGTTCTTTCTCGAGGGATCGAACCAGTTCGAGTTCGCTTCGGGCCTCGGGACCGATTTCATTCCCTTCTACTCGCGCCGTGTCGGCCTGGTCACGACCGGCACGGGCGAGACAAGCGACAGCGAGCCGGTGCCGATCGACTGGGGGGCGAAGATCATCGGACATGCCGGGCGGTTCGGCATCGCGGCCCTCGATATCGAGACCGGCACCTCCAACCTGGCTCCGCGGACGAACCTGTTCGCGGGCCGGCTCACCTACGACGCGAGCCAGCACCTGCGTCTCGGGACGATCGTCACCAGCGGCGGCCCCAACGGCATTTCGGACAACACGCTCGGCGGTCTCGACGCCGTATGGCACACCTCACGCCTGTTCGGCGGGAAGAACCTGACCCTCACAGGGTGGGGCGCGCGCACCAGCGGCGACGTCCTACCGTGCACGACCTGCCCCACGATCGAGGGGAAGCGTGACGCGTGGGGCGCGGGGGTCAACTATCCGAATGATCACTGGAACGCCACTGCCTCGTTCAGCGAGTACGGCGACGCCTTCGATCCGGGCCTCGGGTTCCTTCCCCGGCCCGGAACGAGGCAGTACCAGGCAGGCCAGGCGTGGCAGCCGCGCCCGAGCCCCGACGGCCCCCTCAAGTCGGTCAGGCAGTTGTTCTTCGAGACCTTCTATACCCAGGTGGACGACCTGGCCGGCGTCACCGAGTCGCGCCGTCTGTTCGCGGCCCCGTTCAACATCGAGACGTCATCGGGTGAGCATTTCGAGGCGAACTGGATTCCGCAGTACGAGCTTCTGAGCGCGCCATTCGAGGTGGTGACCGGCGTCGTCGTCCCCCCTGGCCGCTACCACTTCACGCGCTACCGCACCGAGGCTCTGTCATCCGAGAGCCGACCGTGGCGTATCGGTGCGACGGTCTGGTTCGGCGGTTTCTACGATGGGCGGCTGACGCAGATCGAGAACTTCGTCAACTGGAGCGGATGGAACGGTCACCTGCAGGCGAAGATCGATCTGCAGAACGACTTCGGCACCATGCCGGAGGGGAACTTCATCCAGCGTCTCTGGCAGCTGCAGGGCATCCTTGCCGGTTCGCCGCGCCTCATCCTGTCCAGCCTCTTCCAGTACGATACCGACTCGAGCAGCCTCGGCATGAACACCCGCCTTCGGTGGACCTTCCGTCCCGGGAACGACCTGTTCGTCGTCTGGAACCGCGCCTGGAATCACCCGCTGGATGGCCCCAGCTTCTCGATCGAGCCTCAGAGAGACGAGTTCTCGCTGAAGGTGCGCTTCGTGTGGCGTGGCTGAGGGACGCGGTTTACCACGGGCGCGCACCGCGACCGGCGCGGGCGCGCGGCAGCGCACGGTGCCGCGCCCTCCGGCGCCGCAGCGCCGTGCCCTGCAGATCCCGGAGCGTCGTGCGGCGCGACCAGGAGTGGAAGGCGTCGTTCAGCCCGCTCCAGGAATGGTGCAGCGGACAGGGGTCCCGGGCATCGCAGCGGCCGATGCCGAAGATGCACTGATCGCGCTCCAGGGCACCGCCGACGGCGGCCAGGACATCCATCAGGCGGATCCTTTCGAGACGGCGAGTCAGGGAGAATCCTCCCCCGTGCCCCTTGCGCGCTTCGAGAATGCCATCCTTGGCCAGACGGCGCAGGATCTTCGACAAGTAGGCCGCCGGGACGCCGGTGGTCCGGGACAAATCCTGCGCGCGGGCGACCGTTCCGCTCGGCGTCTTCGCCATCTCCATGAGCACGCGCAAGGCGTACTGCGCGGTCTGATTCACGTGCACGGCGCCCCTCCCCCGGGTTGCATCGCGGCCCGACGGCGGATCCTAGCATGAACCATGGAGTAAAACGGACTTGACGGTCCTCTGAGAACCCCCCTAAGATAGCGGACAATTGAGTCCATTGACAGTCTCACCGGTCCGGCGGCGGAAAACCCCGGCGGCCCGGACGATGGGGAGGGCAGCCATGGGCGACGGGCTCCTGTTCGAGCGGATGCAGGCTGCGGTGACGGAGGGGGACGCCGATCGCGCCCGCGCGCTGGCCGAGGAGGCCCTGCGCGCCGGCCTCGATCCGATCGAAGTCCTCGAGAGGGGCTACACCAGCGCTTTGCGCACCGTGGGCGACGGCTGGGCCCGGGGCGATGTCTACCTCCCGGAGATGATGCTGTCCGCCGAGGCGGTGAAGGCGGCCCTTCACGCCCTCACGCCGGCGCTGCGCGCCCGGAGCGCGCCGTCCGACGCTTCCGCCCTGTGCGTTCTCGGGACGGTGCAGGGCGACATCCACGACATCGGCAAGAACATCGTCGGCACCCTGCTCGAGGCGTTCGGCTTCCTCATCGTCGACCTCGGCACCGATGTCGCGCCGGAGCGCTTCGTCGCCGCGGTGCGCGAGACCGGCGCCGGTCTCGTGGGCCTCTCCGCCCTCCTGACCAGCACCATGCCCGGCATGAAGGCGGTCCTCGACGCCCTGGAGGAGGCCGGCTTGCGATCCCGCGTGCGCGTGGCCGTCGGCGGAGCCCCCATCACGCCGGCCTTCGCGCGCGACATCGGCGCCGACGGCTTCGCGGAGGACGGCGTCTCGGCGCTGCGGCTGTTCCAGAGCCTGGCGGCGGCGCCGGCCGGCGGACCCGCGGCCGGGACGGCGGCCGGCGCGATGACCGGGGAGGCTCGCCATGCGCTTTGAGCCGCTCACCGAGACGGAAGCGCTGTCGGTTCACGACGCCGCGCTGCAGATTCTGGAGGAGGTCGGCCTGCTTCTGCCGCCCTCCACCTCGAAGCCGGTGGCGACCCGGCTGCGGGACGCGGGCCTCGCGATCTCCGCGGACGGGCGGCTGCGCCTGCCGCGCGCCATGGTCGGGGCCGCTCTTAGGCACGCCCCGCGACGCGTCGTCCTCGGCGCCCGCGACGCGCGCCGACACGCCACCCTGGATGGCACGGCGACGTACGTGACCACGGACGGCTGCGGCTCGAAGACCCTCGACCCGAAGACGGGCCTGCGCCGCCCGGCGATCCTCGCCGACATCGCGGCCAGCGCCCGGCTGGCCGATGCGCTACCCGGGTTCCACGTCTACTGGATGATGGTCAGCGCCGAGGACGTGCCCCTCCAGGCGCGGGTCGGGCGGGAATACCTCACGGCGCTGCGCAGCACCACCAAGCACGTGCAGATGATCGACGTGTCGCGCCCCGAGGAGGCGCGCCTCCTGGTGGACATGGCGCGCGTTCTCCGGGAGACCGGCGTCACGGCGGAGGCACCGGTGTCGATGCTGATCAGCGTCGTGTCGCCCCTGAGGCTCGATCCCGGCGGCCTGGAATCGGCGCTGGCCTTCGCCGCCGCCGGGCTGCCGATCGTGTCCTGCAGCATGCCGATCTCAGGCGTCACCTCGCCCGCCACAGCCCCGGGCACGCTGCTTCTGGCCCATGCCGAGATCCTGGGCTTCGCGGCCCTGATCCAGACGCTCCATCCCGGAGCGCCGGTCATCTACTGTTCGTTCCCCGCCTTCGGTGATCCCCGCAGCGGGATCACCAACTACCGCGACCCGAGGCGCTTCTGGGCCGCCGCGGCCGCGACGCGCCTGGGGCAGCGTTCCGGGCTTCCCTGCTTCACGAGCGGCGAGCTGGCGTCGCTTCTGGCCCGGCCGGACATGCTCTGCTTCGGAGGGTTGCTCGAGGTCTCGACCGTGCTCTCCTTCGAGCAGATGGTCATCGACCACGAGCTTCTGCGTGACTGGACCCTGTCCGCGGCGCCTCAGCCGATCACGCCCGATACGCTCGCCCTGGACGTGATCCGCGCTGTCGGCCCGGGAGGACATTTCCTGACGCAGCGCCACACCGCGCGCCACATCCGCGAGTTCGTCGTGCCGCGCTTCGCCGACGCCGACCGCCCCGTCGAGCCGGGAAGCGCCGCACCGCCCGTCGCGAGCTCCCAGGATCAGGCCCGCTCCGAAGCGCTGCGGCTCATCGCGACGCACGAGGTCCCGCCGCTGCCGAGCGCCGCCGACGCGGCGCTCGAGCGTCTGGTGCTCGAGGGAGCGCCGACCCACGCCACCGCGCGCTGAGAGCCGGCGCGAAGGAACGAGACCTATCGCGGCGTTTCGACGCGCATGATCAAGGATGTCCCGCCGCGCCGCACGGTGAGAGTCACCAGGGACCGATCATTCAGGGCCTCGTCGATGGCGCGTTCCTGGGCTGGCGCCCTCAACGATTGGCCGTCGATGCTGGTCACGAAGTCCCCGGGGCGAAGCCCGGCCTGCGCGGCGGGCAGACCCGGCAGCACCATGCTCACCTTGAGAGCCTCGCCCTCGCCGAGATCAAGGCGCGCGCGCTCGCCTGACGAAGCGGCCACCGCGACGAGGCCGCTGCCGCGCCGCGTGCCGGCCGCGAAGCTGGGTGGAAGGTCGCGGTCCACCAGAATCTCGATAAGGGTCCGAACATAGTTCGCCCGCCTCGCCAGGGCCTCGAAGTCGAGCCGGGAGCTCTCGTCCGTCGGCTGGTGGGTGTCCTCCTCGTGCACCGTGCCCAGCACCACGGCCGGTGTGCCCAGGGCGGCGAACGGATAGTGGTCGGTGTCCGCCACCAGATCGGGAAGCGGGCACAGGACACCGGCGCCGCTTCGCGAGTTCGCCTCGCCGAGGATTTGCAGCCAGTCCGCGCTCGTGGCGCACCCCACCATCACGAGAGGATGGTCGGGCACACGGCCGATCTTCTCGAGGTTCACCATGGCGACCCGCCGGCCGCCCGCCGGGACAGGGTTCTGCGCCAGGGTGGCGGATCCGTTCAGGGCATGTTCCTCGGCGCCGAAGGTGGCGAACAGGATCGTCCGCCGCGGCCGAGTGGGGCGCGCCGCAAGCACACGGGCGATCTCGATCAGCGCGGCGACGGAGGATGCGTTATCGTCGGCACTGTTCCAGATCGTGTCGGTCTGTGCCGCCGGGTCCGTTGCCGGATAACGCCCGCCGTCGGCCTGGCCGGCTCGACCCTGTCCGTCGTGGTGAGCTCCAAGGATGACGACCTCGGCCGCGAGACGCGGATCGCCGCCAGGCAGAACGCCGAGCACATTGCGGGAGGTGAGCCTTTCCCCGGCGTGCTCGGGCGCTCGTGGGATGAAGCGGAACGTCTGCAGCGACGTTGCGAGCCCCGCGTCTCGAAAACGCCGGGCGATGTAAGCGGCCGCCTTCTCCTCGCCGGGATAGCCCGCGCCGCGACCCTCGAGCGCGTCGTCGGCCAGAGCCAGAACGTGCTCGCGCAGCGCATCGGCCGTGATCGAGGCGGGCGGCGCCGGCGGAAGGGCGCCGGCGGGCCGCGCGGGCTCCGAAGTTGGCGAACGGACAGCGGCACAAGCCGTCGCCAGGGTGGATACGACCAGCAACCCGAGCGAACCCACCAAGCGCAATCGAGTCACGACCAGGTCCTCCCATGAAGGGGGCGCCCAGGCCCCGGCAGAGGAACAGGCCGCGGGCTTGATCGGCCCTGCATGACAAGTGTAGCCTGTCGCCGACGCGACCCTGGAGATCCTCGTGTTCAAGACCATCCTCGTTCCGCTGGACGGCTCCGAGCAGGCCGAGCGCGTCATCGCGCACGTCGCGCCGCTGCGCGCGCCCGGCTCGACGCTCCATCTGGTCCGCGTCGTCCCTGGAAGCTCCGCCAACGTCACGCCCCTCGAGCAGACGCGGCTCATCGAGGCCGAGAGCTATCTGTCGTTCGTGGCCTCGGAGGCGGACGGCGCCGCGCGCACCGAAGTTCGGCGCGGGGCGATCGCCGACGAGATCCTCGCCGCCGCCGCTGCCGTCGGGGCCGATCTGATCGCCCTGTCCGCCCAAGGCGAGTCGGGGGCTCGTCCGTTCGGCTCCACGGCCGGCCGGGTGATCCATTCAGCCCCCGGTCCCGTGTTCGTTCTCGAGGCCGGGGCGGCGAACGCCGGACCACCCGCCCCTATGCCGTCGCGGGTGATGGTCGCCCTGGACGGATCCCCGGAGTCGGAGGCGGCGCTCGCCCCCGCGCGCTTGATCGCCCGCGGCTCCGGCGGGACCATCATGATGTTCCATGCCGTGGAGCCGCTCTGGGCGTCGCGGGACTCGGCCGTGGCGGTCATGCAGGCGGGGAGCGTCGAAAAGACGCGCGCGCGGATGGCGGAGCTCGTGGCCCGGCTGAAGGCCGACGGGGTTCGCGCGCGTGCCCTGATCAGCCATGGCGAGCCGGCCGGCGAGATCCTCGCCCAGGCGGAGCGGCGCAAGGCCGACATCCTCTGCCTCAGCACGGCCGGTCGCGGGACGGTCGGGCGGCTGTTCTTCGGCACGGTGGCCCAGAAGCTGATCGGGACTTCGCCCGTGCCGCTCATCGTTGTGCGCCGCGGCGCGACCCCGGCCCTCTGACCCGGGCCTTCACGCTTCGCTGCGCTACGCTTTCAGCGCCAAGGCATCGCCGGAGCAAACATTCAAACCCGCAGGGCCTTGGCTGCCAAAGCCGTGCCGGCGACGCGGGCGCGGATCTTCGCGAAGGCCGTCTCCCGGGAGGTCGACGTGTCGTCGCCGAATGGAGAGAAGCCGCAGTCATCCGTCGTTCCCAGCCGCTCCAACGGGATGAAATCGGCGGCCTCGAGGACCCGGTCCTTCACTTCCTCGGCCGTTTCCACCCTCGGACTGATCGGGTCGGTCACGCCGACGAAGATCGTGTGGGCGGGTTTCGCCCTCTCCCTGATGATCTTCAACACCCTGGGCCGATCCCTTTCGCTCGCCAGCTGGATGTAGAAATTGCCGACCTCGAGGTCGAACAGGCTCGGCAGGAGCTCAGCGTAGTCGACGTCCGCGCTGTGCGTCGAGTCCCGGTCGCCGCCCGGGCAGGTGTGGACGCCGATCTTCGTCCTCTCCTCTTCCGAGAAACGATTCAGCACCCGGTTGTTGAGCTCGACGAAGCTCTTCAGGAGCCCTTTGGTCGGATCGAGTTTGACCGCGAGCCGTCCCTCGGTGAAGTCGATCTGGACCTTGTGCGCGCCCTTCTGCAGGCAGCGCCGGATGTCGGCTTCGTGCTCACGAAGGAGGTCATCCAGGAAAGCTTCTCTCGAGTAGCCTGCGATGCCGCTCTGCGGATAGAGAAGGCTCAACGCCGAGGCCGAGATGACCGCCTGCTTGACGGGAACGTGAGCATACTTCTTCGCCACCTGCAAGTATTGGTCGGCATGGACCAGGTAACGGAAGGGGCCGGCGGCCAGCCTGGGCAACTGGCGGACATGTCCGTCGGCGAAGGGGATCGTCACCCCATCGGGCGCGAGGTTCCGGAGCCCCGCGATGGGATAGGTCGCAAAGCTCGGTTTGGTCTGCTCCCCGTCCGTGATGACCGGCGACCCCGTCGCCTCGAAGCGCTCGATGGTGTCGCGGATCGCGGCGTCGCAGAGCTTGTCCAGCGCCTCTTGCGGGATGCGGCCCTCCGCGAACGCCCGCATCCCTTCGATGAGCGCCTGCGGCCTGGGAATGCTGCCAATCGGTTCCGTGGGTATCGGCATGCTCGAAACACCTCCGAGCGATTAGATCAGAACGCGATGTTGAAATCAAGCCGGGCGCGATGGTGGCGATGTTGAGCAGCCAGCGGGCGCGAAGGTCCCCCGGGTCCTGCTCCAGCAGAGCAACCGCCGTGCCGGAAGACGTCGCTCGCGACTCGCCAGCGCCCAATTCCTTGAACGGCGCCGGACTGCGCGATCGACCCCGCGGGCTACTTGACGGCGGGTGCCGCGTTGATCTCTTCGATAACGATGGCGTGCGAACCCCCTCGCTCAAAAACTTTGCCGCGGATGATGACTTTGTCCCCTGCGAATTTCATCAGCCGCTCGTTCTGACCAGTGGCCGGCATGTCACCTGAGATCGGCAGGTAGAACGTGCCGTCGTCTGCCAGAATCACCAGAGGCGAGCCGGCTTTGGCACAGTTGAGCGCGCACTCTTTGCTGATGGGCTTCCCGAGGCTCTTGATGAACAGGCAGGCCGAATCGATAACGTAACCTTTTACGGTCGCGGATGTCGCTTGCGCTTCCGCCAGCGCCGAGGTCGTGGTCACGAGGACAACCGCCATCATCAGTCGCTTCATTGCGTGCTCCTGCCGTGAATCCGGCGGGCCACTCGCAGGCACCGCTCGGAGCGGGTGGAATCCTGCATCACCATGAAGACATCGGACAGGCCGAGCCAGGCACCGCAGCAGTCGGCATCGCCCTCGAGTCGGCCCAGTCGATCGGTCCTCTCACGACGACCGGCTCCCTTGCCGCCGACCTTCTGGCACCGTCGAGCATCATGGCCCCGATCAAAGCAAACTTCGAGCCAACCAGCTCAAGACGCGGCGTGGCCATATCGCCTATGCAGGAGCACGTCGGGCGTCAATCGAGCGGCGGCTCCCGGCGATCCGCCGGCCGGGACTCTCCCGATCCGCGCTCGAGCATACGATCGAGCACGAGAGCGGCGAGCTGGCGGATCTCCTCGGAGGGCCGCCCGGTGACGTGCCGGCCGGGCGTCCACAGGATCTCCTTGGGAGAGCGCGCGCTCTTGAAGAGCCTCTCGACCGCGGCGCGCGGCAGCCTCTCGTCATCCTCCGCGTTGATCATCTGGAACGGGCGGGGGGCGATCGCGGCGACCCACTTCTCGGGCGTGAGACGTGGGCCGTCGACGATGACATACGCGAGGGTGGCCGCCAGGCGGCGCGCCGGCCCGAAGGGGATCGCCGTGCGCAGGTTGAGCTCGAGCAGGGAGAATGGCGCGCCGGCGCCGTGCACCGACCAGACGCGCGACACCCGATGGTCGAGCGCTCCCGCGATGCAGACGAACGGCGCTCCGAGGCTGACACCGACCAGCTCGACTCTGCCGGGATCGACATCCGGCTGCGCCAGCAGGTAGTCGAGCGCCAGCATGACGGCCGGGGGGGTGTCGAGGACGGCGGCCCGGATCGCCGACAGGTGCAGCAGGATCGCCGGCCCTCGGAGGCGCGGATCGCCGCGGTACGGGTAGGAGAGCGCCGCGACCACCGTCCCGCGCGTGTCGGCGACCAGGCGCGCCGCGTCGCGGCCGGTGCGATACCCCCCGAGCAGGACGATGAGCGGCCGCCGCGCTTTCCCCGCCGTCGGTCGCTTGATCGCGAGCTCGACCGTCAGGCCGCTCGACGAGACCAGCCGCACCGGCTGGACCAGGTAGCCTGGGAGGGTCTCCGCGGGACCGGCCGACGACGACAGAAGCCGCGCCCGGCGCCGGAGAAAGCGCGGCGTCGGGTCACGCAGCAGGACAAACGGGACGAGGACAAAGAGGAGGGCGAGCGCGCCGAGCAGGACGAAGCGCGTCCGGCGTGTCATGGCTGCCTCTGCCCTCTCCCGGTCCGGCGTCAATCCGGCGTTGGCGCGACCGGGGTCTCAAGCCGTCAGCTCCTGCACGGCCCGCCAGGCTTGATCGATGGCCCGGTCTGTGTAGGCGGCCGCGTCAGCATCCGAGTTGGCGATGGTGATCCTGCCGAATCGCTTGCGCGCCAAGTCACACGGTCGCTCGCCTTCCGGCCAATCGGGATCGAAAAGCGCGTTGTATTCGTAGGCGTACCCGTGCGGCCAGCGGTTCACCGTGATCGCGTCGATATCCCTCCGGGGATCGAATCCGCCGGACGCGAGAACGCGCGCCAGTTGATCGCGGATGTTCCGCTCGAAGGTTTCGAATGATGTCGACAACAGGTCGACGTGTCCGGCCAGGTGTTGATCCCTCTCGGGCAGTCCCGGCTGACACGGCGTCCGCAGCATGCGCACGAGGATCGGTTCCTCCGGCTTCGCCGGGGAGGTGTAGCCGCCGATGTCCACCGCCTGATCCAGGAAAATTTCCGAGTGATACATGCCGGGACACGCAATGTATTGGACGCCCAGCGCCGCGAACGCCTGCCAATTCTTGACGGCCACGACGGTGTACACGAGAGGCACTTTCGTGCCATAACGAAGGGCCTCCTTCTGCGTCTGCGGGAGCTCCGGACAGAGGTACGGGATCACCATGTTCCAGCAGGCCATCACCACGCCCTTCCCGCGGACGGTGTGCGCGCGTCTCCCCCGGGCGTAGGTGATCTCCACCTCTCCCGACGCGGCCTGATCGCCCGCATGGCGCACGCGCACCGCGGTGCTGTTCAACCGAATCCGCACCGGCGAGCCTTTCCGGTCGAGATGATCGTAACCGACCTTCGCCCCGACGATGTCCTCCGCCGTGCGCCCCGGGATCGATCCCGGAACGAGGATGCGCACGAGGAGGCGCGCGATCGTCGCGTTGCCATCGGGGAAATGAAACTCGTACGGCGCCTGCGGCGTGGCGTAGCCCTTCGCCGTGAACCCCATGCGCGGGTGCGGCCCCGGCTGGAGGTTCAATCCCTCGAACCCGGACAGCTTGATCGCCCAGCAATCGAGCGCGCTGACCGCATCGATGCCGGCGCCGTACAGGCTGTGGGTGCCCGTCTGATAAAAAGGAAGGACGCGCGGATCCGCCTTGACCACGTTCACGAGAAAATCCCGGTAGCTCATTCGCGACAGACGATCCTTCTTCTCGTCCGACGACCGGCCCGGCATCCAGTCGACGCGGGCCTCCTGGATTCTTAGGATGTGTTGCTGGAGCTCCGCCGGAAGCGGCGTCTTCGCGACGAAGCTCTTCCAGTCCCCGTCGCGGCCGCTGTCCTGCCAGCCGCCGGGGGCTCCGGTGACGAGGCGGTCGGCGCCGAAGGTCTCCTTGTCGAAGAAGTACGCCCTCGTCAGGCCCCGGTAGGCCCCCTCGACGTTGTACTTTTTCGCCAGCGCGGGAGGATCGATCCCCAGCTCCGACATGAGGCCGAGAGCCACGGCGCTGAACGGGAATGGCGATTGGATGGCATAGGTCCCCCCATTCGCGAGCAGCAGCCGGCCCCCGGGACGGAACTCGTTGCGCCGGGCGTGACCGCCGAAGTCGTCGTGATTGTCGAGAATGAGAACGCGTGCGGAGGGGTTCCGTTGGCGATAGAAATGGGCCGCCGCGAGACCGCTGATCCCGCCGCCCACGACCACGAGATCGTACCTTTCCTTCGCATCGACGGGTCGTCACGCCGTCCGCCAGAAGGTACCATCGCGGACGGCGTGCGCGGCTTCGAACGATCCGTCGGTGCTGCCGCGCATCCCCGTGAGCGCGGGCGGATCATAGCCGGGCCTGTCCTGCGCGGCGATCTCCGCCGCCTCGGCCGTCCGGGCATGCCGCGCCAGCCAGCCGCCGGCCAGCGCGGTTCCGCCGGCGATGGCAACGCCATTCAAGAAGTCGCGACGGGTTATGGAGCGGCCCATTCCCAGCTCGCGATCGCGCCTGGTGCGCTTCATGATGGTCTCCGGTGGTCAGGATTGCCGCTTGGCGATTTTCAGTCCTTCCAGTCGCTTCGCCACGTCATCGCCCGCCGTCGAAGGCTTCACGTCGCGGTCGATGTGCAGGATGCGGCCGTCCACGCCGATATAGAAGGTGTACCGCGCGGCATAACCGCCCTGCAGGACGCCGTAGGCGCGGGCGGTCACCTTGTCCGGGTCGCTCAGGATCGGGTAATCCAGGCCGAGCGATGCGGCGAATTTGCGATTGGTCTCGGCATCGTCGATGCTCGCCGCGAAGTAAGCGACGTCGTACGACCGGATCTTCCCGCCGCTCGCACGGAGCGACGCGCATTCGGCCGTTCAGCCGCCGGTGAACGCCTTCGGGAACCAGGCGAGGACGACCGCCTGCTTCCCTTTGAAGTCGGCGAGCGTGTGGGTCTTCCCATCCGAGCCGGGAAGGGCGAAGGCCGGCGCGATATCGCCCACGCCGGGCCCTTTCGCTCCGGCGCCGGCGGACGCGGCGGCGAGACCCAGCCCGATCAGCGCCATCCCCATCATCGTCTTCATGCGTGACCCTCCATGCTGCATCCCACGGCCCTATAGATATCACGATATGCTCCAACCGTCTGCACGGGCTTGACTTGGGTATCCAGCGGCTTAGATTTCAGGTAGAGATCCGGCATCGAGCCGCCGGGAGAAACCGAATGAGAGTCCTGGTCGCCGATGACGACGAGAGCATCCGACGCATGCTGACCAGCATGTTGTCGGACTGGGGTTACACGGTCATCGCCGCGGCCAGCGGTGACGAGGCCTGGCAGATCATGATGGCGCAGGGGGAGCCTCCTCCCGTGGCCATCCTGGATTGGAACATGCCTGGATTGACCGGCACCGACGTCATACGCCACGTCCGGTCGATCGCCCGAAGCTATACTCCGTACCTCCTCCTGCTGACCGCGAAGGACAAGCAGGAAGACATCGTCGAAGGACTTCGGGCGGGCGCCAGCGACTACATCATCAAGCCGTTCGATTATGACGAGCTCCAGGCGCGGCTTCAGGTGGGGGTTCAGATGGTCAGCCTGCAGCTGGAGCTCGGAGAGAAAGTCAAGGAGCTTCAGATCGCGCTCGAACAGGTGAAGAGCCTTCAGGGACTCCTCCCGATCTGCGCCTACTGCAAGAAGATCCGAGACGATCAGAACTACTGGCACGCCGTCGAGAACTACATCTCGGCCAACTCCGATGTCCACTTCACCCACGGAATCTGCCCCGACTGCTACCAGAAGGTCTCCAAGTCCCAGGTGGATTTCCTGAAGCGCCATCACAAACCGGAGTAGAGCTTTTAGTTTCGCGGTCCGCTCCCCGCCATTTCCCGATCCCGGGTGGGGTGAGGCGCTTGAGAGAACCCCGGTGTGACGCGCCGCGCCCTGCAGTCACCGGGCACGGGTCCGGCTCGCTGCGCGAGCCTCCCCTCGGCTCGCCTCGCTCCCACCCACCGCGCTGTGAAGCGCGCGGTGGGACCCTGGTCGCTCGGTCTCGCACGACCCGGCGACCGCAGAGCGCGGCGCGTCACACCAGTGATCCCTCCGATGTCCGGAGGCTGGACGGGACGGCGTGAGCGGCGCCAACGCCGCTGCCGTCGGAGACGATCCCGGCGTGACCACTCATCCAAGGCGTGCCCGCACAGGGCTGCGACGTCAGCCTGAGCGGCTGATGCTGGTGGTAGCGCGGGCGTAACGTTACCGCCCGCGTCGGCAAGGGACCCCCAGCGTGAAGCGCCGCGCCGGGCAAGTCGCCGGGTCGTGCGAGACCGAGCGACCAGGGCCCCGCCGCGCGCTTCACAGCGCGGTGGGTGGGAGCGAGGCGAGCCGAGGGG
>JBGPLZ010000060.1:0-20519 GCA_041486695.1 Acidobacteriota bacterium | reverse complement strand
CGGGTCTCACTCGCCTGTCGCGCAACAGCGCGCTCCTCAGGCTCGCTCCGACACGGCCCCGCGACCCGCATGCGCCGCCCCCCGTGACCACTGTCTCTCGCCGATCGAGGTCGCGCCGGGGGTGGGTGCTGTGGATGCGGTTGGTCGCTGGTTTCTGCGTTGCCTCACGGTGATGATCACCTTGGTCGCCAAACTGAACGCTGGGGTGGGGAGATTGTACCGACGGCGGGGCGGGGCGGTAGCGCGGCGGGGGGCGTCGCGGAGCGAGCCTGAGGAGCGCGCAGCTCAGCGCGACCAGGCGAGTGAGCGCCAGACGCGCCGCGCGCGTAGGCCCCGTGGTGGTGAGAGTAAACTCCCAGCCACCTGGCCGTATCCGCGCGCGGCGACGGCGTGCCCCCCGTCGCGGTACCGCCCCGCCCCGCCGCCGCGACGATCTCCCAAGGCCCCCGCCGTCGCCTTGACGCCGCAAAAACCGCTGTGGAATAATCAACACCGTTGCTGTGGCGCCTCTGTGGGCGGCACTGGGACCGCGACGTGCCGGCAAGTCCGGGCCCGCGGAGTCACGCGGGATCCACTCTCCCGGGGGATCATGAAGGTCCTGGTTGTCGGAAGCGGCGCCCGCGAACACGCCCTCGCCTGGAAAATCCGGCGCAGCCCCCTCGTCAATGAACTCTACTGCGCGCCAGGCAACGTCGGGATGGCGCGGGAAGCCGACCGCGTCCCGATCGATCCCTCCTCCATCGTCGAGCTCGCCGATTTTGCCGCCTCGATCAAGATCGATCTCACGCTGGTCGGTCCCGAGTTGCCGCTGAGCCTCGGTATCGTCGACGAATTCCAGAAGCGTGACCTGCCGATCTTCGGGGCGACCAGGGCGGCGGCCGAGATCGAGACCAGCAAGGTGTTTTCCAAGGAGTTCATGGTCAAGCACGGCGTTCCGACCGCCGCCCACGAGGTAGTCGCCACCGCCGAGCAGGCACGCGCCGTCCTGAAAAAGCGCAAGTCAGCCTACCCCGTCGTCCTGAAGGTCGATGGGCTCGCCTCCGGCAAGGGGGTGGTGGTGGCCGGAGACAAGAAGGAGGCCGATCAGGCGATCGAGACCATGCTGGTCGAGCGCCGCTTCGGCACGGCGGGTGATCGGGTCATCATCGAAGACTGCCTCGAGGGCGTCGAGGCTTCGTTCTTCGCCCTCTCCGACGGGCAGCGGGTCCTGCCTCTGGTCACCTGCCAGGACTACAAGCGCCTCGGCGACGGAGATGCCGGCCCCAACACCGGCGGCATGGGCGGCTACTCCCCCTCGGTGCACATCGACGCCGAGGCATTCCGCACCATCATGGACACGATCCTGAAGCCGACGGTGGGTGGCATGGCTGCCGACGGCCGACCGTATCGCGGGGTGCTCTATGCCGGCCTCATGATGACCAAGGAAGGCCCGAAGGTCCTGGAGTTCAATGCCCGCTTCGGCGACCCCGAGGCGGAGCTGATCGCGGTGCGGATGAAGAGCGATCTGGTCCCGGTGCTTCAGGCGACCCTCGCCGGCCGGCTGGACGAGATCAATATCGAGTGGCTCAAGGCGCGTTCGGTCTGCGTGGTTCTCGCCGCCGGGGGATATCCCGGTGAGCCCGAGAGGGATCAGCCGGTCAGCGGGATCGAGACGGCCGCCGCCCTGGACGGCGTCGAAGTCTTCCACGCCGGCACCACTGTGAAGGATGGGCGCTTCGTCACCGCCGGGGGGCGCGTCCTGACCGTCACCGCGGTCGGTGCCTCGTTCGCCGAAGCGGCCCGCCGGTGCTACACCGGCGTGGAGGCAATCAACTTTGGGGGCCGGCAGTTCCGCAAGGACATCGCCAGGGACGCCATCGAGGCGATGGCCCAGAAGGCCTGAGCCCGTCCGGGTCCCGGGATGGGCCGCTCTTCGTGAGGGGGCCCCGGGCCACGCTGCGGCGATGGCTCAGCAAGAGTGCTCGCCCCGTCCTTGAGCCCCGCTGGATCGCATGGTACGATTTTCATCTCAAGGCGAGGCGACCCATGCGCGACCCGAAGATCTTCGAGCTGCTCCGTGTCTACAACCAGTCGCGCGAGAACATCCGCCTGCTCATGGACATGAGCCCCATGGCCGACTTCGAGAAGGTCGGCTTCATCGACGCATGGCAGACGGAGATGGCCGACTACTTCGAGCGCCACGGCTACTGCTTTGCCTGCAACCGCACCATCGTCCGCTGCGCATGCGAGGAGCCGTTGCACCCGCGCGCCCCCCTCTCTGCTACAATCACGCCTCCCCGGCACCGCGCCTGAGGCCCGATCGGCTCATCGCGCGACCTGACACCTCTTGATCGACCGGATGGAGGCTCGAACGTGGCCCGAATCACCGGCAGGCGATCGACCCGCACCGCCCCCGCCCGGCCCCTGAAAGTCTGGGTTGCGATGGGGAGCGATAGCGATCTTCCCATCATGGAGGAGGCGGTCCGGACCCTGAGGGAGTTCGGCATTCCCTACGAGGTCGACGTCACCTCGGCGCACCGGACTCCCGACATGACGGCGGAGCTCGCCCGAACCGCCGAGCGCCGCGGCTTCGGGGTGATCATCGTGGGAGCCGGCCATGCCGCCCATCTCGGAGGCGTGGTCGCGGCGCACAGCACCCTGCCGGTCATCGGAGTTCCCCTCCCCTCCTCCGCGCTGCAGGGGATGGACGCGCTCCTGTCGACCGTGCAGATGCCGGGCGGCGTGCCGGTGGCCTGCATGGCGATCGGTCGCTCCGGCGCCACCAACGCCGGCATCTTCGCGGCCCAGATCCTGGCCATCCGCGATCCTGAGCTGCGCCGTCGCCTGCAGGCGCACAAAGGACAGCTCGCGGCCAGAGTGATCGAGAAGAACCGGGCTCTGAAGAAGGGCGCGCCTCCCTCTCCCAGGGGGTAGGGGCGTCTTGGTGCGCGCGTGAACGGTGAAGCGATGCCGACCTACCGGATCGTCACCTTCGGCTGCAAGCTCAACCAGGCCGACGCGGCTCTGATCGAAGACCGTCTCCGGCGCCTGGGGCTGAGGCGGCTCCAGGAGGGGAGCGACGCGGAGGCTGCGGGCGCCGACCTGGTCATCGTGAACAGCTGCACCGTCACCGCCGACGCGGACGCCGCGGCGCGTCAGGCGGCGAGGCGCCTGCGTCGCGAAAACCCCAACAGCCTGCTGATCGCGACCGGCTGCTACGCCGAGCGTGAGCCGGAGGCGCTGCGCGGCCCCGGCGGCGCCGATCACGTCGTCGGGCTTCGGGATCAAGGCGGCCGCTTGACGGCGATCGTCGCCGCGCGGTTCGGTCTGGCGCTCGATCCCGATCGGCTCGAGCTCTCTCCGTTCGGCGCCAGCGGCGCCTGCGACCCCCCATTGCTGCCGGCGGAGCGCACCCGCGCCTTCCTCAAGATCCAGGACGGCTGCGGGCTGCGCTGCTCCTACTGCGTCATTCCAAAGGTGCGCGGACCGAGCGTCAGCCTCCCTCCCGAACAGCTGCTGCCGAGGATCGATCGCCTTATCGAGGCGGGCGTCCGCGAGATCGTCCTCACGGGCGTGAACACCGGCGACTACGGCCGGGACCTGGACCCGCCCGTCTCGCTCGCGCAGCTGCTGTCGCGCGCCGTGGACCGCCCCGGCCTGGGACGGCTGCGGCTCAACTCGCTGGAGCCGAAGACGGTCAGCGCTGGACTGATCGATCGTCTCGCCGCCCGCCCGGACCGGATCGCGCGGCATCTGCAGATTCCCCTGCAAAGCGGCAGCGACACGGTCTTGCAACGGATGCGTCGCCCTTATCGTATCGCCGACTACGCACGCTTGGTCGAGACGCTCGATCGGCGCATTCCCGGGATCGGGCTCGGGGCCGACGTGATCGTCGGGTTCCCGGGCGAAACGGAGGAGGAGTTCGAGGCGACCTGCCGTTTCGTCGCCGCCTCACCGCTCCGCTATCTGCATGTTTTCTCCTATTCCCCCCGACCCGGCACCGTGGCCGCCTCCTCGCCGGGTCGCGTCAGCGCACCGCTGATCAAAGAGCGCAGCGCCCGCCTGCGCGCGCTCGGTCTGGAACTGGCGCTCCGCTTCCGCCGCTCGCTCCTCGGACGCGCCTTGCCGATCCTGACGCTGCGCGAGATCCGCCCCGGCGGCCGCCTCCGGGCGCTCTCCGACAACTTCGTCGATCTGGATCTCGATCTCGACGGGCGCCCCGCGCTGGACTGGGTCAATCGCCTGCTGACGGCCAGGATCACGGCGGTCTCGCAGACCAGCACCCTCGCCGTCCTCGCATAGTGGGGGGGGGCCGAGGCCTCAAACCTTCTTCGTGCGCGTGTCGATGAGGTGCTGCATCATGGCGTCGCGCAGATCCCCTTCATTGCGGGCGCGCAGCGAAGCGAGATAGATCAGATCGGGGCGCGGGTCGGCGCCGAGCGCAGCGCAAGCGTTACGGCTGGCGCGCCGGCTGGCGGAGAGAACGATCCTCTGCATGAGCCTCGTGCCGAGGAAGGATGTCACGAGGCCGTAAGCGCGGCCCGCCGTCGAGAAGAGGCCACGCCAGCCCGGCGAAGGCTCAGCAGCCAGCCGGAGCAAAACGTCGCCGATGCGCCGGCCACGCTCCGACTCGGATTTCAGGTAGAGATCGAGAATGGCGCGCCCCCCGGGATCGCGCATCCTCCGGAGATAGACGCGGTAAATCGCCAGCACCAGATCCTGGAGATAGATCTCTTGCGTCAGGCTGCGGACGGTGCCGTCGGGTTCGGGCATCCGGGAAGTCAGGCGCCGGTCCGAATCGCGACCCATGCCAATACTCGGACAGGCTCCTAGGTCTTGATCAGATCCTTGAGGGCCTTGGCCACGGTGAACTTCACCACGGTCTTGGCGGGGATCTGGATCGCCTCCCCCGTGGCGGGGTTGCGGCCGATGCGGGCCTTCCGCTTCACGACCTTGAACTTGCCGAGGCCGGCGAGCGGAACATCCCCTTCCTTTTTCATCTCGTTCTCGACGATCCGGGTGAAGCCTTCCAAGAAGGTCTTGGCCACTTTCTTGTCGGCCTCGATCTCCTGGGCGATCGCGTCGATCAACTCGGTGCGGGTCATCTTCGCTCTCCCTTGTTGAGGTGTGCGCCGGCTCTCCCGGGGCCCTCTCCGGTCCGCAGGCGCGGTCCTTGTACCACGTTCCCGGAAGGAGGATCAAGCGCGATCGCGCCTCACTTCCACTCGATCGGCAGCCTTATCGGACGGCCGTCCCGGTCGCGGTAGAGAACATATCCGTTGCGCTGCCCGAAGAGGAACAGGTCGCGAGTCACCTCGACGTCGCGCCGGCAGTACTGCTCGATCAGGTCGATCTTCCCCTCCTTCCACCACTGCAGCGATTGCAGGCCGTCGGCCGACTTGCCGACGCCGAGCGTCGCCTCGGCCAGGTCGGTGAGCTTGAGGCGAAAGCCGAGCTTGCGATAGATATCGGCCAGCATGTCGAAGGTTCGGATCCGCCCGAGGTCCCAGTCCGTGTACGGCTTCAGCACCGTGAGGTCGAAGCGGTCGATGTTGTAGCCGACGACGCGATCGGCCATCACCAGATCGAGGAGCAGCCGATCGACGTCCTTCTCGAGGTAGGTCCTGAACTGCGAGGTGACGTCGTTGTAGGTGACCGCCAGGGCGACCTTCATGGCCTTCACATTCCCCCAGCCGCCGACCTCTTCGGCGCTCTTCTGGGTCTCGAGATCGAAGAACAGCGTCTGCTCGCGCCCGGGCGTGCCCTCGGATCCGCCTCGCTTGCGCGGCACCGGCATCGGCTCCGACTCGTCACCGCGCCCGAAGGCCCGGATCGCCGGGCCCGCGGCCGGCAGGCGGGCGGCTTCGGAGGCCTGCGAGGCCGGCAGCGGTCTCCGGCCGATTAGAGTTTCGAGGATCATCAGGGCGGCCTCCTTGTCGAGCGGGTTGTTGCCGTTGCCGCACTTCGGCGATTGGATGCAGGACGGACAGCCGGTGGCGCATGGGCAGGCGGCGAGCAGGGCGGCGGTGCGCGCGATGAGGGTCTCGAGCGACTCGAAACCCTTGGCCGCCAGGCCGACGCCTCCGGCGTGACCGTCGTAGATGAAGATCGCGGCGCGACCGATCTGCACATGCATGGGGTAGGAGATCCCGCCGATGTCGCCCCGATCGCAGATCGCCAGCAGCGGGAAGAGAGCGATCATGGCGTGCTCGGCGGCATGGATCCCGCCCATGAAGTGCCCCTCCCCAGCCACCACCGCCTCGCGCAATGCGTCCGGAAGCGTGATCCACAGGCCCACGGTCTCGAACGACAGCGGCGGCAGCTGCAGATCGAACCGACCGAGCCGGTCGCGGCCGAACAGCCGCCGCTTCTCGTATCCGGTGATCGTCTCGGTGATCTTCAGCCGTCCGAGGCAGGCGTGGAGCGGCCCGGTTGTCCGCTCCCGGAGCACCTCCAGGATCTCGGTCTCCTTGTCGCCCCGCACTTCGGTGTAGTAGTCGACGTCCGCCGGCACGGCGCGCACCCGGCGGGTCTCGACCGACAGATCGCGCACCAGATAGGTCTGGCCGTGGTGCAGGTAGATCGCACCGGTGTGGGTCTCGTGAAAGGCGCGCACGGCATCGATCGTGCCGATCACCCGGTTCGCCTCCTCGTCGACGATGGTGTAGGTGTTGCCGGCGGAGCGCAGCGCCACGTCGCGCTGCGGCCGCCGTCGCAGCGCGAACCAGCGCCGCCCGCCGGTCTCCTGCGCCAGCAGCCCCTCACGCGTCAGGCCCTCGACCAGACGGAAGATCTCATCGCCGTAGGCCTGGCGATCGGCCGGATCCTCGAGCGGCACCTCGGCGCCGGCGCACACCAGGTGCGCCCGGGCGACCACCCGGTTCGCCGGGTCGAAGACGACCTCTTCGAAGCGGCGCGTCAGCAGCTCGTCCGGGTTGGCCATGAAGTACTGATCGAGCGCGTCCGGCATGGCGATCAGAATGATCAGCGCCGCCCGGTCCTCGCGACCCACGCGGCCGATCCGCTGCCAGGTGGAGACCATGCTCCCCGGATATCCGACCAGCAGGCAGACGTCGAGTCCCCCGATGTCGACGCCCAGCTCCAGCGCGCTGGTGGCGATCACGCCCTGAAGCGAGCCCTCGAACAGGCGCCTCTCGATGTCGCGCCGCTCCTCCGGCAGGTAGCCGGAGCGGTAGGCGCTGACCCGCCCGCGATGCCGTGGCGCCGCCTGCAGCAGCCAGGAGTGCAGGAGCTCGGTGGTCTTGCGCGCCTTGGTGAAGGCGATGGCGCGGAAGCCCTCGTCGAGCGCCCAGCTCAAGAGAGCCGTGGCGGCCGTGTACGGGCTCGAGCGCGGGTTCAGGAAGAGCAGGTGGCGCGCGGCGCGCGGCGCGCCGCTGCGCTCGACGACGACGAACGGCCGCCCGATCATCGCCTCGCCGAGCCCGCCCGGGTTGGCGACGGTCGCCGACGAGGTGATGAAGCGCGGGGACCGGCCGTGACGCGCCGCGATCCGGAGCAGGCGCTTCAGGATGTGGTGCAGGTGCGAGCCGAAGATTCCCTTGTAGACGTGCAGCTCGTCGACCACGATGGTGTCGAGATTCGCGAAAAAGGCGCGCCAGTCATCGTGGTGCGCCAGGATCCCGAGATGAAGCATGTCGGGGTTGGTGATCAGGATGTCGGGTGGATCGGCCTTGATCCGGCGCCGCTGGGCGTCGGGCGTGTCCCCGTCGTAGATCGCGGCGCTCACCGGTCGGCCGCCCGTGCCCGGCAGGCCGGCCTGCGTCCCCGCCGTCTGCACCCGGGGCGCCGGCCGCGCGGCGCCGTCGTCCCCGCGGCCGGAGGCGCCAGCCTGGACCAGCCCGCCGTGACGGGCCACGGCGCGGGACAGCTCGATCACTCCCTGAAGCTGGTCCTGAGCCAGCGCCTTGTACGGAAAGAGGTAGAGCGCCCGGCTGCCCGGACGGATCAAGGCCGCCTCGAAGGTCGGCACCAGGTAAACCAGGCTCTTGCCGCTCGCGGTCGGCGTGACCGTCAGGACGTCCCGCCCATCCCGGACCAGGTCGATCGCCTCCGCCTGATGGGCGTACGGTTCCGCGATGCCGAGGTCGCAGAGAGCCTGCTGCAGCGGCGCGGGCAGGGGTCGGGCGAGCGCGGCGTGCGCCGCCGGCTGCTCCGGCACAGTGGCGACATGGACGACGTCGGCGCCGAACTTCTCCGAATCGAGGATGCGCGCCAGGAACCGGGCGACATCGGGACGCAATGGCGTTGCCTCGGCAACCCGGGGCGCGCGGCGGACCCGGCGGCGCGCGCCCGGGGCGGGCGTCCCGGCCGGGGCGGCGCGGGCCCCGAGACTCAACGCGGCGTCTCCGGCGGGTATTCGTAGAAGCCCCGCCCGGATTTCTTGCCGTAGTAACCGGCGTCGACCATGCGCCGCAAGAGGGGGCAGGGCCGGTACTTCGAATCCCCGAACCCCTCGTGCAGGATCTCCATGATCGAGAGACAGGTGTCGAGGCCGATGAAATCGGCCAGCGCCAGCGGCCCCATCGGGTGGCGCATGCCCAGCGTCATCACCGTGTCGATATCGTCGCGCGTGCCGAGGCCCTCGTGAAGGGCGAAGATCGCCTCGTTGATCATCGGCAGCAGGATCCGGTTGGAGATGAAGCCGGGCAGGTCCTGCGACACCACCGGAGTCTTCCCCAGCCGGAGCGCCAGCCCCACGGTGGCGTCGGCGGTCTCCCGGCTGGTCGCCTGGCCCGGCACCACCTCGACCAGCTTGATCACCGGCACGGGGTTCATGAAGTGCATGCCGACGACCCGCTCCGGGCGCCGCGCGGCGGAGGCAATGCGGGTGATCGACAGCGAGGAAGTGTTGCTCGCCAGGATCACCTCCTCGCGGCAGCCTCCGCCGAGCGCCTCGAAGATCTGCATCTTGACCGACAGCCGCTCGCTCACCGCCTCGATGACGAAGTCGCAGCCGGCGATCTCCTTGAGGTCGCCCGTGGGGTGGATGCGGCGAAGCGCCGTCCCCTTGTCGGCCTGCGCCAGGCTCCCCTTCTCGACCAGCCGGTCGAGGCCGCGATCGATCGCCTGTTGCGCGGACTCCAGCACCAGGGCCTCCTGGTCGTGCAGCACCACGGCGAAGCCCTCGAGACAAGCGACCTGGGCGATGCCGCGGCCCATCTGCCCCGCCCCGACGACGCCGATCGTCTTGACGTTCTCGATCCCCATGGGTCTCCTCAGCGCGCACCGCGCGGCGGGTTCTCGATCCAGAAGCGGTTCGAGGTCTCGAAGCGCACGACGAAGCGCTGCTTCAGCAGCGGATCCTCGCGCACCGCGACGAAGTAATTTTCCACTCCCACGACGAAGCCGTGAAAGAAGCGGTCCAGATCGAGGCGCATGTGGCCGCGCCGATCGCGCAGGAACGGCCGTCGCAGGTTGTCGTCGATGCTGCCGCGCCGGGGCACCAGCGAGTGGGCCAGCCCGCTGCGGAAGTCGTTGTAGATCTCGCCGCTGACCGGCTCGTAGTCCTGCATGAAAGCGCGGATGAACTCCTGGAAATCACGCACGCTCCCGCTGCGCACCGCCTTGCGTCCGTGCAGATGGTGCCCGAGCGCCTCGATGCCGGAGCAGATCAGGGTGACGATCGCCAGGTTCCAGAAGCCGGACGCCGGATCGTCCGAGGCGCTGCGCAGCGCGCCGCCGCCCCAGCGGCGCATTTCCCGCAGTGGCGTGATCAGGATGCGGTGCACGCGCCCCTCCAGCCACTCGATCTTCTCGTCGTCGGTGAGGATCGCGAGATCGTCGCGCTCAGGCAGAAAGGTCCAGGCCTCGGCCGGCATCAGAGAGCGCGCACCGCCAGGGCCACGCCGTTGCCGCCGCCGAGGCAGAGGGCCGCGACTCCGGTCTTCGCTTTGCGGTCCGTCATGGCGTGAAGCAGCGTCACCAGCACGCGCGCCCCGCTGCAGCCGATCGGATGGCCGAGCGCCACTGCACCCCCGTGCACGTTGACGCGCTCCGGCCGGAGCCCGATCTCGCGCACCAGGGCCACCGCCTGGACCGCGAACGCCTCGTTGAGCTCGAAAAGGTCGACGTCACCCGTCTTCCAGCCGGCCTTCGCCACGACCCGGCGGACAGCCTCGATCGGGGCCATCAGGACCATCTTCGGCTCGATGCCGCTCGAGGCATAGGCGACGATCTCCGCCAGCGGCCGGCGGCCGGTCTTCGCTGCCCGCTCTTCCGACATCACGACCAGGGCCGCCGCTCCATCGTTCACGCCCGGAGCGTTGCCCGCCGTCACCGTGCCCCCGTCCTTGAACGCCGCCTTCAGCTTCGCCAACGCCTCCATCGAGGTGTCGCGGCGCGGCGACTCGTCGGTGTCGAACGGCGGCGTCGGAGCCCCCTTCTTCTGCGGCAGGGGCACTGGCACGATCTCGGCCTTGAACTTCCCGGCATCGATGGCGGCGATCGCCTTCCGGTGGCTGCCGAGCGCGAACTCATCCTGCGCCTGCCGGGAGATGCCGTATTTCTCGGCCACCGCCTCGCCGCAGCAGCCCATGTGCATGTCCTCGTAGACGTCCCAGAGACCGTCACGGATTATCGAATCGACCAGCTCGGAGTGCCCCAGCCGCAGCCCCTCGCGCGCCTCTCTCCCCGGAACAAGGTAGGGGGCGTTGCTCATCGACTCCATGCCGCCGGCCAATACGACCTGGTCATCTCCGAGCCGGATCGCCTGTGCCGCCAGGGAGACCGCCCGCAGCCCCGAACCGCAGACCTTGTTGATGGTGAGCGCCGGCACGGTCACCGGCAGCCCTCCCTTGAGGGCCGCCTGCCTCGCGGGGTTCTGTCCGAGTCCGGCCGAAAGGACGTTCCCCATGATCACCTCGTCGACCTCGTCGGGGCGAATCCCGGCCCGGCCCACGGCCTCCTTCACGACGAGAGCGCCGAGCTCGGTGGCGGTGAAGCCCTTCAGGGATCCGAGGAATTTCCCGACTGGCGTTCGGCAGGCGCTGACGATGACGGCCTTGTGCATGAGGACCTCCCGACTGGACTTTTCGCAGTATAGCACGCGGCCCGGGGCCTTCTCTTCAAGCAACAGACGGTGAAGGACTTAATTACCAACCTTGTCCTTGACTCGAGGGCCGCGATTGGGTATCTTTCTACATGAATCCATTCGACGCAGAAGCACGAAGAGTTGGTGAGGCAGCCCGGAGAGGGAGGCAGCGATGAAGATCCAGGATTGGAACCTGAAGCCGCTCAGGCCGCGTGTTTCCCCGGAGTCCAAGGACGAGCCTCTCGCGAATGACATCTTTGTCAACACTCTCGTTGCGGTAAAGGATAACAAGCGCGTTCTCCTGCACCGGGTCGTAAAGGTCAAGCCGGATGGTTCGGAGGAGGTCTTCATCATCAAGGCCTCGCCGAAGCTGATCGAAACCAACCACTGACCGAAGAGTGGATCCGCTTCGTGGCCGTCATGCTCTGGGTGGCCGCCCCTGGTTGGCCGTCGCGTTCGCGCTGATCACGCCCGCCCTGCCGTTCCTTGCGCCCGGCGCGGCTCTCGCCCGCGCGCCGAAGGGTCCCTATCGGCTCCTGTCCGGCCCGTATGAAAAGAGATCGAACCCGGACGGGCCGACCATCGGACGCTTCAGCGTCGGCGGCCTGACCGTGATGGTCGAGCCCCTGGATGAGGCGGCACGCGCCGCCTTCATCCATTCGATCGACCCGAAGGCGGCCGACCCGTTCGCCTCGCCCCCGGGCAGGCCGGCGTTCTACCACGCGTTTCGCGTCGAGTTCGTCAATCGCACCGCGCGGGACGTGACCTTCCAGCCCGGCAACGTGGTGATGATCAGCGACACGAAGGACCAGCAGTTCCCCGTCGACCTGACCGATCTCTATCGCTCGGCCGCTTACTCCTCCGGAGACGACCCGGGCGGCGATCCGGCCTCTGACCCGCAGCGGGTGATCGATCGGGCCGCCCCCTTCATCTTCGACCTCAGCACGACCATACGCAGGGGAGAGCGCCTGGCGCGGCTGCTCATTTTCGGCCCGCCGCCCGAGCGGTTCCGCGAGATCCGACTGCATTTCTCCTACATTCAGGTCGGGGCCGAGACCCACACCCTGACCTTCCCCTTCCACAGACAAGCGACCGCGGGCTGAGGCGAAACGTGGCGGCGCTGCTTCTGGACGGCAAGTCGGTCGCCCGGGCGATCCGGGGCGAGGTGGCGCACGAGGTCGAGGCGCTGCGCCGGCGGGTCGGAGCGACGCCGAAGCTCGTCGCGGTCCTGGTCGGTGATGACCCCGCCTCGAGAGTCTACGTCCGCAACAAGATCACCGCCTGCTCCGAGGTCGGCATCCGCTCGGAAGAGGCGCGCCTTCCGGCGGGCTCGACCCAGGAACAGGTCCTGGAGACGGTAGGGCGCCTGAACGCCGACGCCGATCTCGACGGCATCCTGATCCAATTGCCGCTGCCGCAGGGGCTCGATCGGATCCCGGTGATCCTGGCGCTCGATCCCGACAAGGACGTCGATGGGTTGCACCCGCTCAATGCCGGCAGGATGGCCATGCGCCTCGACGCGCCGCTTCCCTGCACGCCGGCCGGCATCATCGAGCTGCTCGACCGATCGGGCCTGCCGATCGCGGGGCAGCGAGCCGTCATCGTCGGCCGCAGCGAGATCGTCGGCCGCCCGCTGGCGACGCTTCTCATGCACCGCGACGCCACCGTGACCGTCTGCCACTCGAAGACGCGCGACCTCAGCGCGATCACGCGGCAGGCCGATCTGGTGATCGCGGCGCTTGGCAAGCCGGCCTTCCTGCGGGCCGAGCATCTTCGCCCGGGAGCGACGGTGATCGATGTCGGCATCAACCGGGTCGACGACCCGGTACGGGTGGCCTCCTGGTTCGGAGCCGACTCACCGCGCGTGAAGGAAGTTCGCGAGCGCGGCTACACGCTGGTCGGCGATGTCCACCCGAGCGAGGCCGCGGAGCGGGCCGGCCACCTGACGCCGGTGCCGGGCGGCATCGGCCCGCTGACGATCGCCTGCTTGCTGAGAAACACCCTGCGCGCCGCCCGCCGCCGGCGCGAACCTGTGACCCGATGAGCGCCCGGGACGACGATCGGGCCGCGGCCGCCGCGAGTAGCGCCGGCCTCCCGGCTTCGGGATCGGTGGCGAGCGCCCCCCAGGCCTTCGTCCTTAAAGTGGGCTTGACCGGAGGGATCGCCTGCGGCAAGACGACCGTCGGCCGGATCTTCACCTCACTCGGCGCCGCCGTCCTGGATGCCGACGAGATCGCCCATCTGCTGATCGAGCCGGGAGCTCCGGCCTATCAAAAGGTCGTCGAGGCCTTCGGCCGCGACATCCTGCGCCCCGACGACTCGATCAGCCGCAGCCTCCTCGGCCGGATCGTCTTCGCCGCCCCCGACCAGCGCGCCCGGCTCGAGGGGATCCTGCATCCGATGATTCGCGACGAAGAGGCGGCCCGCATGAAGCGGCTGGTGGAGACCGGCCAGGGACGGATCATCGTCACCAACGCCGCCCTGCTGATCGAAACCGGCTTCTACCGGGACTATCACCGCGTGGTCGTGGTCCACTGTGACCCCGAGGTGCAGCTGCAGCGCCTGATGCTGCGGGACGGCCTGAGCGAGCCGGAAGCGCGCGCCCGCATCGCCGCCCAGATGGACCCGCGCGAAAAGGTCAAGGTCGCCCACTATGCCATCGACACCACGCCCGGCTTCGCCGCCACCGAAACCCGGGCCCGCGCCATCTTCCGCCACCTGCAGCTCGACCTGCAGGCCCTGTCGGAGCCGACCTGACGACCGAGTCCAGCCGCTGGCTATTCGACCACGACGTTGTCGATCAGGCGGGCCCGGCCGAACCAGGCCGCGGCCGCGAGCAGGACGCGGCCGCGAATCGTCTCGACCGGGGCGAGCGTCTCGTCGTCCACCGCCTCGACGTAGTCGGCGCGCGCCAGCGGCTCCTTAGCGAGGGTCCTCCGGACCCGTAGGACGATCGGGCCCGTTTCGCGCCCCCCTTCCCGGGCGAGGGCGGCCCCCTCCTCCAGGGCGCGGTGCAGGATCGGCGCCGCCCGGCGCTCCTCCGGCGTGAGGTAGGTATTGCGCGACGATAGCGCCAGGCCGTCCTTTTCCCTCACGATCGGACAGCCGACGATGGCGCAGTCGAGGTGGAGATCGCGCGCCATGCGCTTCAAGAGACGGAGCTGCTGGGCATCCTTCTCGCCGAAGTAGGCGACCGCGGGGGCGACGATGGTCAGAAGCTTCGCGACGACCGTGGTCACGCCGCGGAAATGGCCCGGACGGCTCCGGCCGCACAGGACCTCCTGCATCCCCTCGACCTCGACCCAGGTGCGGTGATGAGGCAGGTGCACCTGAGCGTCGTCCGGTGCGAACAAGACGGCGACGCCGCTTTTCTGCGCCAGCTCGGCGTCGCGATTCAGATCGCGCGGGTAGCCCGCGAAATCTTCCCGAGGGCCGAACTGAAGCGGGTTGACGAAGATGGAGAGGGCCGCCAGGTCGCACTCGGCGGCGGAGCGGGCCAGAAGCGACAGGTGGCCGGCATGCAGCGCCCCCATGGTCGGCACGAAGCCGATGCGTTGGCCGGCGGAGCGGGCGGCGCGGGACCATTCCTTCATCCGCGCGACCGTCCGGACGATCTCCATGCGCCTCTCCCCGGCCCCGATTTGGCCCTTCAACGTCCGCCGGAGCGAGCCTTGGCCTGGACCGCCGCCGGGGCGCTGTAGACTTCCGACTCGGACGGAAAGGCGCCCGATCGGACATCCTCGCCAAAACGTCTGCCCGCCGCCACGATCATCTCCCCGATCCGGACATAGCAGCGGGCGAAGCGCGGCAGCGGCCCGGGCCCCAGGCCGACGAGATCGTGGAACACCAGGACCTGGCCGTCGCAGAACCGGCCGGCGCCGATGCCAATCGTCGGGATGCCGACCACCTCGGTGATCGCCTGGCCGACCGGTTCGGGCACCCCCTCCAGGACCAGCGCGAAGGCCCCCGCCTCCTCGAGCGCCCGGCCGTCAGCTACCAGATCTCGCGCTTCGTCCACCTTCTTGCCCTGCACCCGGTAGCCGCCCATCAGGTGCACCGACTGGGGAGTCAGGCCGATGTGTCCCATCACCGGAATCTCGGCGTCGATGAGGGATCGGACGAGGCGCGCCCGCCGTCGCCCGCCTTCGATCTTGACCGCCGCCGCGCCTCCGTCCTTCAGGAAGCGGCCGGCGTTTCGAATCGCGTCGCGCGTCCCGGTCTGATAGGAGAGATACGGCATGTCGGCGACGACCAGCGCCCGCCGCGTCCCGCGGGCAACCGCCCGCGTGTGATGCAGCATCTCCTCCATCGTCACCGGCAGCGTGCTGTCGTACCCGAGCACGTTGTTGCCGACGCTGTCGCCGACCAGGAGGACGTCGATTCCGGCCTCGTCCAGCAACCGTGCGGTCGGAAAGTCGTAGGCGGTCAACATGACGATCCGCCGGCCGGTCGCCTTGGCGGCGCGCAGCCCGGGAACAGTGACCGGTCGGAGAGCAGGGTCGGGCGGCACGGGGCCGCTCGGGACGGGTTGGTCGGGCACGGGAGCCTCCTTCTCCCCTCCGGCTCGGACCATCACGACCGGGGCCGGTAGAGGGAACGGGTCTTGGAACGGGATGCGTCGGGGCTGCCGCCTACGGCTTCACCCATCCCGGTCCCTTGGAGGATCCGAGTGGGATGTAGTACTGCACGCCCTTCTGCATCGATTGAACCTGGCGCAGCACCTCTTCGAGATCCTCCTGGCTCTTCACGAAGTCGATGTCCGACGTGTCGATCACCAGGAGGGGCGTTTGATTGTAATGGAAGAAGAAGTAGTTGTAGGCCCGGTTGAGCTCCGCGACGTACTTCTCCGAGATCTCCTTTTCATAATCCCGCTCGCGCCGGCGGATCCGCTCCATCAGGACCTCGTCGCGGGCCTGCAGGTAAATGACCAGGTCGGGGTGCGGGACCTGCTCCTCCAGCACGCCGTACAGCTTCTCATAAAGCATGAGTTCCGAGTCGGTCAGATTCAAGTAGGCGAAGATCTTGTCCTTGGCGAAGACGTAGTCGCAGACGGTGGCCTGGCGGAACAGGTTCCCCTGGGCCAGCTCCTGCTGCTGCCGGTAGCGATTGAGAAGGAAGAAGAGCTGGCACTGGAAGGCGGCGCCCGGGCGGTCCTGATAGAAATCGGGCAGAAAGGGATTCTCCACCTGCTCCAGGACCTTGCGCGCCTCGAGGCGCGTGGCGAGGAACTCGACAAGACTGGTCTTGCCTACGCCGATCGGCCCCTCGACGGCGATGAACTTGAAATTCATCCGCTCCTGTCCAATGGAAGCGCGCATTATAGCCGCCCGCCCGGTCCGGCGCAATCGTCGCGGCGGGCCCCCCCACGCCGCTCCTGCCCCGCGCCGTCAGACCGCCAGCGGCTCGACGCGCGACCGGTCTGGACAGCGCGCCAGAAGATCGGCCGCCGTCATCTTGAGAACCGGATGCCAAGCCCCGGGGGCGATCTCGACCAGCGGCACCAGGACGAACCGGCGCAGATGCATGCGCGGGTGCGGCACCTCGATCCCGGCGGACCGGCGCACCTCGTCCCGGTAAAGCAGGAGATCGAGATCGATCAGGCGCGGGCCCTTGTCGCGCGTCCGGAGCCGGCCGAGCGCCTGCTCGATCTCGAGGCAAAGCCCAAGCAGGCGCTCGAGCGGCAGGGGCGACCGGCATCCTGCCACCTGGTTCATGAACTCTTCCTGGTCGAGCAGGTCCACAGGCTCGGTGCGGTAGAGCGAGGACTGGAGGACAGGCTGCACACCTGCCCGCTGCAGCGCGTCAAGGGCCTGCTCCAGATTCTTCCTCTTTTCCCCGACATTCGATCCGAGCCCGATGAAGGCCAGCCAGGACGATCCGCTCATTTCTGCGCCCAAGCGATGATATCCTTCATTATCAATGCGTTACATGGCGACGCCACGACCAGATCGAGCCCCGGATGGAGCGCCGCGCGCCTGCCCACGGCCACTGTTTGGCTTCTCAGGACTCCCGCCGGGTATCGAGAACGTTGACAGGTAAAGATAGCATTTGCTAGCATCACAGGTTCGCAAATCTTTCCTTCTCAATTGGTAAGACCAGAATCGCCATTGAGAAAACCCGAATCGCCGCGGGGGGCCGCGGCTCTCCGGCCGGGTTTCACAGGCAGGGACGAGAGATCACCGATGAAGAAGGCGACAAAAAAGCCAGGCAAGCCGATACCCGCCACCGCGACTCCGAACTCCTGGGAGTTTCAGGAGAAGGCCCTCAAGGACTTCGAGCGCGGGGTGACGGCTCTCGGGAAGCAGAACTACGACGGGGCGCTCGAGCACTTCCAGGCGATCGTCGACGGCTTCCCGAACGAGAAGGAGCTTCTCGACCGCGCCCAGGTCTACATCCGGATCTGCAAGGGGATGGCAGACCGCAAGCCGCCGCAGCCGAGGAAGCCCGAAGAGTTCTTTTACTACGGCGTGATGAAGGCCAACGATGCGGAGTACGAGGAGGCGGTCAAGTACCTCGACCGCGCTCTCGAGGCCGACCCGAAAGACGAGAAGATCCATTATGTGCTCGCCTCGACGCTCGCGCTGAAGGGCGACCGGCAGGATGCGTTGAAGCACCTTCGCGAGGCGGTCGAGCTGAATGCCACGAACCGCATTTACGCGCGCAATGACCCTGATTTCGAGCCGCTCCGGGAGGATGAGGACTTCATGAACCTGATCCACCCCGAGGAAGCGTGAACGCACCTTCCCCACTACCGTGAGCAGCAAGCGCCGCCAACGTCCTGCACGGAAACCCCGACGCCCCGCCCCCAGGGCTCGCCGGGCTCGACCGCCGCGGCGTTCCAAGCATGGCCGGCCGACCCGGCCCTCGGGCCGCGCGAGCGGTGGCTCCCCGCCACGTCCCGAGAGCCGCCCCGCGGCGTCATCGCCAAACCCATCGTCCGCCGCCCCGCCGCCGAGAATGACCGCCTTTGGCGCGCCGCGTCTTCCGGCCGGGTTGCAGGGGCCGACCGGCAACGGGCCGGTGGGCAACGCATCCTCCGGATCCCCGGTCTCGCGCGCTCCCTACCCGCTCCGCCCCGTCGGGACAAAACCGGCGACCCTCTCGGAAGCCGACCGCCGGCCGGCCGCGGCGGCGCGCAAGCGCGACATCTGCGCCATGGTCCTGGCCGCCGGCATGGGCAAGCGGATGCACTCGCGAACCTCGAAGCTGGTGCATGCCGTCGCCGGTCGCCCGATGGTGCGCCACGTCGTGGAGGCCGCGAGGTCGGCAGGTGTGCAGCGAACGATCGTGGTGGTGGGCAACCAGGCCGACGAGGTGCGCGAGGCGGTCGGCGACGGCGACAAGAGGATCGCCTTCGCCTACCAGAAGGAGCAGCTCGGCACGGGACATGCCGTCCTGTCGGCCGATCGGCAGCTCGCCGGTTACGAAGGAGACGTCCTGATCCTGAATGGCGACCTGCCGGCGCTGCGCCCCTCGACGTTGCTCCGCTTCGTCGAGTTCCACCGGGCCTCCGGCGCTCCCCTGAGCCTTCTCACCACCGTGGTGCCGGAGCCGAAGGGGTACGGGCGCGTGATTCGGAACTACAGCGGCGACGTGTCACGGATCGTCGAGGAAGCGGATGCCACGCCCGAGGAGCGCACCACGCAGGAGATCAACTGCGGCATCTATTGCGTCGACGCGATGAGCCTGTTGCGACCGCTGCGCCGGGCGACACGCGACAACGCCCAGGGCGAGATCTACCTCACCGATCTGGTCGAAATCCTCAGGAAGGACGGCCGCAAGGTCGCCGCTTACCGGCACCCCGATTCGACCGAGGTTCTGGGCGTGAACGACCGGCGCGAGCTGGCGGCCGCGGCCCGGGCCCTTTACCGCCGCAAGGCCGAGGAGCTGATGGAGGCCGGCGTGACCCTGATCGACCCCGAGACCACCTACATCGACGCCGACGTCAAGGTGGGCCGCGACACCTTCATCGAGCCCGGCGTCCTGCTGATCGGCCGGACCGAGGTCGGCGACGACGTGCGGATCGGCACCGGCTGTCGGATCGCCGACTCGAAGCTCGGCGACGGGACCTCGGTCTTTCCCTTCTGCACCATCACCGCCTCGTCGATCGGCCGCGGCTGCCGGGTCGGTCCCTTCGCCAACCTTCGCCCCGAGACGGTTCTCGACGAGGAGGCCCGCGTGGGGAACTTCGTCGAGACCAAGAAGACCCATCTAGGCCGCGGCAGCAAGGCGAACCACCTGACCTACCTCGGGGACGCCGAGATCGGCAAGGGGGCGAACGTCGGCGCCGGAACCATCACCTGCAACTTCGACGGGGTCGCCAAACACCGCACCATCATCGAGGACGAGGTGTTCATCGGCAGCGACACCCAGCTGGTGGCGCCGGTCAGGGTGCGACGGGGCGCCTTCATCGGCGCCGGCTCGACGATCACCAAGGACGTGCCGGCTTACGCCCTGGCCATCTCCCGGACCCGGCAGGTCGTCAAGGAAGACTGGGCCCGCCGCTTCGGCCCCTTCGCCAAGGCCAAAGGAACTCCGGAGCGGTCCAAGTAGCACGCGAGCCTGGGTTCCGGTCCGGTTCCGTCCTATATTGGGTGAGACCATGTGCGGCATCGTTGGTTACATCGGCCACAAGAAGGTCAGCACCGTCCTCCTGGACGGTCTGCGCCGTCTGGAGTACCGCGGCTATGACTCCGCCGGCATCGCCGTCATCAACGGCGGCAGCATCCAGGTGGTGCGCAGTGCGGGGAAGCTTCGCGATCTCGAGGAAAGCCTCCGGCTGACGAATCTCGAGGGGACGTTCGGCGTCGGCCACACCCGCTGGGCCACGCACGGCCGCCCGACCGAAGAGAACGCCCACCCTCATCGCGACTGCACCGGCTCCCTGGTCGTCGTGCACAACGGCATCATCGAAAACTACAAGGACCTGAAGCGCGAGCTGTCGGCCGTCGGTCATCAGTTCAAGACCGAGACCGACACCGAGGTGATCGCCCACCTGATCGAGGAGAACCGCAAGAAGACTCCCGGCCTGGCGCTCGAAGAAGGGGTCCGCCGCGCCGTGCCCCGGCTCCAGGGCTCTTATGCCTTCGCGGCCATCTCCACCCAGGATCCGCAGAAGATCGTCGCGGCGCGCAACGGCCCGCCGCTGGTCATCGGCCTCGGCAAGGACGAGTACTTCGTCGCCTCGGACATCCCGGCGATCCTGCACCACACTCGCGACGTCTTCTTCCTGGACGACCGCGAGATGGCCGTGGTGACCGACGGCGGCGTGGTGATCACCAACGCCGACGGTCACACGGTCAAGAAGAGCGTGCAGCGGATCACCTGGGATCCGATCATGGCCGAGAAGGCCGGCTTCAAGCACTTCATGCTGAAGGAGATCTATGAGCAGCCGCGGGCCATCCGCGACACCCTTCTCGGCCGTGTGTCGCAGGAGAGCGGCCGGATCTTCCTCGACGAGATGGAGATCAGCGATCAGGAATTCCGTGAT
>JBGPLZ010000059.1:0-21271 GCA_041486695.1 Acidobacteriota bacterium | reverse complement strand
TGTCGTCGCTGGGCCGTGCGAGACCGAGCGACCGGGGCCCCACCGCGCGGTCCTCAGCGCGGTGGGTGGGAGCGAGGCGAGCCGACGGGAGGGTCGCGCAGCGACCCGGACCCGTGCCCGGCGACGACAGGCCGCGACGCTTCACACAGGGGTTGCCTCACGGACCGCGCCTCTTGACGCCGGGGCGGCCCCACGATACCGTCACACTCCGCCCGCGCGCCTGCCGAACGACGCGTGAAGGGCGATGTCGTAAGGAGGCCCGCGTGCATCAACGCCGATTGAACCGCCCGTTTCGCCTCGCGGCGGCCGCTGGCTTGCTGGCGCTCGCCGGCGCGGTGGCGTCGCTCGTGGCGGCGCAGCAGGCGCCGCCGGGCGACGCGCTCTCGAGCGCGCCGGAGAGCGCCGCGGTTCCCGAGGACCCGACGCGAACCGCCGGAGGCGCTCTCGCCGCCTTCATGGGACTTCGCCACTACCTGACGATCCGCGAGCTCAAGGCTGTGATGACTGCCGATCTGCAGGCCCGCTTCGACCATGACTCCGCCCCCTTTAACGGCAAGCGCGGCGGTCGGATCGCCGCCTACGATTTCTCCGAGAGGGATCTGAAGCCGGCGGCCCAGGTGGTGCGGAGCGCAGTGGGAGCGAGGCCGCCCGAGACCTCCGCAGCGGCTCCCACCGGCGGCGGACCCGCCGCCTACCTCGCCAGCATGCGCAGCCTCTGGGAGGAGCAGGGAGAAGCGACCGAGCTGCGCGTGGAGACCGCCCGCCTGGTGCGCCAGGAGGATGGCCTGTGGCGCGTCGCGTCGCTCGATCGACTGCGGACCGACCCGCTTCGTTTCCGCGAGGCGGTCTCCGGAGTGACTGCGCTCCGGCTGCTCTTGAGGGCTTGGACACGCGGCGATCTGCGGGCGGCCCGCTCCAACATGAGCCCCGCCTTCATAAAGAAATTCAATGGGCGCGATCAGGCTCTGCGGGATCTGCTCGTCGGAGGCCCCGATCCGCGCCATGCCGCCTACCAGATCCTTGAGATGAAGCCCGAAGGGCCCGCGGCCTCCGTGGCCAGGATCAAGCTGTTCGAGAGCAATGCGCACCGCCCCACGCCGCTCGATGGTTCCGTGCACACCCTCAGGATGGTCAAGAAGGGAGCGCCCTGGCTCCTGGACGCATGGGATTGAGCTCGCCCCGGCTTCGGGACCCATCGGTTGTATAATGAGCGGGTCTGCGGAGGATACGTGTCGCTGATTCGGTGCACGGATGACGATCGATTCCGCGAGGAGTGCGGGGTTTTCGGCGTCTACGGCCACCCGGAAGCGGCCAATCTGACCTATCTCGGGCTGCACGGTCTCCAGCACCGCGGCCAGGAGTCGGCCGGACTGGTCTCCTCGACCGGCGTGCGGCTGCTCGAAGAGAAGGGGATGGGGCACGTCGCCCGCATCTTCAAGAAGCAGCAGCTCCGGCGCCTCAAGGGGGCTCTGGCGATCGGCCACGTGCGCTACTCGACGGCCGGGAAGAGCAACCTGGTCAATGCCCAGCCGTTCCGCATCGAGTCGTCCAAGGGCGAGATCGCCATCGCGCACAACGGCAACCTGGTGAACGCCACCGAGATCCGGACCGCGCTCGAGCAGGCGGGGTCGATCTTCAGGACTTCGTCCGACACCGAAGTGATCCTGCATCTGATCGCGCGCTCGACCCATGCGGACGTGGAGGCGGCGATCGTCGACGCCCTGAAGCAGGTGCAGGGAGCCTACTCGCTCCTGTTCATCACTCCCGACCGGATCATCGGCGTGCGCGACCCGCGCGGTTTCCGGCCGCTGTCGCTCGGACGGCTGGGGGATGCGCATATTCTGACCTCGGAGTCCTGCGCCCTCGACCTGATCGATGCCACCATGGTGCGCGACGTCGAGCCGGGCGAGATGGTCGTCATCGGGCCGGCCGGGGTCCAGTCGTACCGTCCCTTCCCGGCCGAGCCGGTGGCGCAGTGCATCTTCGAGTACGTCTACTTCTCCCGCCCCGATTCGGTGGTCTTCGGCCGCGGGGTGCACGATGTCCGCAAGCGCCTCGGCCGCGAGCTCGGCCGGGAGCAGCCGGCCGACGCCGACATCGTCGTGCCGATTCCCGATTCGGGGGTCTCCGCGGCGCTCGGATTCTCGGAGGCGACGGGTGTGCCGCTCGAGTTCGGCCTGGTGCGCAACCACTACGTCGGGCGCACGTTCATCGAGCCGCGCCAGTCGATCCGGCACTTCGGGGTCAAGCTGAAGCTCAATCCCGTGCGCTCGTTGATCCAGGGGAAGCGGGTCGTCCTGATCGATGACTCGATCGTGCGCGGCACCACGAGCCGCAAGATCGTGTCCATGATCCGCTCGGCGGGCGCGAGCGAGGTCCACTTGCGCATTTCCTCCGCGCCGACGGTCGGTCCCTGTTACTATGGGGTCGACACGCCGCGCCGGGCGGAGCTGATCGCCTCCTCCAACACCGTGGACGAGATCCGGCGTTACATCCGGGCCGACTCTCTCGGGTATCTGTCGCTGGAAGGGATGTTCCGGGCCGTCGGCGAGTCGCGCTCATTTTGCACGTCGTGCTACACCAACCTCTACCCGGTGCCGTGCCCGGAGGAGGAAAAGTCGCAGAAGGTGGCCGTCGAGCGTCACAGGACCTAACATATCAGCGAGGTAAGACCGACGATGAACATCACCCCGACGTTCGAAACGCCCGGCAGCCAGACCGCCCCGGGTGGCAGGCCCTACGTTCCGGCACGGTCGACGATTCCGGTCGACGACGCGCAGATGGCGGGGCGCTTCGAGAAGTTCGAGATGGGATCCCGCAAGATCCGCTGGGACGATGCCGGCCCCGTGAAGATCGACTGGTCGATCTTCGATCGCAGCAAGCTGACGCTGGACAACCTGCTGACCGTGAAGCTCGTCACCTTCGTCGAGTCGTACGCCGACGTCTACACGGCGCTGCTCCTGGACAAGTTCTGCACCAACGACACGATGTCGACCTTCTTCCAGCTCTGGGAGAGGGAGGAGCAGAACCACGCCGACAAGCTGGTGGCCTACCTCCACCTCGTCGGCCTCAGCCCGGACGAGCTGCGGATCTCTCTCGAGCGTCCGCGAGCCCGGAAGTTCGAGGTTCCCTACGTCACGACTCCCCTGCAGGCCAATGTCTTCACGTACTGCCAGGAGCTCCTGACCGCCTTCTTCTACCAGATGTTCCGGCGCACCGTGCAGGAGCCGCTCCTCAACGAGCTCCTGACCAAGATCATCGCCGATGAGTGGCGCCACTTCCACTGGTACGAGGGGGTCGTCCGGCAGCATCTCGAGACCGATCGCAAGGCCACGCTCGAAGAAGCACGCCCGGTGTTCGAGAGCTTCGCCATGCCAGGGAACCAGATCCTCGGGGATGAGTATCAGATCCTGACCGACGAGATCATCAAGCGGATGCGCTTCTCGACCTCCGAGATCTTCCAGATCGGCAAGAAGGTGACGGATACGTTCGGATTGTTCGAGGGGGGGCGGCTCATCTCCCACTCGTCGTACGCGCGCGGAATGAAGGATGTCGTCATGCACAAGAGACCGCGGCAGCCGCACCACGATGAGGTCGTCCGTAAGTTCACCGCCGACCTCGAGGCCGCCCTCGCCTCCGGAGCGGCCTGAGCGCAGCGCGCGTCCCGGCCCCGACCCCAGGAGACGACCTCCGATGCCGCCGCCCGCGACCTCGACGGATCTGAACCGCCTGGCCGTGAATACGATCAAGATGCTCGCCGTCGACGTCGTCGAGCAGGCCCGGTCGGGTCACCCCGGCCTGCCGATGGGGGCGGCGGACTATGCATTCTTTCTATGGACCCGGCACCTGCGCTTCGATCCCCAGGCCCCCGGCTGGCCCGATCGCGATCGCTTCGTGCTCTCGGCGGGGCACGGCTCGATGCTGCTCTACGCGCTCCTGCACCTCAGCGGCTTTGCGCTGCCGCTCGAGCAGCTCAAGCGTTTCCGGCAATGGGAGAGCATGACGCCGGGGCATCCCGAGCGTGGCTGCGCTCCCGGCGTCGAGACCACCACCGGTCCCCTCGGCCAGGGGGTCGGCAACAGCGTCGGCATGGCCATCGCCGCGAAGATGCTGGGGGAGCGTTTCAACACCCCCGAGCACCTCATCGTCGATCACCGAGTCTGGACCATCGCCAGCGACGGAGACATGATGGAGGGGATCGCCTCCGAGGCGGCGTCGATCGCCGGGCATCTCGGCCTCGGCAACCTGACCGTGATCTACGATGACAATCGGATCACCCTGGATGGCGAGGCGAGGCTTTCATTCTCGGAGGATGTCGGGAAGCGGTTCGAGGCTTACGGCTGGGTCGTGCAGCGGATCGACGGGCACGACCATGCGCAGATCGAAGCGGCCCTGGCGGAGGCCGGGCGCGAGACCTCCCGTCCCCGGCTGATTCTCGCCCGCACCCACATCGGGGCGGGGAGCCCAGGCAAGCACGATTCATCCGAGGCGCATGGTTCGCCCCTCGGTCATCAGGAGGTGGCCGCCACCAAGAAAAACCTCGGCTGGCCGCTCGAGCCGACGTTTCTCATCCCGGACGAAGTCCGCCGGCTGTTCGCGGAGCGGGCCGAAGCAGGACGCCGCGCCCACCAGGAGTGGCGGGCGCGCTTCGAGGCCTGGAGCGCCGCCCATCCCGAGATGCGGGTGGAGTGGGACCGCTACCGTGAGCGGCTGGTGCCTCACGATCTCTTCGAGCGGCTCCTGGCGGCGCTTCCGCAGCCGGCCAAGGCCGAGGCGACCCGCAGCCTCTCCGGGCGGCTCATCCAGAAAGTGGCCGAGCTGGTGCCCTCATTGTGCGGCGGAAGCGCCGATCTCGAGACCTCGACCAAGACCCACATCACCTCGAGCCAGGTGATAAGCCGCGAGACGTTCGCCGGGCGCAATCTCTACTTCGGCGTCAGGGAACACGGCATGGGGTCGATCCTCAACGGCCTGGCGCTGCACGGCGGGCCGATCCCCTTCGGCGGCACCTTCCTGATCTTCTCCGATTACATGCGGCCGCCGATGCGGCTGGCGGCCCTCATGGGGCTTCAGGTGATCTACGTCTTCACGCACGACAGCATCTTCCTCGGCGAGGACGGACCGACGCATCAGGCGATCGAGCAGATCGCCAGCCTGCGCACGGTCCCGAACCTGCTGGTCGTGCGTCCCGCCGACGGACCGGAGACCGCCATGGCCTGGGCGCTCGCCCTGCAGCGGCAAGGGGCGCCGACCGCCCTGGTCCTGACGCGGCAGGACCTGCCGCCGCTGCCGCGGCCGGCCGGGTTCGACATGAAAACGATCCTCCGTGGCGGCTACGTCGTCTCTGACGCCGCGCCTGCCGCGGGCGGGGGAGCTTCGAAAGGAGGCTCGCCCGGCGGCGCCGGGTCGCGCGTCATCCTCATCGCCAGCGGCTCCGAAGTCGGCCTGGCGATCGAGGCGCAAGGGCTTCTCTCCGCGAGGGGGCTCGGGTGCCGCGTGGTCTCGATGCCCTGTCCCGATCTCTTTCTCGGGCAGTCGGAGGACTATCGGCTCTCCGTCCTGCCGCGCGGGACGAAGCGGGTCGTGATCGAGGCGGCCCGCCTGCAGGGCTGGGAGCGGGTCGCCGGTTGTGAGGCGCTCCTCCTCGGGATCGATCGGTTCGGCGCCTCGGCGCCGGCGAAGGTCCTGGCGGAAAAATTCGGCTTCACTGGCGCGCAGATCGCCGACAAGGTTCTCCGGTTCGCCGAAGCACCCTGACCCGGGCCGGCGGGCGAAGGGTCCAATGAAGGTCCCCCGGCGCGACGCGCCACCATTTCCCACGGCCCGTCTCGAGGATCGGCTCCGGACCGCCGGGCTCGTCGTGGGTCCTGCGGCGGCCCTCCTTCTTTATATCGTCAATCCGGGGGGGCATCCGCCCGAGGCCCGCCGCCTCCTCGCCGTGCTGGCCCTGACGGTCGCGTTCTGGGTGACCGAGGCGATTCCGCTCCCCGCGACCGCGCTTCTCGCATCGGCCCTTTGCATCATCCTCGGCGTCGCCCCGGTGCGCGCCGTTCTGGCCCCCTACGCCGACCCGGTGATCTTTCTCTTTGTCGGCAGCTTCCTGATGGCCGAGGCGTTCCAGAAGTATGGGCTCGACCGCCGCGTGGCGGGGCGCCTCCTCGGCGCCGGGAGATTCGCGCGCTCCCTCCTCGGGCGGCTGCTCGGGATCGGCGGCGCCTCGGCGATGGTCTCCACCTGCCTGTCCAACACCGCGACGGCGGCGCTGATGACCCCGATCGCCGTCGGCGTCGTCCGCCGGGATGGGGCGCTCGCGGAGGCCGGGCCGGGAGCCCGCGAGCCGACCGCCGAAGCCTCCGGGATGCTCCTGATGGTCGCCTATGGCGCCTCCATTGGCGGCATGGCGACGCTCATCGGCACGCCGCCCAACCTCCTGGTCGCCGGCTACCTTGAGCGGCTGTGCGGCGTGCGCGTCGGCTTCGTGCCGTGGCTTCTGTTCGGCCTGCCGATCGCGATCGTTCTCTTCGTTGCCGCGATCCTCTGGACCCACCTCGTCGTGAAGCGCGCCGGCGACCAGGAGGTTCCGGGGGCGCTCCCGGCGGCGACCGCGGGTTCCGGGGCGACCACGGCCGTGGAGCCCGTCGCACCGCGGTGGATGGCGCGCGGCGCCGCGGTCACCATCGCCGCGTTCGCGCTGGCCGGATGTCTCTGGAGCCTCCCTTCGATCGCCAGCCTCGCTCTGGGCCGCGACCATGACCTCACCCGGGCCCTCGAGAGCCATCTTCCCGAAGCGGGCGTGGCGCTGCTGTGCGCGACGCTTCTCTTCGTGACCCCCCTGGAGTGGCGGAGCCGGCGGTTCGCCCTGTCGTGGGAGGAGGGACGGCGCGTCAACTGGGGCATCATCCTGCTGTTCGGCGGCGGGTTATCGCTCGGAACCCTGGCCGAGTCGACCGGCGTGGCGCTTTCGGTGGGGGAGGGGCTGCGGACCCTCGGCCTGGCCAGAAGCGGCGCCGGGCTTCTCTTCTGCGCCGTGGCCCTGACGATCGTGGTCAGCGAGTTCGCCTCGAATACCGCGGCGGCGACCCTTCTGGTGCCGATGGTGATCGCGGTCGCCCAGGCGTCCGGCCTCGACCCGGTGCGTCCGGCCCTCGGGGTCGGCCTGGCGGCGACCTGCGGCTTCATCTTCCCGGTCTCGACGCCGCCCAACGCCATCGTCTACGGCACCGGCCTCGTGCCGCTGCACCGGATGATCCGCTCGGGCCTTCTGCTCGACCTCACTTCACTGGTCGTTGTCTGGGGCGGGCTTCTTCTCTTGACGCCGCTCCTGCCGCGCTGACACGGCCAAAAGATCGCCGCCGAACTGATAATCTTGTTGCGGGCTCTCGGCGATCGACGTAGATTGTCCGCACAGTCTGAATCTCGCCGCGGGCATTTAAGAAACTCGAACACCCCGGGGTCGTTGTCGCCCCGGCGCGGAGGCCCGCCCCATGACGCCCACCCGTTCGGTCCGCTCGCTGATCCTCCCGCTGATTGCTGCCATTGGGATCGCCCTTGGGCAATCGGCATCGACCGCTCCGGTCCAGGTCCGGTTCGGTCCGAATATCCTGCTGAGCTCCGGCCAACCCTCGTCGCAGTGGGAGGTTGAACCGACGATCGCCGCCAGCCCGAAGAATCCGAAGAACCTCGTCGCGGCGCACTTCGGGCGCGACAGCGCGCAGACGTCCGACGTCTGCCATACGAATTTCACTATCGACGGCGGGATCACCTGGAAAGATGGCGGCCGCCCGCCGGCCGGCACGTCCCTCAATTCGTGTTTTGACCCCGCGCTGGCGGCCGATGCGGCCGGGAATTTCTATTTCTCCTATCTGGACGTGACCCCGGTGGGATCCATCACCACGGCGGACCTCCGCGTGGCGAAGTCAACCGACGGAGGGCGCAGCTTCGCGACCTCGAGCCTCGCCGTCGTCGGCGGCACCGCGATCGGGACGCCCGATCCGGACAAGCCGTACATCGCCGTCGACGCGCAGCCGAAAAGCCGGTTCAAGGGGACGATCTACCTGAGCTACACCGACCTCCCCGCGTTCGACTTCATCATCAACGTGACGGTCTCCCGGGACGGGGGCGCCACCTGGTCGACACCGACGACCATCAGCCGTCCGGTCGATGCCTTCTCGAACGGATCGGTGGGGGGAAGCCTGCCCGTGGTGGCGCCGGATGGCACAGCGTACATCTTCTACCAGGATTCGAGTCACGTCACCCAGCGGACGTCGATCAAGTACGTTCGTTCGAAGGATGGGGGAAGCAGCTGGAGCGCCCCGGCGGACGTCGCCGCCGATCTCCCGAGCCCCGGCTTCTACCTGCTCGACAACGGTTCCGCGAAGTTCGGGGTCGACTCGGTCGGGATCCTTGCGACCAGTTACCCGACGGCCGCCATCGCGCCGGACGGCACGATTTACGTGGCCTGGACCGACTTTTCAAGCGGCCGCTGCACCGCGATCACCGACAGCTTGGGCTTCATCGACAATCCCTGCGTCAATGCCGACGTGAGACTGTCTTTCTCCAGGGATGGCGGCCGCACCTGGAGCGCGCCGATCAAGGTCAGCGACGATGCGACCTCCGCCGACCAGTTCTTGCCCTGGATCGCGGTGCAGCCGAGCGGGCTGTTGAGCCTGATCTGGCTCGACCGGCGGCTCGATCCGAAGCTTCTCGACTACGATCTCTTCTACACGAACACTCGTGACGGGCAGACCTTCCTGCCTAACCTGAGGGTCTCCACGGAGAGCTCCAAGGTCGACGCGACCTATCTTGGCGGGGATTACAACACCCTCGCGGCGACCAGCGACGGGATCGTTCCGGTCTGGAACGACTCACGGTCCAACACCGTGCAGATCTATGCGGCGCGCGGAACCGTCGCGCCCTGATCCTGACGCCAAGGTCGTCTCACCGTGCGACCATCGGCCAGGGCGTCGCCTTGCCGCCGGCGCCCCGGCTCTGTTACGCTCTGCCACAATGCGCGGATTCAAGAACACCATCAAGCCGATCACGATCATGACGCCCGAGGCGGAGGAGAAGGTCCACCGGGCGACTCTGGCGATCCTGCGCGACCAGGGGGTGGGGTTCGAAGAGCCGCGCGCCCTCGATCTGTTCCGCAAGGCCCGGGTCAAGGTCGACGATGCTGAGCAGCGGGTCTTCTTCCCTCCGGAGTTCGTCGAGGAGCAGATCCGCAAGGCCCCCTCGCAATTCACCATCCATGCGCGGGACCCGAAAAACGACGTGGTCATCGGCGGCGACAACCTGGTGTTCGCGCCGGTGAGCGGACCACCGTTCGTCGCGGATCGCGACGGGGGGAGGCGCGACGGGACGGTGAAGGACCAGCGGGACCTGATCCGGCTGTCGGAGGTGCTCGAGGTGATGCATCACGGCTGCCCGGAGGTGGCGGTGAAAGACCTGCCGGTCGAGACCCGGCATCTCGACATGCTCTACGACCAGGTCACGATGAGCGCCAAAGGGATGATCGGCGATGCCTGGAGCACGCTGCGTTCCCGCGACCACATCGACATGATGGCGATCGTCTTCGGCGGCCGGGAGGCCCTTCTCGACAAACCGGTCCTGGTCGGGATCATCAACTCGAACAGCCCGCTGCGCTATGACTCCAACATGGCGGAAGGGTTGATCGAGTACGCCGCCGCCGGCCAGGTCAACATCATCACGCCGTTCATCATGGCCGGGGCGACCAGCCCGGTGACGCTGGCCGCGGCGGTGGCCCAGCAGAACGCCGAGGCGCTCTCCGCCGTGGTGCTCGCGCAGCTGGTCCGGCCCGGGGCTCCGGTGATGTACGGGTCGTTCCTGACCGGGCTCGAGATGCGCACCGGAGCCCCGGCCTTCGGCCGGCCCGAGGCGGCGCTCGGCATCCTCGCTTCGGCGCAGATGGCGCGGCGTTACAAGCTGCCCTGTCGCGGTGGAGGGGTGCTGACCAACTCGAAGATCCCCGACCACCAGGCCGGACAGGAGAAGATGATGATGCTCTGGCCGATCGTGCTCGGCGGGGTGCATTACGTCCTGCACGGCGCCGGTTGGTCGGATGGCGGCCTGACCGCCTCATTCGAGCAGATGGTCCTCGATGCCGAGCTCCTCGAAATGATGGGACGCTTTTTCTCGGGTGTGGTGGTCGATGAGGGGACGCTCGCCCTGGACGTGATGGCGCACGTCGGCGCGGGAGGCCATTTTCTCGGGGAGGAGCATACCCGCAAGCGTTTCAAGAGCGAGTTCTACTTCCCCGTGCTGGCCGACACCGAAGCGTACGAGGCCTGGGTCAAGAAAGGTTCGAAGGACGTCTACGCCAGGGCCAGCGAGCGCTACAAGCAACTTCTCGCGACCTACCAGAAGCCGCCCATGGACGCGGCGATCGAGGCGGAGCTGCAGGAGTTCGTCGCCCGTCGCAAGCACGACATCGAAGCGTCGCTGTAGAAGGCGATTCCTAAGGACAACCGGAGGCGGCCTCACTGCGGCCGTTCCGCCGCTGCCGGCGCTTGCCCAGGGCATAGACCGTGGCGCCGCTCGCGATCACCGCGACGGCCAGGCCGATCACCTTGGCGACCGCCAGCCCCTTGTGCGCCTCGTCGGGTGCGGGGAAGATCGACAGGACGATGGCGACCGCCGTCGTGCTGAAGCCGAGGGCGCCCAGAGCGATCGCCGCCGCCCGGCCACCCGGCACCCGGATCACCCCCGGCCCGGCCGGGGTCCACTGCAGCCGGATCATCGAGGCGAACAGGAGCAGGTACGGCAGCATGAACGTGATCACCGACATGCTGACCAGGATATTGTAGGCGCCGCCCACGCTGGTGCCGGCCTGCCCGAGGAAGACGCAGATGACCGTCACCGCGGCCTGGGTGAGCAGGGCGACGTGGGGCGTGCGCCAGCGCGGGTGGAGACGCGCGAACCCCTTGGGAAGGAAGTTGTCCAGCCCGGCGACGAACGGCAGCCTGGCGGTCGAGCCGAGCCAGCAACCGACGCTTCCGAGAGCGCTGATGGCGATCAGGGCGGCGGCGATCGGGATGAGGGCTTCGCAATGCAAACGCCGTCCGGCGCTCGCGAACGCGTCCATGATCCCCTGCAGGCTGCCGATTTCGGCGGCCGGCAGCGCCACCAGCACCGACATCGTTCCCAGGATGTAGACCAGCGCGATCAGGGGCGCCGAGACGAGAATGGCCCGCGGGATGGTGCGCCGCGCGTCGCGAATCTCCTCGCCCATGAACGAAGCCGCCTCGAAGCCGGTCAGCGCGAAGGCGATGGTGGACCAGAAGATCAGGTCGCGGATCTGCAGCCCGGGGGTGAGAGACGCGTGGTCGAACGACGTCGCGGATCCGAAACGCCACCAGGCGACCGCGCCGACCCCGATCAGGGTCGCGGCGGCGAGCCAGCGGGCGATCGCGCCGACGTTCGTCAGCCACTTGCCGACGCCGAGGCCGACCAGGTTCATGCCCGTCCCGAGGGCCAGTCCCAGGCACGAAGCGACCACGAAGTAGGTCCGGCTCGACGACAGATGGCTGAAGCGCGCACCGCCCAGAAACAGAGCGTTGCCGGCGGTGAAGTAGAGCACTCCGGGGAAATAGGGGAGGTTGCTCATCCAGTAGGTCCAGCCGGTCATGAACGCGGCAAAGTCGCCGAAGGCGTTCTTGCTCCAGACGTAGATCCCGCCTTCCTGCGGATAGCGCGAGGAAAGCTCGATCACGCACAGGGCGAGCGGCAGGGACATCGCGAGGCAGCCGATGACCCAGATGGTGATGGCGGCGGGGCCGGCGACCGCGGCGGTGGCCACCCATTGCAGGTTCACGCCCGCCGTGATGAAGAACAGGACGACGTCGCGGAATCCCATCGCCTGTCGCAGTCCGGCGGTCCCGACCGGCTCGGCCTTCTCCACGCCCTCTCCACGAAAGAGCGCCGAGTCTATGCAAGCGGTGACCCGGGACGCAAGCGCTCCTGGGCGGGGCGCCGGGGGTTTGGGTGGGGGGGGCCCGGGGCCGCGCGCGGGGGCGCGCCACCCCCCGGGGCGCCCACCCGCCCACCCCCCCCCCCGCCGCCCCGCCCCGCAGCGCTCTGCTGAGGGCGGTGACCAAGGGTCGAGGGACTGTGAACTGAGCGACGGTGGGGCAGATCTGGTGGGGGGTATGAGCGTCGGTCGCGAACGATCGAAGGTTGCCGCGACTCGTGCTGGTGTCTGGTGTGAGGCGCTCGAGCGGATCACTGTGTGACGCGCCGTGCCCGGCGACCTGCCTGGCGCGGCGTATCACACCGGGGGCGCCTCAGGGCGCCGTCCCCTTGACACAAGCAGCGAGGCGAGATAGCCTACCTACCGGTCGGTAGGTCGATGTCCGGCCCCGGGGTTGCAGGAGATGCGGATGAGAGAGCCTTGAAGGCCAGGAGGGCGCGCCAGGATCGGCCGACGCGCCAGGCCCAGATCCTGGAAACGGCGGCCCGTCTCTTCTGCGAGAAGGGCTTCGACAAAGCATCCATGGGCGACATTTCGTCGGCCATGGGACTCACCAAGGCGGGCGTCTACCACCACATCGGCAGCAAAGAGGAGCTGCTCTACGCGATCATGTCGTACGGCATGGACCTGTTCGAGCAGAAGGTCCTGAGCCGCGTGCAGACGATCGAAGACCCGCTCGAGCGGCTGCGTGCCACGGTGCGCGGGCATGTGCTGCTCATCACCCGCGATCGGCCCAAGGAGATCACCGTCATCCTGCACGAGAGCAACGCCCTCAAGGGACGTTACGCCACGCGCATCAACGCCCGCAAGCGCCGCTACATCCGCTTCCTGCAGAAGACGTTCAGGGACCTGGCGCGGCGGGATGGCGCGCGGCGATTCGATCCGGGGGCGGCGGCTTTCGCCGTGCTCGGGATGATCAACTGGATCTGTCAGTGGTACCGTCCGGGCGGGCGGCTGAGCGATGAACAGCTCGCCGACGCGTTGACGGATCTGCTGCTGCACGGCGTCCTGCAGGAGGGTCACGGATGAAGACGGCGCGCCAGGTCGGCATTGTCGGTTATGGGGCCTACGTCCCGAGGTTCCGCGTCACGACCCGGGCGATCGCGGATGCCTGGGGCCGCGGCGGCGAGGGCCGCCTGCCGGTTCCGGAGAAATCAGTCCCGGCGATCGACGAAGACACGGTCACGATGGCGATCGAGGCCGCGCGGGGCGCGATGGCCCGGGCCGGGGTCGCGCCCGACCAGATCCGGGCGGTCTGGGTCGGCACCGAGTCGAAGCCTTATGCGGTCAAGCCGTGCAGCACGATCGTGGCCGAGGCGATCGGGGCGACGCCCTGGGTGAGCGCCGCCGATCTCGAATTCGCCTGCAAGGCCGGGTCGGAGGCGATGCAGACCGCCTGCGCCTTCGTCGGTTCCGGCATGGCCGACTACGCCATGGGCATCGGCATGGATGCGGCGCAGAGCAAGCCGGGCGATCACCTCGAGTTCACCGCGGCGGCCGGCGGCGCCGCCTTCCTCTTCGGCCCCGCCGCGGAAGGATTGGCGACCGTCGAGGCCTCGCGTTCCTACGTCACCGACACGCCCGATTTTTTCCGCCGGCAGCACATGCATTACCCCGAGCACGGGCACCGTTTCACCGGCGAGCCGGCGTACTTCGCCCACTCCCGCGGCGCCTCGCGCGGGCTGCTCGAGGATCTGGACCGGCGCGCCGCCGATTACCGGTGGGCGGTTTTCCACCAGCCGAATCCCAAGTTCGTCCGCCGGATCGCCCATGAGCTCGGCTTCACGGAGGAGCAGATCGCGCCGTCGACGGTCGTGGACCAGATCGGCAACACCTACTCGGGCGCGTCGCTTCTCGGCCTGGCCGCGGTGCTCGACGTCGCCCGGGCGGGGGATCGGATCTTCTTCTGCTCCTACGGCTCGGGGGCCGGCAGCGATGCGTTCTCGTTCGTCGCGACCGAGCGGCTCGAGGGCGCGCGCGCCGCCGCCCCGGCGGTCCGCGACTATCTGACGCGCCGTCACACCATCGACGATTACGGGACGTATCTGAGGATCTCCGGCAAGATCCGGATGCTCTAGGAGAGCCCGTCCGTGGCACGCGGACCGGCTCTCCGGGGGGACGAGACGCCATGAGAGATGTCAGCATCATCGGTATCGGCCAGACGACGGTCGCGGAGCACTGGGGACGGTCTCTGCGCGACCTGGCGGTCGAGGCGGTCCAGAAGGCGAGGCAGGACGCGGGGATCGAGCGCCTCGACGCCCTCTATGTCGGCAACATGCTGTCCGGGGAGCTCTCCGGGCAGGAAAACCTCGCCGCAGCCGTCACCGACGCGGCCGGGCTGCTGCCGATCGAGGCGCTCAAGATCGAAGCGGCCTGCGCCTCGGGCGGCGCGGTGGTGCGCGCCGCCTGTCTCGCGGTTGCCTCGGGAGAACACGAGGTCGTGCTGGCGGTCGGCGTCGAGAAGATGACCGATCTTCTGACCGACGGCGTCACCTCGGCCCTGGCGCTGGCGGCCGACGCCGACTACGAGGCCGGCCACGGGGTCTCCTTCGTGGCCCTCAATGCCATGCTCATGCGACGCTACATGCATGACTTCAAGGTCCGCCACGAAGACTTCGCACCCTTCTCGGTGAACAGTCACCGCAACGCCGCCCGCAACCCGAACGCGATCTATCGTCAGGAGATCACCGTCGAGGATTTCGTCCGCTCGCCGATCGTGGCCGACCCGATCAACATTCTCGACTCGGCCGGCATCTGCGACGGCGCCGCCGCCGTGCTGATCGTCCCGTCGGCCGAGGCGAAGCGGGCCCGCCGGCCGCCGGTGCGGGTCGCCGCCTCGGTCTGCGCCACCGACACGCTTGGCCTGGCGGAGCGCCGCGATCCGCTGATCTGGCAGGCGGTGGCCGATTCGGCCCGGCTGGCGTACGGGAAGGCGCAGGTGGCTCCCGGTGACATCGACTTCTTCGAAGTGCACGACGCCTTCACGATCGTCTCGGTGCTCTGCCTCGAAGCCTGCGGTTTTGCGGATCGCGGCAGCGCCCTGAAGCTGGCCGCGGAGGGACGGATCGCTCTCGAAGGCGACCTGCCGATCTGCACCCTCGGCGGGCTCAAGGGGCGCGGTCATCCGGTCGGCGCCAGCGGCACCTACCAGATCGTCGAGGCGGTGCAGCAGCTGCGCGGTGAGGCCGGGCCGGCCCAGGTCAAAGGCGCCAGGATCGGCATGGCCCAGAGCGTCGGGGGATCGGGTTCGGTCGCGGTGACCCACATCTTGCAGGTCTGAAGGGTCGCGACCCCGAACGCGCGGGTCGCATCGTCAAGGAGGCCCCATGGAGTTGCCTCGCTACCATCGGATGCGTCACACGCTCTACCACCTGGAGGGCAGCGCCTGCACCGGGTGCGGCGGGCGCTTCTTCCCGCCGCGCACCATCTGCCCGGCATGCAAGAAGGAGACGCTGCGGCCGCACCGTTTCAGCGGTCGCGGCACGATCTATTCCTTCACCCGGGTCACGCAGCCGCCCCGCGGCTTCGCGTCGGTGGGGCCGTACTCGGTCGGCATGGTGCGCCTCGAAGAAGGGCCGTTGGTCACGGCCCAGCTCAGCGACACCGATGGGATCGATCTGTCGATCGGCATGCCGGTGGAGATGGTCACGCGCAAGATCCGCGACGTCGCGGAGCACGGCTTCATCGTCTACGGCTACAAGTTCCGCCCCCGGCTCCGCGAGGCGCAGGCGCGGCCGTGAGCGACGGGGCGCGCGCGCTTCGGGTCCTGGGCCTTGCCGAGGCCGCGGCCTTCGTCCGCGACGGCATGGTGATCGGCCTGTCGGGATTCTCCTACCAGAATCCCCCCATGGCGCTGGTCCGCGCCATCCTGCGCCGCCGGGTGAAGGACCTGACGATCGTCTCGGGACCCACCTCCGGGATCGAAACGGATCTCTTGATCGGCGCCGGCGTCGTCCGCCGGGTGATCACCGCGGGCGTCGCCTTCGAGCGGGTGGCGCCGATCGCCCCCGCCTTCCGGCGCGCGGCGGAGCGGGGTGAGCTTCAGGTATGGGAGTGTGACGAGTGTCTCTGGCACCTGGCCCTCAAGGCGGCGGCCTGGGACATGCCGCACCTTCTCTGGCGCGGCGGCGTCGGGACGTCGATTCCCGAGTTGAATCCCGACCTTCAGGAAATCGAGGCAGGGGGGCGGCGCTATCTTAAAGTTCCGCCGATCCGCCCCGACATCGTCTTCCTGCACGCCGCCGAAGCGGACCCCTACGGGAACGTGCGGGTCGCCCGGCGGGCGTACCTGGGCCGCATGTTCGCCGAGCGGGCCCTGACCCTGGCGAGCCGCGGCCCGGTCATCGTGTCGGTGGAGCGGATCATCTCCAACGATGAGGTGCTCGAGTTCCCCGAGCGCACCATCCTCAAAGGTGCGCTCGTGGTCGACGCCCCCTGGGGCTCCCATCCAGGCGGCACCAGCGGCTGGTGCGTGCCCGATCTCGATCATTACCGCGATTACGTGGAGGCCGGAGAGGCGCGCCGCGTTGGCCGCCCCGAGCCGTACCAGCGCTACCTCGAGCGGCATGTCTATGGCCTCGAGGATCACGAGGCGTACGTCCGGACGATCGGGCCGCGGCGCCTCGAGGCGCTGCGGATGGTGGCGTCGTGAGCGCCCCTGCCGCGTCGAGGCCGGCCGTGGATCCCGATCTCCTGAAGCTCCTCGCCTGCGTCGTGGCGCGCGAGCTGCAGGATGGCGAGGTGGTCGCCTTCGGCCTGCATGCCGAGCTGCTCCTGGCCGCCGCCTATCTGGCGCAGCGGCTGCACGCTCCCAACCTGATCATCCGGCATGGGCTGAGGGTCGAGCGCGGCACCCCCATCGGCCCCGCGGCCTGGACCGACGATCCCCAGGAGATCTCCGGCGGCCAGGTCGAATATCTCGAGACGCACGACGCCATCCTGGACGTCGCCAACCCCGATTCGCCGCAGCGCTTCTGCGACGTCTTCTTCGTCGGCGGCATGCAGATCGATCGCGAGGGGAGCACCAATCTGATCGGCATCAAGGGCCGCGACGGTCGGATGGCGGTGCGCGGCCCCGGATCGATCGGCACGACCTCGATCGGCACCCTGGCGCGTCATCTGATCCTCTTCTCCCTGGAGCACTCGACCCGCCGGTTCGTGGAGCGGGTCGATTACGTGTCGGTCCCGGGCTGGAGACGGCGGCAGGCGGCCGGGCTTCCCGGCGGCCCTGCGTTGTGCGTCACGCCGCTCGCGGTCATGGAATTCCAGGACGGCGTGATGCAGCTGCGCTCGGTGCACGCCCACGCCACCGCCGACGAGGTGCGGCGCCGCACCGGCTTCCCTCTCGGGCCCGATGGGCCGATCCCGGTCACCCCGCCGCCGAGCCGGGCGGAGCGGGCGGCGCTCGAGATCATCGATCCGTTCGGGCGGCTCGCCCGGATCGAAGCGGCCGCCGGATGAGCGCCACGGTCTCTCTCCGGGAGGCGGCCGGGGCGATCCCCGACGGAGCGCTTCTGACCCTCGGCGGCTTCGACATCAATCGCGCCCCGATGGCGCTGCTGCGAGAGCTCGTGCGCCAGCGCCGGCGGGGGTTGCGCCTGGTCGGCCCGCCCAACCCGCTGGCGCATGACCTGCTGGTCGGCGCCGGCGTCGCCGACGCGATCGATTTCGGCTTCCTTGGATTCCAGTACGAGGGGGGCTTCGTCGTGGCGCCCAATCTCCGCCGGGCGATCGAGCGCGGCACCGTGCGCTGGCACGAGCGCGACGTCTACGAGATCGTGCAGGCTTTGCGCGCCTCCGCCTTCGGCCTGCCGTTCCTGGCGGCCCCCGGCGACGAGGGATCGGATTACCGCCGCGTCAACGCGACTCCGATGCTCGCCGGCCCGGATGGGGGACCGCCCGTGCCGGTGGTGCGCGCGGCCTGCCCCGACGTGGCGCTGCTGCACGTTCAGGAGGCCGACCGGCTGGGGAATCTTCTGATCGCCGACCCTTATGCCGAGGCGCTGCAGGCGGCGGCCAGCCGGACCGTGATCGCCAGCGCCGAGAGGATCGTCGAGCGGATCGACACGCCGACCGTCCCCGGCGATCGGGTGCGGATGGTGGTGGAGGCGCCGCGCGGCGCCTTCCCGACCTCGTGCCACGGGTTCTATCCACACGCCGCCGGCCACCTGGCCGCTTACGTCGCCCTCGCGAGCGAGGACCGGTTCGCGGACTACCTCCAGCGCTACCTCTTCGACGCGGACGGCGAGGCCGGCTTCTTGAGGCTCGCGGCGGCCGATTCGGCGCCCGCTACCCCTCCCGCCGCGCCGGAACGTCGCACGGCAATCGATCGGCTGGTCACCGTCCTCGCGAGGACGGTGGAGGACGGCGCGGTGGTCACCACGGGGGTGGCCTCGGCCCTGCCGATGCTGGCGATCGGGCTCGCCAAGGCGACCTGCGCTCCGCGGGCCACCTATATCAATTGCGTGGGTGCGATCGACCCGCGCGGCCCGTTCGCCTCATTCACCTCGGTCGACGTGCGACTGCTCGTTGGCTGCCGCGCCCGGATCACCCTGCCGGATTTATTTGACCTGGCGCGGCAGGGGCGCGTCGATCAGATGTTCTTCGGCGCCGCGCAGATCGATCGCGCGGCGCGGATGAATCTGACCTGCCTCGGCGATTTTGCCCGCCCGACGTTCAAGCTGCCGGGGCCTGCCGGGTCGTCCTCGATGCGGCCGTACGTGCGCAAGGTGGTCGTGTACCTGCCGCGCCAGGCGGCGCGGTCGCTGGTCGAGCGGGTCGACTTCGCGACTTCGACCGCCGCGGCGAGCAACAGCGAGACGATCGTGGTCACCGATCTTGCCCTGCTGCGGCTCCAGGGGGGAGAGCTGCGAACCGTGACGCGGCATGCCGGCGTGACGACCGAGGCGCTGCGGGCGAGCACCGGCTTTCCGATCGACTCCGGCAGCGGGACGACCGACGAGCCGACGGTGGCGGAGCTGCAGGCGCTGCGCAAGCTGGATCCCGACGGGATCCGATACCGGCTGGCCTGAGGCCGGCGAGGGGGGAGGCGATGGCAAAACGAATGATGCGGGCGGTGGTGCTGCGGGAGTTCGGCGGTCCGGAGAACCTCCGTCTCGAGCAGGTGGAAGCTCCGTCGCCGGAGGCGCTACGCGAGCGGGAAGTGCTCATCAAGGTTCAGGCGGTCGGGGTCTGCTATCACGACATCATCAACCGCTCCGGCAACCTGCCGCGCACCAAGCTGCCGTCGATCATGGGACACGAGATCGCCGGCGAGGTGGTGGCGGTCGGATCCAAGGTGCAGGCCTTCCGCCCGACCGATCGGGTCGCGTCGATCCAGCGGGTGCCCTGCGGCCGCTGCGATCTGTGCCGGCGCGGCCGCTCGACCCTCTGCAAGGAGGGGGTCTTCTTCGGCGAGGAGATTCCGGGCGGCTATGCCGAATACGTGGTCTCCGAAGAGCAGGGTCTGGCCAAGATACCGTCCGGGATCGGCATCGAGGAGGCCTCGATCTGCGCCTGCACGATCGGCACCGCGATCCACGTCGCCCGGACGCGCGGCGGCGTGCAGCTCGACGAGACCGTGCTGATCACCGGCGCCTCGGGCGGCGTCGGCCTGCATGCGATCCAGGTCTGCCGGCTGATCGGCGCGCGCGTCTATGCCGTGACCTCGTCCCCCCAGAAGGAAGCGCGGCTGCGCGAGGCAGGAGCCGACGAGGTGATCGTCTCGCCGGATCTCAAGTTCTCCTCCCAGGTGAGGCGCGCCACCGGCGGCCGCGGCGTCGACGTCGTGCTCGAGATCACCGGCGCCCTGACCTTCGATCAGTCGATCCACAGCCTGGCGCCGGCCGGTCGCATGATCGTCGTCGGCAATCTCGAGACGCGCCCGGTCTCCTTCATGCCCGGACTCGTGATCCTCAAGGAGCTCGAGATCCGCGGCTCCTTCGCCACCACGACCGGGGAGCTGGCGGAGAGCTTCCGTCTGGTCGGAGAGAAGAAGGTGCGCCCGGTCGTGTCGCGGGTGATGCCGCTGGCGGAGGTGGCCAAGGCGCACCAGATCCTCTACGACCGCGGCGTGACGGGACGGATCGTCCTGACGGTCTAGGAACCTATCCGCCTGGGACAGGCTTCTAGTCCTTGCGATCGAGCGGGCGTCTTTCGGCCGTGAAGCAGCCGATGAACCAGGAGATGAGGCTGACGACCAGGGCGCCGACGATCCCCCACCCCAGCGACTCCACCTCGAAGCCGGGCACCAGGACCGAGGTCAGGGTGAAGACCGCCCCGTTGACCACGAAGTAGAACAGGCCCAGGGTCAGCACGGTGATCGGGAAGGTCAGCACCACGAGGATCGGCCGGACGATGGCGTTGAGGAACCCGAGAACGAGCGCCGCCACGACCAGGGCGGACGCCGAGCGCACGTGCACGCCGGGGACCGCATAGACGCAGACCCCGAGCGCGATCGCCGTGGTGATCCAGTGGGTGAGAAAGGTGCGCATCGTTCCCGGGCCTCAGTGCGCCGGCCCCAGCCTCCACGTGAAGCCCCAGGTGAAGCTGCCGTTCGAGGTGTTCTGATCGAAGACGTCGGCGAACAGGTCGGAGATCTCGAGACGGACCGCCGTCCTCTTGTTCTTCCCGAAGAAGAAGCGACCCCCGGCCGCCCCCTGGTAGGCCATCCCGCTGTCGTCGATCTTCCCCGCGAATGTATTGTCGTAGACGAGCGTGGCATTGCCGGCCCCGGCCAGGACGTACGGCACGATGTTGCCGCTCTTCGAGTGGAAGTTGAAAACACCGTCGACCATCATGGCGCAAAGCGCGACGGTGGCGTCAGGCCCGAGGGAGTGGTCGTCGGCCGCCATGCAGCCGAGCTGACCCTCGAGCTGGAACAGCCTGGTGAAATGATACCCGCCCCGAAAGGCGACCCGCCCCGCGGTCTTGTCCGAGATCGTGGCATCGAAGTTGGTCCACCCGGCATCGAAGCCGAGCTCGCCGTTCCCTTTGCCGATGCCCGCCAGGACGGGCGAAGCGAACGTGACCAAGAGGAACAGAACGACAACCGCAAGCTTTCTCATCGGAACCTCCCCAGCGAGCCCGTACTGGGCAGCCTCCCCGAAAGCATCATACGGACCCCGCCGATCCTGTCAAGCCGGGTGTGAAGCGCCGCGCCAGGCAAGTCGCCGGGCACGGGTCCGGCTCGCTGCGCGAGCCTCCCCTCGGCTCGCCTCGCTCCCACCCACCGCGCTGTGAAGCGCGCGGCGGGGCCCTGGTCGCTCGGTCTCGCACGACCCGGCG